>NZ_JBALOV010000030.1:0-55813 GCF_036965045.1 Bacillus sp. JJ1533 | reverse complement strand
AGTAGGACGTCGCTAGGCTTTATATTATATTATCGCGGGGTGGAGCAACGAGCGTTGCATCATCGAAATAACTGCGAGTTGTCCCGACGGACACAGCTTCTAGAATTAGCTAGAAGAGGAAGGGACAGTCTTGTGCAAACTATGCGCATGAGATAAAATAATATAATTTCTATTATCGCGGGGTGGAGCAGTCTGGTAGCTCGTCGGGCTCATAACCCGAAGGTCGTAGGTTCAAATCCTGCCCCCGCAACCAAATGGTCCCGTGGTGTAGCGGTTAACATGCCTGCCTGTCACGCAGGAGATCGCCGGTTCGATCCCGGTCGGGACCGCCATATTTTACTGATACACGAAACTTTAGGTTTCGTTTTTTATTTTAATAGTAAATTTTGAGTTTTCCACAACATATAATGTTGTGGTTTTTTTCTGTTTTAAGAAGGGAAAGGAAATAAGTTCTCTCATTTAAATCCTTTTCTCAGGGAAGCCTCGACCGTAAGCTCCGGAAAGTTCTTCATCGAACATATGAAGCCCCGGCCGCAAGTGACACACCGTCGAAAAGTCCTTCATCAACCACCAACCCCAATTTTAACCCGTACCCCTTCAAACTCAAAAATTCATAAATTTTGTTTCTTTTTTTGCTGATTTTGTTGAAATACGGTAAACTGATACTATTGTATAAAGGTCCTTAGGCGTTGTCCTAGGGCTTTTTTTCACTGACTCGTTCTAACATAATAGGAGTGACTATGATGGCATTGCAGGATGAATTTCACTTTATTGATCAAATCAAACCGAAGCGTGTCTCCAGAACTGGTTTAATCGCAGGAATTGGCGATGATGCTGCGCTATTCAGACCGACGCAACATATGGAACAAATTATCTGTATGGATACTATGGTAGAGGGGGTTCATTTTAATTCTCACACAATGAATCCTTATCAAATTGGATACAAGGCGTTGGCTGTTAATATTAGTGATATAGCGGCGATGGGTGGCATACCTACCTATTATTTGGTGTCTATTGCGATTCCTAATGGATGGAATGAAGCCGATTTGTTATCGATTTATGAAGGGATGGCAATGCTAGCAGATAAGTACGCGATGGATTTAATTGGCGGCGATACTGTATCAATTGCAGAGAATTTGGTGATAACTGTTACGGTTCTTGGTGAGGTTGAAAAAGGAAAGCATTTTTTACGCAGCCATGCAAATCCAGGAGACATCGTTTTTGTGACGGGGACGATTGGTGATTCAGCTGCGGGGTTGAATCTGTTATTAAACAATGGTAGAAATCATTCGTTTACGGGGTTAGAGGAAAGGCTTATTAAGAAACATCAATATCCGTCACCCAGAGTTGAGATTGGGAGGCTTTTATCTACTTTTGAAAGGGTCTCTTTAAATGATATTAGTGATGGATTAGCAAGTGAAGCAAATGAGATTGCAAAGGCTAGTGGTGTTACATTAGTCTTAGATAGTGATAAAATTCCATTAAGTGAAGCTATTTTAAGGCAGTTTAAAGACGGTGCTCTTAAGTTTGCATTATATGGTGGAGAGGACTTTGAACTCGTTGGGACAATGGCCGCTTCTGATTGGGATATACTACAGAAAAAGGCAAAAGAACATGGTTATATCCTTTCAAAGATTGGCACTGTTTCTGAAGGTGCTTCGGCTGTATTTTTAAACCTAAATGGACAATTACAGAAGCTTGAGATGAAAGGGTATAATCATTTTACTAAATAAGGTGGATTGTATGGAAAAATATGAGTTGATTACGAATACGCCTGATGAAACGGGGAGTTTTTCTCATCGCTTGGCCGAAAAACTTGAAGCTGGCGATGTCATCACTCTTGAGGGTGATTTAGGGGCTGGAAAGACAACTTTTACAAAAGGGCTGGCAAAAGGACTAGGTATTACGAGAACGGTGAATAGCCCGACGTTTACGATTATAAAGGAGTACCATGGGCGAATTCCTTTGTATCATATGGATGTGTATCGTTTGGAGCATAGTGATGAGGATCTTGGATTTGATGAATATTTTGAAGGGGAAGGCGTGACTGTAATTGAATGGGCGCATCTGATTGAAGATTGGCTGCCATCGGACCGGCTCACCATTCGAATTGAGCATCTAGGAGATACAAAACGTAAGATTACGGTGATACCATTAGGGGAAAGGTATCAACATTTATGTGAGGAGTTATTTGGCGAATGAAGGTTTTAGCTATAGATACGTCCAATTATGTATTAGGGGTCGCGATTGTTGATGAAGAAAAGGTGGTCGGGGAGGTCATTACAAATCTACCAAAAAACCATTCGGTCCGTGTGATGCCGACAATTGAACAATTAATGAAGGAATGCGGAATTAAGCCTAAGGATCTTGAAAAAATTGTTGTGGCTATGGGGCCAGGATCATATACCGGGGTGAGAATTGGGGTCACAATTGCGAAAACATTAGCTTGGTCCTTACAGATTCCATTAGTAGGAGTGTCGAGTCTTGAAGTGGTAGCAGCGAATGGCAGGTATTTTAATGGCTATATTTCTCCACTTTTTGATGCTAGAAGAGGACAAGTGTATACAGGTCTTTATCAATATGAAGGAGAGACTCTGACTTGTATAGAAGAAGATAAAATTATTTTATTATCGGAATGGCTTGAAGAGCTTAAAAAGAAAGAGACACCGGTTCTTTTTAACGGTAATGATGTAGTGATTCACAAGAAACAGATAGAAACCGATTTGGAGCAATTTGCATATGTTGCACCATACACAGATTGGAATCCAAGGCCAAGTGAGCTGGCGGAGCTAGGTTTGAAGAAAGAACCTGTGGATGTTCATACATTTGTGCCAAATTATATTCGGTTGGCAGAGGCAGAAGCGAATTGGCTAGGGAAGAGGCAGGGGTAAGCATGGAAGAGATCATTAATCAACAGATTTTGTTTCGCTTCATGACACTGGAGGACATTGACGGTGTCATGAAGGTTGAAACATCAGCATTTACCGTCCCTTGGAAAAGAGAAGCTTTTTATAATGAGTTGGTTCATAATCAGTTTGCTAAGTATATTGTGATGACGGATAACGGTGAAGTAATTGGGTACTGTGGCATGTGGCTTATTTTAGATGAATGTCACATTACCAATATTGCTGTACTTCCGGAATATAGAGGAAGAAAACTAGGGGAAGCTTTGTTGATGCAGGCGAAGCTTTTGGCGATGCAGCATCAGGCAGCTACGATGACACTTGAGGTGAGAGTGTCCAACCATATCGCCCAAAACCTCTATAAAAAACTAGGTTTTAAGCCTGGTGGAATCCGGAAAAATTACTATACTGACAATAATGAAGATGCGCTAGTAATGTGGGTGAATTTACATGAGTGATAATCAATTAATAATGGGGATTGAAACAAGCTGTGATGAAACCGCTGTTTCAATTGTACAAAATGGACGGGAAATACTATCAAATGTAGTTGCATCACAAATAGAAAGCCATAAACGCTTTGGTGGGGTTGTTCCTGAAATTGCGTCAAGGCATCACGTTGAAGCGATTACGCTTGTAATTGAAGAAGCATTGAAGCAGGCTGATGTCACATTTGACGATATTGATGGAATTGCTGTAACAGAGGGCCCAGGCCTAGTAGGGGCTTTATTAATTGGAGTTAATGCGGCCAAGGCGGTTGCGTTTGCCCACGATATTCCCCTTTTAGGAGTTCATCATATTGCAGGTCATATTTACGCTAATCGATTAGTTGAGGAGCTGGAGTTTCCATTATTAGCGTTAGTTGTGTCCGGTGGTCATACTGAACTTGTCTATATGGAAGAGCATGCCTCCTTTAAAGTCATCGGGGAAACACGGGATGATGCTGCTGGCGAGGCATATGACAAAGTAGCTAGAACACTTAGTCTTCCATATCCGGGTGGGCCGCATATTGATCGACTTGCACATGAGGGAACGGCGACAATTGATTTACCAAGGGCATGGCTGGAAGAGGATTCATATGATTTTAGTTTTAGTGGGTTAAAATCAGCTGTCATTAACACTCTTCATAATGCAGAGCAGCGTGGGGAAACACTTGAGCCGAAGGATGTAGCTGCAAGCTTTCAGGAAAGTGTTATTGATGTTTTAGTAACAAAAACGGTGAAGGCTGCGAAAGAGTATCAAGTAAAACAAGTTCTATTGGCTGGTGGAGTTGCGGCCAATAAAGGGCTGCGAGCAGCATTAGAGCATGCCTTTTCGGAAATGCCAGAAGTGAAGCTTATTATTCCGCCACTTTCGCTTTGTACAGACAACGCTGCAATGATTGCAGCAGTTGGAAGTGTCTTATATGAAAAAGGGAAACGTTCATCCTATGCATTAAACGCCAATCCTGGTTTAGATATTGAGATCTAACTTTTAATTCTACAATATAGAAAGTCCCAAGTGTAAAAACAAACACTTGGGACTTTTTAAATTCAACCAATATGACTTTTTACCTACACTTGCTCTTAAAATACGGAATGCCTTGTTAAAAATCATGTATAATACTATTTAGTTATATAACATGGTAGGATAGCCACTTGAAAATAATGATTGAAGGTGATTGCTTGAGTCAATCCATTAAGAATGAAAAAGGAGTTACCTTAATAGAATTAGTTGCTTCAATTGCTATTTTGACTATTATCTTGCTCAGTTTCATGTCATTTTTTATCATGTCAGCTAAATATAATGGAGTCTCCTCTGACAAAATGACCGCAACTAATATTGCAAGAGAAGTACAAGAAGAATTTAAAATAAATGAAGAAAAAAATTTAGCGCTAAAAGATTTGATTCTTACTTCGAGAACTTCTACTGAGACATTTATTCCAAAATCGAGTTATCCCCAATTAAATGTAACCGAGGATATTCAACTAAACAATGATATTTTGACGTTTATTTTTACAGAACAAAACTTTACCGTTAAAGTCAATGTGGATACAAGCAGTGATGATCAGGTAGATGTATCATTATCAAAATTAAATGTTCAAGTATTAAAAGGGACAACCATCTTATCCGAAACTTTCACCTATTTTGAGAATTAAAGGAGGATTAGCAGATGAAAAAGTACCTCCGAAACAGTGATGGAATTACACTGATTGAACTACTTGCTACATTAGCGATTTTTTCAATAGTAAGCATACTAATCTATGGTGTTTTACTAAATGGGATGAACTACTCGGAAAAATCAAAGGATAATGTTTCAAGACAACAAGAGATGAATATTCTCGTCACTACTATTACTAAAGCCCATGAAACATATGCATCGTATGATATTGTCGTCGATCAGAGCCCAGATGCTCATAACATTCAGCTCATCGGAAAAGATGCAACGGGAAACATTGTTCATACTGTTGATATAGCTAATGAAAATTATGTGTACTCATTGTACAATTCTCAAGAATCTAACGAGGTCCCATTTTCGACGGAAACGACCGTTGATTCTTCTCAACCTTTACACATTAAAATCATAATAAAAGATAAAAAGCAACCAAGTAAAACATCTGAGATTAAAACGATTATTTCCAGACTGTAAGGAGGAATACAATGAGGAATATAAAAAATGAACAAGGAATGTCCCTAGTAGTTGTTTTATTAATACTCACTGTGATTTCCGTCTTAGGTTTGGCAGTAATGGGTGCTTCAATGAATAACATGAAGCAAATTAGTAAGACAGAATCGGACATAAAAACTACCGATATTGCGGAAATGGGAATAGTATATTATGAAACTCAATTAAAGTCTTTCTTAAATGAGCAATTATATAATCAAACAAAGCAAAAGGAAATCATTAATCGCTACTTTACGAATGCTGCAACAAAAGAGGTTCTAATTGAACAATTTAATAATGAGTTTCCTATTGAATTAAATAATTTATATAAAGCCGATCTTTCACTCTTTACACACTCCGGGGATGGATTTCTCCCAGAAAAGTCTGTGGATGAAAAGAGTTCATTTAAGATTAAAATTAAGCCAGACGGGATTATGCAAACGACTTGCTCACCTCAAACACCTGCCAATTCACAATGTTACAGGATTGCTTTTGAAAGTTATGGTTATTATGGGGACAATCTTGAAAAAATATTGACGGCAACATTTGATTTTTCCTATTTCATTAACATAAATAGTATCGAAATAACAAAAGGTGCTCCAACTCCTGTACCTATATATGAGGACATTATTAACTCTGTGCAAAATAAAGACCTGCGTCAATGTACAACAGATGACTTTAAAAAGAATAATACCAAGGTAGATTGTAGGTCTGATTTGGATCCGAGCGACATTCCAAGTACGAATGGAATCTCTAATTCCTCCATTGTTTTTAATAAAGGAGTCAACCTAGATCACTTGTCGCATGCAGTTTCAAATTCTAAGTTAATAATTTATAGTATCGATGAAAATAATCCTACAAGAATCGGAAAGTTTAATCCTAATGGGTTTATTCATTCTACTATTGTGATTATTGGGGATGCCAAATTGCATGATCAAATTATGAAACCATTGAACTCAAGTATTTATATTACGGGTAATGCTGATCTGACAGGTTTCTCATTGCAGAATGTTGATCCAAAAACTGACGTTAAAGTATGTGTAAAGGGAACAATTACGCCATCCTATATGAGAAATATAGAAAGAGTATATTCCTATGAGCACGATTCTACGAAATATAAGAATGAGTGTATGAGGAAATCAGAGTCAGTCGGAAATAATTTTTTGACGATAAAAGATGAAATAATAAGTCCAAGCATAGACGAAAACTCTCATGTCACGTATGAGTAGCAAAAGATAAAAAGTAGTTCATAAGTGCTATATTCTTGTTGATAAATAATCCACAGATTCACGGATTTTGTGGAAAACTAATAGAAAGTACTGAAATAACTAAACTGGGTTTGTGGACATTTTTGTGGATAACTATGTTGATGAATGTGGATAGTGTGGATAAAACGGTGCATAACTCGAAAAAATGTGGAAAATAGTACAAAAAATCCCCATCTGAAATGATATTTAGATGGGGATAACTTATTTCTGTGGATAGGTGAAAAGGTCTATCCACTTATTTCATGGAGGGATTCCCATTCCTCCATTAGTGCTTCAAGCTTAGCAGAAATTTTCTCATTTTCCTCATTAATTCGTTGAACTTCTTCATGGTTCTGGTAAACCTCTGGGTCACAAAGAAGCTGCTCATTTACTTCGTTTTTTTCCTCAAGGGAAGAGATTTCCCGTTCAATTTCTTCGATTCTTCGTTTTCGTTGGCGCTCTTGCTTCTTTAATTCCTTTTCTTGTTCATATGTTGTTTTCTCTTGGATGACTTCTTGTTTATCCACTTTTTTCTCCTGTGCTTCAAGTCTAGCCAATTCTTCCATTTCGAACTTTTTTTCAAGGTAGTAATCGTAATCACCAAGGTATTCTGTTAGTCCATCTGGGGATAACTCAAACACTTTTGTTGCGATACGGTTAATAAAGTACCGGTCATGGGATACGAAAAGGATAGTCCCAGGATAATCAATTAGTGCATTTTCGAGTACTTCCTTACTATCAAGGTCAAGGTGGTTCGTCGGCTCATCAAGAATGAGGAAGTTTGATTTTTCCATCATCAGCTTAGCAAGTGCAAGTCTCGCTTTTTCACCACCGCTTAAGGTTGAAACAGTTTTTAACACATCATCCCCTGAAAATAGGAAGTTCCCAAGAACCGTGCGGATTTCTTTTTCAGGTTTAAGCGGATATTCATCCCATAATTCATTTAGTACCCGTTTATTGGAGGTAAGGTCAGCCTGCTGTTGATCATAGTATCCAATCGTTACATGTGATCCGAAGCGAATCGTTCCCTCCACATGCTCAAGCTTATCAATAATTGCTTTCAATAAGGTTGATTTACCAATCCCATTTGGACCGACTAAGGCAATACTGTCTCCGCGGTAAATATTGAAATGAACATTTTTAATGATCGGTTTGGTTTTCTCATAGGAAACGGTAATGTCTTTTGCACTTAATACGTCATTTCCGCTTTGTCTTTCAATGTCAAAATGGAAAGAAGCTGATTTTTCATCACCTAATGGCCTGTCCATCAGCTCCATACGCTCAAGCTGTTTTCGTCTGCTTTGGGCGCGTTTCGTTGTTGAAGCTCTGACTAGGTTTTTAGCGATAAAGTCTTTTAATTTTTCAACTTCTTCCTGTTGTTTTTCGAATTTTTTAAGATCGAGCTCATAGTTTTCAGCCTTTATTTTTAAGTAGTTGCTGTAGTTTCCGACATATTTGGTGCTTGTATGTCTAGAAATCTCATAGACCTGGTTAACGACTTTGTCTAGGAAGTATCGGTCATGGGATACTATTAAGAGTGCCCCAGGATAGCCTTGGAGATATTGTTCAAGCCAGGTAAGCGTGCTAATATCGAGGTGGTTTGTCGGCTCGTCCAGAATCAATAAATCAGGCTTTGTTAGTAATAGTTTACAAAGGGCCAGACGTGTTTTTTGACCACCGCTTAAGCTGGATATTTTCGTTTCGTAGTCATCTTCTGTAAAATTAAAACCATGAAGTATAGAACGAATATCGGCTTCATATTGATATCCACCCTTTTCCTTAAAATCGACCTGGAGCTGGTCGTATTCTTCGAGCAGCTTTTGATAATCAACTGGATTTTCAAAAACGGATGGGTCTCCCATTTTTACTTCTAGGTTTCGCAGATCTTTTTCTAGTTTTTGTAAAGGTGCAAAGACGGTCAGCATTTCTTGCCAAATGGTAAGAGTTGATTCAAGTCCAGTATCCTGTGCGAGGTAATCGATGTTGACGCTTTTCGGCTTAATGATTTCACCGCCATCATGGGACATCTGGCCTGCAATGATTTTTAATAGAGTAGACTTTCCAGCACCGTTTCGACCAACAACTGCAATCCGGTCACGCGTTTGTACTTCTAATTTTATATTCGATAAAATAAGATCAGCAGCAAAATACTTTTTGAGCTGATTTACTTGTAGTAAAATCATATTATTTCACCTCTTGTTTCTATCAACAGTGTATCTTATATTATCTTAATAGAGCAACTGCAATGATAATGTTCACAGTAATTCCAAAGACAGATGTGGTAAAATAGTGTATAGTTTATGGGAGGGTTTTGAAAATGACATCATTTACCCATTTTAACGAGCAAGGCCGAGCAAGAATGGTCGACATAACGGAAAAGTCGGAAACCGTTCGGACAGCAATTGCAAAATCAAGTATAACTGTAAATAAATTGATTTATGAGCAAATCATAAATAATGAGGTTAGCAAGGGGGACGTTCTCGCGGTTTCTCAAGTTGCTGGTATTATGGCAGCTAAAAAAACATCAGAGATCATTCCGATGTGCCATCCTTTGGCATTGAAGGGCGTAGATATTCAGTTTAACTGGACGACCGAAGACGAGTATATTTTACATATTACCGTATCAGTTAAAACTAAAGGAAGTACTGGCGTTGAGATGGAAGCCCTTACGGCTGCTTCAGTTTGTGCGTTAACTGTTTATGATATGTGTAAAGCGGTTGATAAAGGAATGGTGATTGGACCAACCTATTTAGCCGAAAAAACAGGTGGAAAGAATGGAGATTTCAAAAGGCCAGTAGCGGGGGAATAAAACATGAATCTGGAACAATCAAAAATACCACAAGCAACTGCCAAAAGGCTGCCACTCTATTATCGGTTTTTGAAAAATTTGCACGCCTCAGGGAAGCAGAGGGTATCATCTGCAGAACTAAGTGATGCAGTCAAGGTTGATTCCGCCACGATTAGACGAGATTTTTCGTATTTTGGCGCATTGGGAAAAAAAGGGTATGGCTATAATGTCAATTACTTATTATCCTTTTTTAGTAAGACCCTTGATCAGGACGAATTAACGAAAGTTACCTTAATAGGTGTAGGTAATTTAGGTACCGCATTTTTGCACTATAATTTTTCGAAAAATAATAATACAAAAATTGAGCTTGCCTTTGATGTGGATTATAATAAGGTAGGTAGTAGTATTGGCGGAGTTACGGTGCATCATTTAGATGATCTTGAAAAAGTATTGCCTGATGAAGTCACGGTTGCAATATTAACTGTACCAGTCGGTGCTGCACAGCCGATTACTGACCGCCTTGTAAAAAAAGGAATCAAAGGGATTCTTAATTTCACACCAGCAAGAATCAATGTGCCTGACCATATACGAGTCCACCATATTGATCTAGCTGTTGAACTACAAGCACTTGTTTACTTTTTAAAGCATTATTCAAATGAAGAAGAATAAACATAGACTTTACAATTGTAGGGAGGTGACTCACAGTGGGAAATCTTGGCTTTGGCAGTATCCTATTGATCGTATTTGCAGCGTTACTTATCTTTGGACCAAAGAAGTTACCTCAATTAGGAAAAGCAGCGGGTAATACTTTGCGTGAATTCAAGAACGCAACAAAAGGTTTAGCAGATGATGACGATGATGATGTTAAGAAGAATGAAACTCATGATGTGAAGTAATGATAGGATGAGTCACATGAACGAAGAAAAAGAAATGTCCGTCTATGATCATATTGGTGAGCTGCGAAAACGACTGATTTATGTGGTCGTTTTCTTCTTCATTGTTGCTTTAGGAAGCTTTTTTCTTGCAGAGCATGTAATAGTTTATTTGCAAAACGCGGAAGAAGCTAAAGAGTTGACAATGAATGCTTTCCGGATAACAGATCCAATTAAAATTTATATGAATTTTGCATTTATTATTGCATTTGTTATCTCATCTCCTTTTTTACTGTTTCAGCTTTGGGCCTTCATTAGTCCAGGTTTGTATGAGAGGGAAAGAAAGGTAACATTGAGTTATATTCCAGTTTCGGTAATATTATTTTTACTAGGAATATCTTTCTCCTATTTTATTCTATTTCCATTTGTTGTTGACTTTATGACGCGGTTAGCAGGACGTCTTGAAATAAATCAGGTAATCGGGATTAATGAATATTTTCAATTCCTATTACAGCTAACCTTACCATTTGGTTTCCTGTTTCAGTTGCCTGTTGTTGTGATGTTCTTAACAAGGCTTGGAATCGTCACTCCAATGTTCTTAACGAAAATACGAAAGTATGCGTATTTTGTTCTTTTAGTAATTGGAGGGTTAATTACGCCTCCAGAGTTAATTTCTCATTTAATGGTCACCGTGCCGTTATTTGGATTGTATGAAATCAGTATTCTCGTATCAAGAAGTGCCTACAGAAAGGTGCTTAAGGCGGAAATGATGGCTGCTAATTCAATTGAATAAAGAAAAATGTATAAAAAAATAACCTCGTGAGGAGGTTATTTTTTTTCCTTTGTTACTTTCTTTATTTTGAAGTGAAGGGCAAACATTCGGATTGCCACACCAAAGTCGAATGTTGCGACCACGGCTAGAAGGATTGTGGAAAAGTTCCAGACGGTCTCCTTTGCACTATTAATCGCAATATAAGTAAATAAAATTCCCATTAATGCGTAAATGATGCCCATTGCAAAAGGTGAAGTTCTTCGCATAAATTAAAAGCCCCCAATAAATGTCTGTTGCAGCTGCTCAGCTTTCTTCATGATCCTTTCTATATCATCTGCAAAAATCGTCTGAACCACTACAACAAAAGTATTCATCGCCACATGTGCAAAAATCGGTACGATAATTCGTTTTGTTTGTACATAGAGAAATGCAAAGGTAAAGCCCATCGCGGTATAAATGAGAATATGAGTGAAATCCATATGAACAACTGCAAAAATTAACGAACTGATTAAGCCTGAGATGAAAAAATTAAATTTTTTATATAAAGATCCAAAGATAATTTGGCGGAAAATAATCTCTTCAAGAATTGGACCAATTACTGAAACAACGATGACAAGCAATGGTAACGATTTTACCAAGGCCATGATTTCTTGTGTGTTCTCAGAACCTGCCTCAATTCCAAAAAGATGAACTTCAATATTTGCCGCAACTATTTGGGCTGTCATCGCCATAAATATTCCTGCAATGGCCCATCCAATTGCCTCGCCTTTAGATGAACGGCGCAGGTTTTGATGTCTTTCCCTAATATCTTGTCTTAATAAATATAATACAATCGGAAGTGCAGCCACAAAACTAATAACAGTCCATAATGCAATAATTGTATTTGTAGCAGTCCCTGGATCAAGGTTTTTTCCAACACCTAAAGCCAATAGAATCGGGATCCCAAGTATTCCAGAGAACTGCATGACGATGTACGTTAAGATGACATACCAATAGCGTGCTTTCATGAAAATCTCCTTTTTATAGATGGATTAATTTATGATTGTCCACCTTTTGTATTGTAACATATATTCATACCTATCCATTAGTATAATGCAAATCCAAATTTTCATTGAAAGAAATTAAAATGTTGGTTTATTTTTCCTGCTAGTAACATAGGATAGTTAGGTGGACAAATTCTACCTGTAAAAAAGAATCATTTTTTTCCAAATTTCTATATCAAATTACTTGCAAAATAGTTTGAGATTATTTAATATAATAATTGTGTTAGCACTCATGACGACTGAGTGCTAATAAGAAAACGAAACTAATTATAAATTATTTGAGGAGGTCGTTTCACTTGTTAAAGCCATTAGGTGATCGCGTTGTTATTGAACTAGTTGAATCAGAGGAAAAAACTGCAAGCGGTATCGTATTACCAGATTCCGCAAAGGAAAAGCCTCAAGAAGGTAAAGTAGTTGCTGTAGGTACGGGTCGTGTACTAGACAGTGGTGAAAAAGTCGCTTTAGAGGTTGCGGTTGGTGATCGCATTATCTTCTCAAAATATGCTGGTACTGAAGTAAAATACGAAGGTACTGAATACTTAATTTTACGTGAAAGCGACATTTTAGCTGTTATCGGTTAATAGAAAACAGCATTTTATATCATATGAATACTTATTTTAATTTTTTGAGGAGGGCTTAGAATGGCAAAAGAAATTAAATTTAGTGAAGATGCTCGTCGCGCAATGCTTCGTGGTGTTGATGCATTAGCAAATGCTGTAAAAGTAACATTAGGACCAAAAGGACGTAACGTGGTTCTTGAGAAGAAATTTGGTTCACCACTTATTACAAATGACGGTGTAACGATTGCAAAAGAAATCGAATTAGAAGATGCATTTGAAAACATGGGCGCTAAGCTTGTTGCTGAAGTTGCTAGCAAAACTAATGATGTAGCTGGTGACGGTACTACTACTGCAACTGTTCTTGCTCAAGCAATGATTCGCGAAGGCTTAAAGAACGTTACAGCAGGTGCGAACCCAATGGTTGTTCGTAGAGGGATTGAAAAAGCGGTTGTAACAGCTGTTGAAGAATTAAAAGCTATTTCACAACCAATTGAAGGTAAAGATTCTATCGCACAAGTTGCTGCTATTTCTTCAGATGATAAAGAAGTAGGTCAATTGATCGCTGAAGCTATGGAGCGCGTTGGTAACGATGGTGTTATCACAATTGAAGAATCTAAAGGCTTCTCTACTGAACTAGAAGTAGTTGAAGGTATGCAATTTGACCGTGGATATGCTTCACCATACATGGTAACTGATTCTGACAAAATGGAAGCAGTTCTTGAAAATCCATATGTGTTAATTACTGATAAAAAGATTTCTAGCATTCAAGAAATCCTACCAGTATTAGAGCAAGTTGTTCAACAAGGCAAGCCATTATTACTAATCGCTGAAGATGTTGAAGGTGAAGCTCTTGCAACTCTAGTTGTGAACAAACTTCGTGGTACATTCAATGCAGTAGCTGTTAAAGCTCCTGGATTTGGTGACCGTCGTAAAGCAATGCTAGAAGATATTGCAATCCTAACTGGTGGTCAAGTCATCACTGAAGATTTAGGTTTAGACCTTAAATCTGCTGACATTACTCAATTAGGTCGCGCTTCTAAGATTGTTGTAACAAAAGAACATACAACAATTGTTGAAGGTGCTGGAGAATCTGACAAGATCGCATCTCGCGTTAACAATATCCGTGTTCAAATGGAAGAAACTACTTCTGAATTTGACAAAGAAAAATTACAAGAGCGCTTAGCTAAACTAGCAGGTGGAGTTGCAGTTATCAAAGTTGGTGCTGCTACTGAAACTGAACTAAAAGAACGTAAGCTTCGTATTGAAGATGCTCTTAACGCAACTCGTGCAGCAGTTGAAGAAGGTATCGTTTCAGGTGGTGGTACAGCACTTGTGAACGTATATAATAAAGTAGCTGCTATCGAATTAACTGGTGACGAAGCAACTGGTGTGAACATCGTTCTTCGTGCATTAGAAGAGCCAGTACGTCAAATCGCTCACAACGCTGGTCTAGAAGGATCTGTAGTTGTTGAACGCTTGAAAAACGAAGAAATTGGAATTGGCTTCAACGCAGCAACTGGTGAGTGGGTTAACATGATCGACGCTGGTATCGTTGACCCAACTAAGGTTACTCGTTCTGCACTACAAAACGCAGCTTCTGTTTCAGCTATGTTCCTTACAACTGAAGCAGTAATTGCTGACCTACCAGAAAAAGATGCTCCTGCAATGCCTGACATGGGCGGCATGGGTGGAATGGGCGGCATGATGTAATAAGCCGCTTCGACCCTTGATATATAAGGGTTTATGAGTAAGATGAGAGTGGAATGCTAACATTTTGCTAACATTGAGGTTCTTAACGGAGGCTTCTCATGAGTTGATCAAACTCGTGGGAAGCTTCTTTTTTATTTCTTGATTTATTTTGATTACAGCAGTATTTGAAATCTATCTTATAAATTCGCATAAAATATGTGGTTAATTTAATGCAATTTATCTCTTTTTCTTTTTAAAACCAAAAAAGCCTCTCGGATTGCTTGTAGCTGCAATTCGAAAGGCTGAATGTGTTGTTTTGTTATTAAGATGAAGAAAAGAAAATAAAAGTAGGGACTACTATTAACTTATGGATTGGTTGAAATGGAATGTTAATGGAGGTCTATCTCCTATTTCGTTTTCCAAGAAGATAGGCCATTAGGAACACAAGAATTAGTACTACTCCCCCTACGACCCATATCCACCAAGGAAGACTTGTGCCGGTTTGAGTATGTTCGGTATCGGCTTGTTCTAAATTTTGTTCATGTTCCTCTGTTTGTTCATCTTCTACTTCAAAAGATTCTTCGTGTTGTATTTCCTCACCCATTACATTTGCTGATAGATTAACTTGATAGGTACCAGGTTCTAACTCTCCATATTGCCATTCAACTGGAAAACGAATAACTGTATTGGGAACCATCGTGATAGCTTCAGTAGTTCCTGAAAATAGTACCTCATCTTGATATATCACTTCATAGGATATCGTTGTTCCTCTTAATACCATTTGAGCTTTGTTAAACAGTTCAAACCACAATTCAGTAGTAGGTGGATTCGTCCGTATTCCTACTTCACCAAATGAAAACTGTGGGTTGGGTTGATTCGGTAGTTCTAACACAATTCCTGTTGTGAACGTTATTTGGTTACGGATAGTTACATTTGTCTCTCCAGTTTCGACTTGTTGTTCTTGATCACTTAATCCAACTGCTCGAATAGCTCCTACGAAAGTACCTTCTGTAACATTGGGGACTTTTACGGTTATAGCAACTTGTTTTGAAGAGTTAGGTGGAACTGTAACCGTTTCTGGTATTGTTATAAAATTGGATATAGCAAGTGTAGGTTCAAGTAATTGACTATCGTCTGTTTCACTCTTTTCCTCATAAAAAATTCCGCCGGTAGGAAGGGTAAAAGCATCTACAGGGAACAGTTTAACTGTCTGTTCTTTATCGGATAAATTCTGTACATTGAAATGTAATATTTGTTGTTGATTAGGTTCAACTTGTAGATAAAAATAGGAACTGATTTCTTTTACTTGGTTTTCCGGTAGAACGGGGCTTACGGAAATGGGACTTGTATTTTCGCCAAATATGGAAGTTGGATATAATCCTATCATCAAAAACAACATAATAACGAATACATATAGCTTTTTCATGATATAAACACCTCTTCGGGTAGTATAACCAAAAAAGAATAAGATAAAATAAAAAAACAGCCATCCTGAAGATGACTGTTAGTAGAAAATTGGATTATGGTGAAGAAATATTATTGAAGTGCTGCAGTGAAATCCCAGTTAACTATTGTTGAATATGCCTCACCAACATATGTTTCATCAGGAGATAGTGTTAATTGAAGACTATCTGTACCGAATGCGAATTCAAATGTTCCCATTCCTTTATTTGATGCAGCAGTTACAAGAGCTAACGGAGTAGTACCTGTAATGTCTCCTGATTTTACTGTAAATCCATCTGTAGATAAGTTATCTAAGTTTTTAATTGTTGGAGTACCTGAAATTTCAATCGTACTTTTAGCTAATTTTTTTCCTGTAGCCGTGCTTAGTTTGTCTGCAGAAACATATACAGTCCAACCACCACCGCTACCAGTTGCATCTTTAACTGTTAAAGTACCAAGAGAAGTTGTTTCAGTTTGGACACGACCATCTAAGTTCGCTGTGAAGGTAAAGCCAGTTGGAGCTGTAATTTTTTTGTCACCAGCAGTAATTGTAGTATTAACTTCTGAAGAACCTCCAATATCCGCCGCAAACGTACCTGTTGCCATTGTAGACATCATTACTGTAAAGATAGAAGCTGTTGCTACTAATTTTGTAAATTTCTTCATTAAGAAATTCCCCCTAATATTGTTGTTTTTTATCAAGCAAAAAGAATGTAAAAGTAACTCTCTTTTTCTATCACTGTTACATTCTTTTAATTTCCTTGTTACAAATGTCATATTACAGGATATTATTCGTGTCGTGTAGGCACAAAATCTACCAACTTTGCTACCAGTTTCATTTAGATAATTCTCATAATGGTTGTAACGCAACTGTAACAAGGGCTGCATAAAAAGCAAACACTCTGTATATAACCAGGTGTAAGTAATTGGAAAAAACAATAAATAGCTTATGTAATCCAACAATGCTAAAAAACCTTAATATTAGTTTTAGAGAATTTGAATCTTGTACTTTTTAAAAAGTAACAATAAGTGATTATGTTAAAGAGGGTCTTATTTATTTACATAAAAAGAGCAGAAATTGCACTACCGATGCGGCTGTCATATATTTTTCGGATATTCAAGAAAATAATCCTTTTTGTGATGGTAAAGTGTAAATCAAAATTAGGATTTTAAAAACAATTACTCACAACATTGATAGACTTTTATGTGGCTGAAATACTGGATAGGGTTACGTAAATAAGCCTAACGGGTTAAATAAATAAGTCAAGGGCTGTTAAAAGGGCAGCTTTTGCTTGTTGTACTAACGAAGCTGATAATTGAACAAGGACTACTAAAACGATTTTGACGAGAGATATTGTCTTACTGTTTTAGAGTAAGTTTAACTTCCTGCTAACAGCTCAATGTTTCTTTGGGTCTAATTCCCAGTAAAAAAAAGGATATCTACATCGATATAAAAAAGGTAGATATTAATCCAGAAAAGGGTGTTAGACTTGCTAAAGAAAGGAATTATTTCAGTACTTATACTTATTTTATTTTTAGTTTTAGTATCTTGTGGATTGGTCGCTTCTCAGAGTTTTAAAGAAGAAAATGTAGAGGAAACGATAATTGCAGATAAAGAGAAACAAATTGAAAAAAATGTACGAAAAGAAGAAACTAAGTTAAAAAATCAAGCTGAGGATAATAAGCTAGAGGACAATACAAAAGAAACTGAAACAGAAGATGATACAAGAGTGATGGGAACAGAAAACGAAGATGGAAATAAAGCAACCATCGAGCAATCTACAGGAAACAAACCATCTGCTACGGAAAAAGGAGAGAAGAAGACTGAAGCTAAATCACCCTCAACTTCTACTCCTATTCTGAAAAAGGATAGCATAACTACTAAATCGACAACAGCAACGGAGTCTATTCCATTCCAAACTGTGTACCAAAGTGATGCTAACTTAGAAAAGGGCAAACAGGTGGTAGCACAAAACGGTTCGAACGGAACAAAAACAATCACTTATAAAGAAACGTACACAAACGGAACGCTAACTTCTAAAAATGTGGTTTCTTCAAGTGTAACGAAACAACCTGTCAATAAGATTGTAAAAGTAGGCACAAAAGTGGTTCAAGCCGCTCCAACTAAACTTTCTGCATCTCAAGCTCATAGTATCTTAGGTGGGTCAGGAATGTCTAAGTCAGGCAACTACTACTCTCTACGTGATGACTTCGGTGAAATCGTAGGAGTGGAAGTTGGCGGAAACGGCATAATCATGATTCGTTACAACGGTAGAGCCTATCTCTCATTCAGTGGTACAAAAGAGTAACTGATTGAGCTAATGGGTCCTGATGAAGATCCAAAACAATATGAGTATGGTCAACAAGAAAGAGCAAAAATAGAAAAAGCCGTAAGAGCTGCCGCAAATGCTGTGTATGGTAGTGGAACAGCTCAGGCAAACTCTTTATATAGCCAAATCATTGGTAGTAATAGCTTTGGTAAGAACTTCTAGTCTATATACACCTCAATCCTCCTCCTTTTGGAGAGGGATTCTCTTAAGTAAAGGGTGCGTTTGTTTTACATTTTTTATTTAATTATCAAATTATTAGGTGATAAAACGCACAGATAAAAGGAATTATTTATGATATTACTTATATATCAGGTTTTGTAGTTTTTTCTAGTAATTTGTCTAATATTGTTGAAATTATAGTTCTTTTGACCTATTATTTTAAATGCCGACTCACTGTTTGTAGTTAAAAAGCACTATAAAAAATAATAGAGAACTTATCTAGAGGTAAGGACGCAAAGCCACGAGCCTAAAGCAACAAAGAAATGTTAGTCGTGTTACGTAAAAATAATAGAGATAAAATGATAACTCCCGTTTGTCGGTGCAGTTATCTTTTTTCTAATCAACAATGGCTAAAGTATTGTGTAAACAACATAGTAATTACTATCCCATACTCCCAATATCCTTCCTAGAAGAGTATAGGAACCCCTTCCTAATATGAAATAAGAATACCTTCCTATATGAATAGGAATATAAGGTGATTCTTTTTGTTGACAAATTACGGCAAGATTAGCATACAAGCACCAATAGTAAGAAAGTTTTATTCACATTAGCATCATTTTACTTCAGATAACCTAGGATATGATCCTGAAAAAAATCTTATCTTTTTGTGAGCAATCATTTTTCTGAGGCTTGATTAACATAAACGCTATGGCATTTAATGCTTTCAAATACAGTTTGTTATAGAAAGATATACCATGATTAATAGGGGGATATGAATGGCGAAACTATCTTTTTTTAAGCAACTTTCTAAGTTTTCAAATGACGATGTACTTTTTTCAAAGAGAAATATGGAAAATGATTTATTTTTAATAAAAGAACTAATCGATAATAATCCATATGCGGTATTAGCATTCGATGGGAGTGGAAATCTATTACATTTTAACCAGTTAGTAATTAAGATGTTTGGATTTAGTGAAAAGGAAGTACCAAGTAAAATAAAACAGTATTTTTCTAGCAATGACAAATACAAAAGAAAGAAATATCTTCAACTTGCTTTGCAGGGAAATGTACAAAATTATCAAACTGCTATCTCACATGCAAACGGAAATATAATATATACCGATGTTAATCTAATACCTGTTCATAATAGTGATGGGATAATAACTATTATTTACGCAGTTGCGTTAGATATAACAAATTACATTAAACGTGAAAAAGAGTTAGTGAAAATCAAAAAAAGCCTTGAATTAGCGCAAAAAGTAGGTGCGATTGGAAGCTATGATTATGACATTATAGAGGATGAAGCCTACTGGTCGAATCAGATGTATGTGCTATATGGAATTAAAAATATAGAAGAATTTGTACCAACATTTAATAGTATTGCTGAACTTGCTCATCCAGATGATCAGGACAAATTTAAAAAAGTTATACTATCTGCTATTGAAGAAAGAAGAAATTTTAGTTTTGAATTTAGAGTTCTTCGTAAGGATGGGACAACTATTCATGTATATAATCAAGCGGATGTTATCTTAGACGAAAATAAGAAACCAGTACGATTCATAGGAACTATTCAAGATATCACCAAAAGAAAAATGATAGAGCTAAAACTCAAAGAAAGCGAAAATCAAGTTGAACATATTTTTGATAATTTGGATGCAGGCATTTGGTCTTTTGATATAAAAAAAGGTGACTACAATTTGGTATCTAAAGGAGTTGAGGGGATTACAGGGTATTCTCCGTCCGACTTCGGGAATCAAATTACCTGGGATTCACTAGTTCATCCCGACGATTATACCGAATATCATAATAAACAACAAAAAAAATTAAAGGGTGAAAATCTCTATCATCAATACCGGATTATTCATAGAAATGGTGATGTTGTGTGGGTTCAAGATCAAACATTGCCTGTTCTCAACGAAAATGGTGAAGTCATTCGGTTTGACGGGATTATTTCAAATATTACAGACCAGAAAGAATATGAAAAAAGAATTCAGTATTTGGCTTTTCACGATTATTTAACAAAACTACCAAATAGGATGCTTTTTGAAAATAAAATAAATGACTTAACCACGGCTTCAGATCATGCTAAAAAACATTTTTCAATTCTTTATATAGATTTAGACCGTTTTCGAAATATAAATGAATCACTTGGACATCAAATTGGGGACAAATTACTATACGAATTTAGTCAAAGAGTGAATATGTTATTAAACAAAAACTCTTTATTTGCAAGACTAGGTGGAGATGAATTTGGTATTATTTTGTGGGATTACAAAAATTCAGACTACCCGATTAATGCGGCCAAATTAATCATTGACTGTCTTGACATCCCATTTTTTATTGGAGATTTCGAATTACTTATAACTACAAGTGTAGGAATAAGTTCGTTTCCTGAGAATGGAACTACCATCGAGGAATTAATTAAAAATGCCGATGCGGCTTTGTATAGGGCTAAGGCAAATGGTAAAAATTCGTATCAGATTTATTCTTCCTCATTAAATATTAATTCTTTCAAACAGTTTTATCTTGAAAGGGATTTAAAAAAATCGATTGAGAGCGATCAACTAGTCGTATATTTTCAACCAAGGGTTGATTCAGGTACAGGGAAAATTGTAAGTGCCGAAGCTTTAGTGCGATGGGAGCACCCTGTATGGGGACTTGTATCCCCAGTTGAATTTATTCCACTCGCAGAAGAAACTGGATACATTATTGAAATTGGCGATTGGGTATTGGATCAAGTATGTCAAAATATCACAAAGTGGAAACAACAAAATCTCGAAGTGGTGCCAATTTCCGTTAATATATCAGCACAGCGATTTTTAAGAAGCGATTGGAAAGGAAAATTAGGTACTATTTTAGAGAATAATAATATAAATCCTTCTTTAATTGAAATTGAAATAACTGAAACAACCATGATTAAGCACGAGGAAGCCGTTAAACTAGCAATAAAATATATTAAAAGTCTCGGGGTTAAAATAGCCTTAGATGATTTCGGGACGGGATATTCATCTATCACTTATTTGAAGGATTATCCAATCGATACAATAAAGATTGATCAGTCTTTTATTAAACACATTGCAAAAACGAATAATGTAGAAACAATTATTAAGTCACTTATTTTTCTGGCTAAAGGTTTGAATATGAATGTTGTAGCTGAGGGCGTAGAAACAATAGAGCAATTGTCATTTCTAAGACAGCAGGAATGCAAAGAAATTCAAGGATATATTTTTAGCAAACCTGTTCCAGAGAAGACTTTTCGAAATCTACTAAAAAAAATGGTCTTGAAGCCAACCTTTAATAGCGATACAGCAACTTTTCCGAACAGAAGGCGATATTACAGGATTAATCTCTTATTTCCGCTTAGTTCACAAATGACACTTACCTCTATACTTGGGAATAGTGTTGAATTAGGGAGTACAGAGGTCTTAATTGAGGACATCGGTCCGGGTGGGATAAGATTCCTTTCAACCATTCATTTGCCTGTACGTCCAGATATCATCTATCAATTCAAAACAACGATTATGGGTGATAATGTTACTTTAAGTGGATATGTCGTTTGGAAGGAAGAAGTAAAGGGTATTTTCCAATATGGTATCAAGTTCACAATAGATGAGATTCAAAGAGATCAGCTTGTTAAATACCTTAATCAATTTTCCACGCAGTTAAGAAATAACCCATTTGTTCCGAATTGCAACTTTGTCAAAGAGGAAAAAATAAGTTATTTGAAAAAAATAGTCACAAAGAATAATTCAAATGAACTAATCTAAATATTACTTGTGAAAGGGGATCGAAATTGATAAAAACGGTTTTGATTGCTGATGATTCATTATTTATGAGAAATTATTTAAAAAGTTTAATAGTTAGAGATAACTATAAAGTCATCTCGGAAGCTAGTAATGGAGAAGAGGCTATCTTTAAATATAAAAAATGCATACCTGATATCGTTTTTCTTGATATAACTATGCCTAAAGTCAATGGTATTAGCGCACTAAAAGAAATAAAAAAATTTGATCCAAATGCAACAGTAATTATGTGTTCTTCACTGGGACAAAAGTCAATTATGATAGATGCGTTGAGAAATGGAGCTACAGAATTTATCGTAAAACCTTACTTCAACAATCTTCAAAATATATTAAGGAGTACTGAAAACCACTACACATCAACAAGATTGATAGTAAAGTAACATCCTTCATCATATAGGCGTTTGTAGTTGTTAGGGAAAAAACGGAGGAATTTTTAGTGAGGGAGGATAACTTTGGAACTTCTAAAATATAAAACTCATCTGTTAATTAATATTAACGAAAAATTGTCTGAGTGGTTTGATTCAATTGAGAGTAAACAAGTTTCGAATGAAGAGGTATATCGCTTTATTCATTCCATAAAGGGTACATCAGGAACACTTCAAATGGACCATCTTATGTCGCTTGCGGAGAATCTCTTAAATAAAATAGATCCCCAAAATGATAATGTATGGAAACGGGAAGAATTAAATAGATTTTTATTGCCATTGATTGAATTTACTTACGAATATGACAACCAGGAAGAATTAACTCACTTGAAAAGTGAAACTACCCATCATGATGCACCCTTAATTCAAATTATAGATGATGATCCTTCTATGCTAATGATGTTAAAAGAGGCAATGGAAGAAAATAATTGGATTGTGATGGCTTATTCCAATCCAAGACAGGCTGTTAAGCAGTATTTTGAAATGCAACCCGATTGTTTAATCTTAGATCTTCAGTTGCCAAATCAAAATGGTTTCGAAGTTCTAAAAGAGATTCAAGAATATAATGATAAATTTTTCGTTCCTACCATTATGATTAGCGTACAAAATGATAAACAAACAAGGATCGAAGCTTATCAAAAAGGTGCAGATGATTTTATCACGAAACCCATTGATCTTGACGAATTTATTGTTAAGGTAAAACGTCATTTAGAAAGAAGGAAAATCTTTGAACAGTATGTATTAATTGATGAATTGACTCAAGTTTATAATAGAAAATTCCTTCATGATAGTCTGCCTCGCTTTTTCCAAAATTTTAAGAGGTCAAAAGAGCCTTTTTCTATTGGTATTCTTGATATTGATCATTTCAAAAAAATTAACGACACATACGGACATCTAATGGGTGACAAAGTACTAAGAGATTTTGCTCAATATTTAAAGCAGAATATACGTAGCTTAGATATGTTATATCGATATGGTGGAGAAGAATTTATCATTGTATTTCCAAATACTACGAGCGAAGATGCATCAATTAAATTAACACAATTAAACAAAGACTTTTCCAAAACCATTTTTACATTTGAAAATCAAAGCTTTTCAATCACATTTTCCGCTGGTGTATTTATGGTTACGGATGAAACGCTAGCAGGAAAAGAAGCAATCAAAGCTGCAGATCGATTATTATATCAAGCAAAAAGAAATGGACGAGCTAGAGTTGAGTGCTCACAGCTGCTAAATACTTATAAAAAAGAAGTTCTCAATGTATCGGTTGTTGATGATAATTTCATAATTCGAACGTTGGTAGCAAATGCATTAGAGTCTTTGACTTTCGATCATATAGAACTAAATATTAAAGTCTTTGAGGACGGTCCATCTTTTTTAAATTCAACACATGCACATGAAGATGTTAATCATTTACTGATTCTAGACGGAGTAATGCCAAATATGGATGGAATCGATGTTCTTAGAAAAGTGAAGGTAGGAAAAAACTTTCTAAGATATAGAGTTATTATGCTTAGTGGTAGAAATAGTAAAGATGATGTAAAGCAAGCTTTAATGCTTGGGGCAGATGACTATGTTGTAAAACCACTTAACATGGGAGATTTCCAAGTAAGAATTAGAAAAATGTTAGATAGATTGAACTAGTTTGTTAAACCTATATCATTTTAAATACAAAAATATGGGGGTGTTTTTCTATTGAAGAAAATTTTATTAGCTGAAGATGAAGAAGTCCTACGCATGTTAATCGTTGATACGTTGGAAGACGAAGGTTTTACGATTACAGAAGCAGCAGATGGTGGTGAGGCTGCGGACTTGTTGGAAAATAACCATTATGACTTGATTATTTTGGATTATATGATGCCAGTATATACAGGTCTTGAAATTATAGAAAAGATAAGAACCGTAGAAACAAACCAACATATGAAAATTTTGATGCTTTCCGCAAAAAGCCAATCTTATGAACAAGAAAAAATTAAACAAGCAGGCGCTGATTATTTTATGGCGAAACCGTTTAGTCCAATGAATCTTTTAGAATTAGTTGAGGAAATACTAAAATGAGACTAATTAATTACCTTAACAAATCTATATCCCGTCAAGTACTCGGTTTGATGGGGATTTGTTTTCTTTTTTTTATAACGGGTACTATATTATTATTTCATTTTCAAAATAATATTCAAAATGAATATGTTAGTCAAAGGGAAGAGATTGAAAATAAACAAAAAATAATCAGCAGCATTTATGAAAAATTTAATGCCGATATTTTAATAGTAGGAAACTCTTTATCTTTTAGAGTACCTGAAAATCTTGAATTGGTAGACCTCCAAGCTAGTAGGCTAAGTACACAGAAAGATGAATTACGAAAACTACTTGTAGAAGAGGATGAAAGGTTATACTTTCGTGAAATGGAAATCTTTATAGATTATTATTATTCTGTTATAGTCCCTCAAGTTATGGAGGAATATGGAGCAACGGATCATCTAAGGGTAGACATTATCGATGACTACACTCACACAAAGGTGATAGGTTTTTTTAATCAAACGAAGGAGTTTGGCGATCTACTTGAAGAGGAACTTACTAGGAATGCTGACACATTTAATGGGAAGAACCGTCTCATAATAAACAGCTTCTATATCCTGTTTGTCTCATTTTTCATTCTTCTTCTATTGGTGACTAGAAGGTTTGTTTTAAAAATTAGTAGGCCTTTGTCTGAATTTACGTTCTCTGCAAATGAAATTGCAGCTGGCAGGGATGCTGTGATAAAAGCTGATGCCAAACGTAAAGATGAATTGGGTACATTATTAATTGCTTTTCAAAAAATGGCGAAAAGCATTCAGGATAAAGAACAAGATTTGGTAGCACACAACGAAGAACTTCTAGCCCAACAAGATGAGCTACAGGCGCAACAACAAGAATTAAGAGCGACTCTTGAAGTTTTAAAAGAAAATGAGCAAAAACTGAAGACAAGAAACGATTTAATTAATGGTATTTCTTCTTCACTTGAAAAAAATGATGTGCTACAAAGCATTGTTAACAGTATGGTGGAAATAACCAAATCGGATAAAGGGATTATCACATATTTATATGAAGACTCTTTTGCTTCCGTTGGTCTTTCTGAAAAGGGAATTAATCAATTTAGAAATCATATGTATAGCGGACTGGTACAGATGGTTGAGGCAGAAAAAAGTGCGAAAGTGATTAAGCGGGAACAGTATCCTGAGGAAAAGGGCTACCATGATGTGATCCAATATGGCTATGATTTGTATTTACCTATCGTGTCAGATTTTCATGTAATAGCTATCATGGTATATACAAGATTGGGTACTCCTTTTTCAACAAGTGAAATAAACGAATATGAGACACTTTCCAAACAGATTGCCATTTATCTCGAAAAAATAAAGATGTTTGAACAGTCAGAAGACGATAGAAAGTTAAACCAAGATATTTTAAATACGGTTGAAGAGGGAATTCAGTTAATCGATAAGGATAGGGGAATTGTCCAGGTTAATCAAATAATGAATAAAACTTTTAATGGTATACGGATTGAAAATTTAGTAGGTTTAACTTGGGGGCAATGGAGCCAACTGATGGCTGATCAGGTACAAGAAGATAACTTTATTGAATCTCTCGACGAGTTAATTAAGGCTGCAAATCATCAACCAGAAAAAGAGCATTCATTTATTTATAGAAAAAAGGATAGTAAGCAAGTCATAAGGGTGTATTGTAGGACTAAAAGGCATGGTGAAGAAGAGTTTGGTTCGTTACTCGTCCATCGGGATATCACAAAAGAATTTGAAGTTTCACAAATGAAGAATGAACTAGTAAGCACTGTTAGTCACGAATTAAGAACACCATTGGCAAGCGTTCTTGGCTTTACAGAATTACTGCTTACGAAAAATCTTAAACCAGAGAGAAAAACAAAATATCTACAAACCATTTATAATGAAGCGAAAAGATTAACTGCTCTTATCAATGACTTTCTTGATATTCAACGAATGGAATCTGGAAGACAAACATATGAAAAAAACTTCATCAATCTAAAAACAGTTTTAAAAGACGTGATCGAACTTCAACAAGTCAATACAAAAGTACACAATATAACACTTTCAGATGAATTGGATGAAGCGGTCATATTAGGTGAACAAAATAAGATGGAACAAGTATTCACTAACTTGTTGAGTAATGCCATTAAATATTCACCGAACGGGGGAAACATCAATCTCCGTCTTTATGGCAATCGGCAGACTGTTTCTGTGGATATTATGGATGAAGGGCTGGGGATTCCTGAAGATGCCCTGCCGAACTTATTCCAACCATTTTATAGGATAGATAATTCTGACCGGCGCAGGATAGGCGGTACGGGTCTTGGTCTTTCACTTGTAAAAGAAATTGTCAAAGGACATGGTGGTTCAATAACAATAGATTCTGTATATGGAAAAGGCAGCACGTTTACAACTCATTTTCCACGAGTAAAAGTTCAAACAAGGAACAGAATAAATCGTAAAGATGAAGACGATAATGATGTCGCCAATCATCGTTATAAGATCATGGTGATTGAAGATGATCTAAACCTTTCTGAACTGTTAAAACAAGAAATGCATGATTGTGGGTTCTATGTCGAACAATTTACACGAGGTGAAAGTGCACTAGAAAAAATGAAAATCGAACCACCGGATGTCGTTGTGTTGGATATTATGCTTGAGGACCAAACCGATGGATGGTGTATTATGAAAGAAATGAATGAAAACCAAGAGTTGAAAAACATTCCTGTCTTTGTTTCATCTGCTCTTGATGAAAAAGAAATAGGGTTTTCACTTGGTGCAAAAGAATATCTCGTCAAACCATACAAACCAAGCCAATTGACAAAGCTGATTATGCAGACGCTTTTAGAAAAAGAAAAAAATGAGCAAATTATGGTTCCGCATGAAATAATGAATGAAAATTAAAGAAAAAAGGTTTGTCCAAAAAAATAATAGAAAAACCATCGCCTGATTAAACAGGGAGATGGTTTTTTTATTAAGTATCTTAGTGTGTGTCTGGTGGGCACAAAGGTTCATTGATACTTCTGTCAAGATAGATCGATTTCACCTGATTCATAAGCACCTTCACCTTTCTCATCAAAATTCCCTCAATTTCGACAGTATTCCGCGATTATCCGCCATATTTTACCCAATTCACACTTGAATTCAAGGTTTCCTCCCGGACTGACCAGTTTGTACAGTTTTAATTGTACAAACCGCGTTTGCTATATTCTATAAAACTGATAGAGTTAATAGGGTAATAGAACGTTTTAGGAGTAGACAACAAGTATAAATATGCTCAACATTTCACATTTTCGTAAATGAAAAAAGTTTAGCATAAAAATTACTTAACCGGAGGTGTTAACTATTATCGATTTCTTCCAATATTTTAGTAATAACTATAGTCAAATTATGGAATATACTGTGGAGCATATTCAATTAGTGGGACTTGCTATTATTCTTTCTATACTTATTGGTGTTCCACTTGGCATTTATATAACGACAAATGAGTATTTAGCCGAAACCGTGTTACAAATTTTTTCTATTATCATGACTATTCCCAGTATCGCTCTGTTCGGTATTATGATTCCTATTTTATCCACCATCGGACAGGGAATTGGATTTCTCCCCGCATTTATTGCATTAGTTTTATACTCTCTATTGCCAATTATCCGAAACACATACACAGGTATCAATGAAGTGGATCCGAATATCCGCGACGCTGCGAAAGGGCTTGGGATGACGGCGTTCCAACGTCTAACTAGGGTGGAAATCCCGAATGCAATGCCACTTATTATGGCTGGAGTTCGTACGGCAACCGTTCTGAACATTGGAATTGGTGCAATTGCAGCATACATTGGAGCGGGTGGGCTTGGCTCGTTAATCAACCAAGGAATCTCAAGGTCGAATACAACCATGGTTCTTGTTGGTGCAATTGTTGTATCAATTTTGGCCATTCTCATTGACCTGCTATTAAAATACATTGAAAAAAGGTTTACTCCTGAAGCAATAAAAACTAAAGGTTAGGTGATAAGGTGATTGAATTTAAAAATGTTTCAAAGATATATAGCGGCAATAAGAAAGCCGTAGATCATGTGAATTTACATGTAGAGGATGGGGAACTTGTTGTCTTACTTGGTCCTTCAGGCTGTGGAAAAACTACCCTATTGCGTATGGTAAATCAGCTAGAATCCATTACAGAAGGTGACATTAGTCTGAATAATAAAAGTGTAAAAGAATCCAATAAGATTGAGATGCGACGAAAGATTGGTTACGTCATTCAGAGTAATGGACTGTTTCCCAATATGACGATTATGAAAAATGTCATGATTGTTCCGGACTTACTAGGCTGGGATAGGAAAAAGCAGCATGACCGATTTAATTATTTAATGGAGCTTATCGGTTTGCATCCAGACGAGTATCGCAAGCGTTACCCTCACGAATTATCAGGTGGACAACAACAGCGTGTCGGGGTTGCACGTGCGCTTGCAGCAGATCCACCAGTCATGTTGATGGACGAGCCTTTTGGAGCATTGGATCCAATTATCCGCAAAAGGATTCAAGATGAGTTTTTACAGATTCAAAAGGAAATTAAGAAAACTATTTTATTTGTTAGTCATGATATTGATGAAGCCGTAAAGATGGGAGACAAAATTGCGCTGCTTCGTAATGGACAAGTTCAGCAATACAATCAACCTTTTGAAATTCTGCACCATCCTGCTAATGAGTTTGTTTCCGAATTCGTTGGACAGGATCGGGTATTAAAAAGTACAAGTCTTTATTCCGTGAAAGATCTAACTAACAGTCTTTCATTGGTAGACTATGAAAAAGCAGATAGCACACAAACGGTTCAAGAAGATACTTCTCTACGTATCGTCATTTCAAAACTCTTGAATCAGGAGATAGATAAATTAGCCGTAGAGGATAACAAGGGGAAAATAAAAGGGATTCTAACCCTCGATTTAGTAAAAAAATTCTTTAATAAACAATTAAAAGAGACTCCAAAGAAGATTCGAGTGACATCATGAATACAAAGAAACGAATCGCATGGATAGTAAAAATTCTTTTCTGGCTAATGATCATCGCCTTTTTCACATGGACCATCATAAATGATATGTTCCGCCCTATTTTCGAGGACTTCGGGGAATTCTCCCATTTGCTTGGTCAGCATATAACCATTGTGCTAATATCTGGATTCCTAGCAATCTTGGTATCGATTCCACTCGGTGTTTTTGTAACGAGGGAAAGGTTCCGAAAATCAGAGTCTTGGATAGTAAATATTGCTAACCTTGGCCAAACGATTCCGAGTTTAGCCGTATTAGCACTTGCGATGGGATTTCTAGGCATTGGGATGAAAGCTGCGATTGTTGCTCTATTTATTTATTCTCTGCTGCCAATTCTGCAAAACACGATCGCAGGTATTCGGTCTGTTGATCATAATACCATCGATGCCGCACGTGGGATCGGATTAACCCCATTCCAAGTATTAATGAAAATTGAACTTCCAAACGCAGCATCATCGATTATCGCCGGAATCCGTACAGCCCTCGTCATCAACATTGGAACAGCAGCACTTGCCTATCTCATTGGTGGTGGCGGACTTGGTGCATGGATATTTACTGGTGTCCGATTATTTGATAATGGTTTCTTGATTTCTGGAGCAGTTCCAGTGACTTTGCTTGCTCTTTTAGTAGATTACTTTTTCAGAATCATGCAGCAAGTCCTTGAACCCAAAGGATTACGACTAGCAAAAAATAATAATTTGGAGGAGAAATAATGAAGAAGGTAAAATTACTTATTATGCTGCTCATTGCAGGACTTGTATTAGCAGCCTGTGGTAGTGGAAGTGACAAACAAATAACGGTAGGAGCGAAGAACTTTACAGAGCAATACCTACTTGCAAAAATGACGACATATTTATTGGAAGATAAAGGATATGACGTAAAGGAGACAACCGACCTTGGTAGTACTGCATTACGACAAGCTTTAGAAAACAAACAAGTCGACCTTACCTGGGATTATGTTGGTACCGGTCTTGTTACTTATTTAGGTGAGGAACCAATGACAGATCCTCAAAAGGCATATGAAAAGGTTAATGAAATTGACAAAGCAGAAAACGATATTGTCTGGACAAATCTAAATGATGTAGATAACACGTATACCTTAATGATGCGTGCAGCTGATGCAGAGGAGTTAGGTATTAAATCCATTAGTGACCTCGCTGCTTACATCAACGAAAACCCAGGAGAACTTTCCATGGCTTCGGATGCTGAATTTAGTAACCGGGATGACGGTCTATCTGGTGTAGAGGAATTGTACGGATTTGAATTTGCGGATGGGAATGTCATTGATATGGAAACGGGACTGAACTATAACGCATTACGCGACGGCGAAGTAGAAGTATCTGTTGGCTTTGCAACAGATGGCCGAATTGAAGCATTTGATTTTATCAATCTAGAAGATGACAAAGGCTTCTTTCCTTCCTATAACGCAGCTGTAGCCATGACAACTGAAACGCAGGAAAATTATCCAGAGATAGAAGAGATTCTTGCACCTCTTTCGAAATCACTAGATAGCGAAACTATGAGAAAATTAAACTATGAAGTCGATATCGAAGAAAGAAGCGTCGACGAGGTAGCCAAAGAATATTTAATGGAAAACGGATTAATTGAGAGCTAAGCGAGCCTGTCAATTTCTCGTGTGAAATAACTACTAATAAGGCCTCCATCTAAACTGATGGGAGGCCTTTTCATCCATAACTCAATTACTTTTTTGTCCTCATCACACAACTAAAATAGTTTTTTCTTTGTCAATAAACCCTCTAAAGTTGTATGGTAAAATAAATCTACCAATGGTTCAAAGTACCTTGAAAGGTGCTTCGTTTTTAATGGAACTTTAAATTTAAAAATAAAAAAAACAGTTGAAAACAAAGATAGGAATAGCGTAAGTACAGGTCGTGTTGTAAATAAATGACTGTACAAAAACATCTTAAGGTATAATATTCCTGACCAAAAAATATTCCAACCGTGGGCATAAAGAATTAGGTGTTTTTTGTGAATTAAATATTCAACAGCAAAACTTATTGTAATCCATCGTAAATAGTAAATAAATCGCTCCATCAGTGTATTTGGCATCTTGCTTAAGAATACAAGCACTAATAACGGAGTAACTATAATTGTATGAAGCACTCTTATGAATAACCAGTTTATGCCGTTCGGAATAAACTCCCAAACAAGATGTCTTTTACATAGCAAATAATACAATGCATTAAATAAACTAACATAAACCATATTCTTATAGTACTTTGGAACATCACGCCAAGAATGACTAAAGATCGTTAAAAATATTATGCTTAGCACCAAACTGATGTGCCTATTTCTAATTTTTTGTTTTTGCCGCATTTATAAACCTCTTTCTATCATCGAACTTAGTAAGAGTTTTTCCTAAAAATTTACATTTTATTTGCAGTTTATTTAAATAGGTAGCTTCGTTAAAGAAAATCAAACCTTTATATATTATGATAAAAGGCTCTTTTCTAAAAGATTGTTGTTATGAACTTAAAGTTTATGGTGGAACTAGGGTGATTTCCGCTTCTGACACTCGCTTTCCGCGGGCGATCCGCAAGCCTCTTCGCTCGTGCCTCACTGTGGGGTCTCGCTTGGCTCGCTATTCCCGCAGGACATTGAATTGGCTTCTTTGAAACTACACCGCACGAAGAAAATGCGTGCATTTTCAAGGATCTCGTGCCATACGCTTCAATCACTAGAAGGAACACCAAAGTGTCTAATAATACATTGTAATAGTCACATCAAAAACAACAAAGTTTGCAAAAACAGCCAAATAAAAAATGGCCACGAGTTGTACTCGTGACCATCTTTTAACCTTATTTATCAATTTCAGCAAGCTTTTTGTTGGATACTAGATACGCATCAATGCACCATTGGGCTCTGGTAACTCTTCTTCCATGATCCGGTTCATTCGACAAAAATGTTCGAAAAACTTCTGTGCTAGTTCATGTTCCTGTGAATCGCTTTTCAGAGAAACAATGTCATGTAAAATTTGAGCCATCCATACATTTTCAAAATAACGGTATTTACCCGTATTCCAAGTCATTTTGTCTGGAGATTTCTCATTTACGTAATATTTCCAGAAAGGCATCTGATCCGATTCCTGTTCCGTAAGCTGCAGTCTAAATTCTGAATGAGCAGGAATATTTCCATCCTCACTAAATTTACCGATAAAATCTTCTTTCACCATATAAGCACCTAAAATACGTCTGTCTTTTTCAGGCATACTGAGATCTCTAGCTGTTATAAGGCAAACGCTATTTGGGTAGATGCGGTTAGGCTTGTTAGGCTTTCCTTTGTTAATCCCGCTTTTTATTTCGCCAGTAAAAACTTCCCACTCTGTAAAAACCTTATTTACTTCATCAGCGTCACACCAAAAAACCGTTTGTGATTCGGGATGGAGTTTATAATTTTTCATAAGTTTTTCATGTTCCAAGCGAAGTTGCTGTTCTTTACGGAGTCTGTCTTTTTCTTCTTCCTTTTCCTGTTCTATCTTTTCCCGTTCCATTTCCTTTTTCCGTATAATCTTTTCAAGTGAACTGGCAGCACTTTTATCCTGGAGCTTCAGGTGTTTTCCAAAGGCATCGGGAAATACAAACTTTTTACTTTCCGTTGCGAAGTGTATTTCTATAATGGAATCATTATGCTTAACAACACTACCTTTGCCAAAGCGCTTGTGCGATACTTCTTTGTTAATTAGATTCAATTCCTTGACCTCCTTATAATATGTAAAACTTTGTTCACTTTATTAAAGTCTGTTTGCAGCGGAAATTTCCGCAGTGCCAATTCTCCTATTTGTGAATGCCCTTAACGGGTAATTTCAATATTTAAACGACAAGTGCTATTACCACTTTCTATTTTGGTCCTTCGATTGAAGAAGGGATATAAAAAAACGTACCCATATTCTATCTGCAAAAGTTACAAAAGAATTTGAAATACGCTGAAAAAAATTACTATAATCTCATTGTAGCTTTTTTCCAGAAAAATTGCAAATCTTATATTGACAAGCTAATTTATAGTGTTGTAAAATTAAGGATTATTTTATTTCATATACGTATATTGCCTTCTATATTTGAGTAACAAGTTGATAAACATATACATTCGAAGAGGTAGATAAAAGGTTACAAGAACTGATGGAAGCAGCGTTAGATTTTTTAAAAAAGAGGTGGCAGCATGAAAGGTCGAACTCATTTAACAATAGGGCTAGGAATAGGAGTAGTGGCGTCAGTTAGCCAATCACTTGAAACAATGCCAATCATGTTAGTTGCAGCAGGTGTGGCTTCCCTTGCACCAGATTTGGATGGAAATAATCTGTTAAATAAACGTGTAACGAAAACAGCTAAACTAATTAAAAAGGGTGGAGTGTTTGTCGGTGTTGCATTAATGGCCCTATCATTGATTACATTCTTATTAGATATTAATTTCCTATCATTTTTTGATGAAAAATGGTTTAATCAACAAAATAGACTTTTACTTTTTGGGTGGGGAGCCATTATTTTAGGCCTTTCCTTAAAAAGTCAGGAAACATTAAAAAATATACTAATGAGTATCGTTAGTTTATTCCTTTTGTACTATGCAGTTACAAATGAGACGTGGTGGTTGGTTATGTTTGCATTATACCTAGGAGGATCTGGATGGTTTGCGCATAGAGGGCCAACACATACGATATGGGCATTAATTTATTGGTGGTACATGTCCTATCTATTACAAGTCAGTACTGGGGTGGAAACTATCGCTCTTATTTCCACAATCGCGTACCTATCGCATATAGCAGGAGATATGCTAACGAAAAAAGGGGTTAAATTTCTATATCCGCTTACCGATAAAGTATTTCGCATTCGTATTTAAGACTATTGATAAAGACTATGGACTTTTTGAATTAAAGAGAATGAAATGTTAATATTTTACTAGTATAAGGATTTTAAACAGAGGCTTCTCTAAGTTGAACAAACTTGTGAGGAGCCTTTTTTAGTGCTGTATAAGGACTTCCTAATTATTCCAAAGGATATCATTGATATTAAATAGAAATCTAACTAATTTCCGAACGTTAATCAATCTACATAATAATAATATACGTAATTTATTGACAGGCAGAATATCTGATGTTACTATGGGTTAGTAAAAATTAAATATTATTCTCGTATAATATTGGGGATATGGCCCGAAAGTTTCTACCAAGCTACCATAAATAGCTTGACTACGAGGTTGTGTATATAAAATATGGATTTAAACGCATACGTTAATTCCGTTATCTACCTTCCTAAAAGTCAAGCACCGGTATAACTCGGTGCTTTTTAATTTTTACAAAACAATACAACATGGCTTACAGGGGAGGATCATTTTGATGGAAAAAAATACGAAGAAAATCGTTATGATATTATTTATTGCTTTAATGACTGCGGTTATGGCAGCATGCGGAAGTGACTCAGCTAATGAAAATGAAGCTAAGTCTGAAAAAGGTGAAGAAGGATTAAAAATTGCGATTGTAACAAGCCCTTCAGGCGTTGATGATGGCAGCTTTAATGAAGATAACTATAACGGAATTTTAAGCTTTATTGAAAAACATCCAACAGCAACAGTAAAAGCTATTAAAGAAGAAACCGGTGACCCAGCAGCAGCTGTACAAGCAGTTGCTGATATTGTGGCAGATTATGATGTGATTGTTACACCTGGGTTTCAATTTGCTGGTATTTCAAGTATTGCTGTAGAAAATCCGGACAAATTTTTTATTTTAAATGACTCTGAGCCAGCACCTGTGGGTGACCAAACAGATTTCGATAATATATATGCGATGAATTTCGCTGAACAAGAAAGTGGTTTCTTTGCAGGAATGGCTGCAGCCCTTGAAACAAAATCAAATAAAGTAGCAGTTGTAAATGGTATAGCTTATCCGTCAAATGTAAATTATCAATTTGGTTTTGAATCAGGTGTAAATTATGCAAATAAGGTTTTTGGAAAAAATGTTGGAATAGTCGAATTATCAGGTTATGCAGGAACTGATGTAACCGGTGCTGATGTTGGCGGTAACTATGCAGGTTCTTTTGCAGATGAAGCAACTGGTAAAGTGATTGGAAATGCGTTAATTAAACAAGGTGTAGATATCATCTTTGTTGCTGCAGGTGGTACGGGTAATGGTGTATTCACAGCAGTTAAAGAAGCAGAGGGCGATGTAAAAGTAATTGGTGTGGACGTTGACCAATTTGATGACGGTGTAAATGGTTCTGAAAACATCGTATTAACATCTGGTGTAAAATTCATGGCTATGAATATCGAAAAGGCATTAAATTCTGTTGTTGATGGAACCTTTGAAGGTGGAAATGTAGTTCTTTATGCAGATACCGATTCAACTGGTTTTATAAAAGAAGAAGGTCGTCATCAATTATCAGAGGATACACTAAGCAAATTAAATGAAGCTTACGAGTTAGTTAAAGAAGGTAAAATCGTACCTGCATCTAATTTTAATGAACATACTCCAGAAGAGTTTCCAGGGCTATAACATTAAATAGAGACACAATAACGAATCGAATCATTAGAAGTTTATCATTTCCTCATTAAAGAGGGATGATGAACTTCTTTTATTTCCTATTATTGTGATAAAGGAGAAGTAGGATGTCTGATTATATTGTAGAAATGAAACATATAACCAAACGCTTTCCTGGAATAGTAGCAAATGATGATGTATCTATTGGTATTAAAAAGGGAGAAATCTTTGCTTTACTTGGTGAAAATGGTGCAGGTAAATCCACATTGATGAGTATCCTAGGTGGTATGTACGAACCCGATGAGGGAGAAATTTTTATTCGTGGAGAAAAAGTGCAAATTAGCTCACCGAACCATGCGGCAAAGCTTAACATAGGAATGGTCCATCAGCATTTTAAGCTAGTCACTGATTATACGATTACAGAGAACATTATTTTAGGGATCGAGCCAATCAAAAAAGTAGCGGGTCTCTTTCCATACGTGGATATCAGAAATGCCAATCGTAAAATTGAAGAACTGTCTAAAAACTTTGGCTTAGAAGTGGATCCGACGAAAAAAGTAGCGGATCTTACAGTTTCCATGCAGCAACGGGTGGAAATTTTAAAAGTGCTTTATCGTGAGGCAGAGATCCTTATTTTTGATGAACCAACTGCAGTCTTAACACCACAAGAAATTGAGTTTCTGCTAGGTATTATCGAGGGCTTGCGCGACGCTGGAAAAACCATCATTTTAATTACGCATAAGCTAGAAGAAATTAAGAAAGTGGCCGATCGATGTGCGGTACTGAACAAAGGCAGATTAATTGATGTATTGGATGTAAAGACAACATCGGTTAATCTTATGGCTCAATTAATGGTAGGTAGAGAGGTAAGTTTTGAATCTGAAAAAGCACCTGCTCAGTTTAAAGACGAAGTATTAAAGGTCGAACATTTAACCATCAAAAACGAAGATGGATTTGAAGTAGTTAAAGATGTGTCCTTTACCATACATGCTGGCGAAATCTTTGCTATTGCTGGAGTCGCAGATAATGGACAAGTCGAAATCGCGGATGCCATTGCTGGATTAACAAAGGTTAGTGGCGGGAAAATTCTCCTTGAGGGTAAGGACATTACAAATGAAAGTATAAGAAACAGAACAGAAGCTGGAATCTCTTATATACCTGAAGATAGACAAAGCTTTGGACTTGTTTTGGATTTTGATTTATCAACTAATCTAGCATTAAAGCAGTACTATAAGGAGCCATTTGCTAGTAAGGGAATCTTAAAAATGGAGGAATTTGAGCAATTCGGCAGTCAGTTGATTGATAAATTTGATATTCGAAGCGGACAAGGCATTAAGACACAAGTTCGTTCTATGAGTGGCGGTAATCAGCAAAAAGCAATTATTGCTCGCGAAATCGAATTACAGTCTCCGCTCATGATTTTCGTTCAGCCAACACGAGGAGTAGATATTGGTGCGATTGAAAACATTCATAAAATGATCATTCAACAACGAGATCAAGGAAAAGCGATTTTACTTGTTTCATTGGAGTTAGATGAAATTATGAATGTAGCGGATACCATTGGGGTTATATATAATGGACAACTTCAAAAGATTGCTAGTAGTGAATCATTAACGACGAATGAAGTCGGTGAATATATGATGGGGGCAAAGCATGAGTAAAGATAAAAAGAAAAACATCTTACGTTATCGTCTTATTCAACCAATAAGTAATGAGAAATGGCAACCTATCTCTATTCCATTAGTCTCCATAATCATAAGTTTCATTGCTGCGGCTATTGTTATCCTTTTAATTGGCAAAAATCCTTTACAGGCATTTTACAACTTATTCCAAGGGGCAGGGATCTTGCCTAAGCCTGCTTATGCAGGCTATAAGAGCATGCTGACTGACTTTTTAAGTTTGCTAAATGCCATGACACCACTTGTGTTTGCAAGTTTGGCAGTTGCAGTTGCATTCAGAGCGGGTCTCTTTAATATTGGGGTTTCCGGTCAAATGCTCGTCTCTGGTTTTTTAGCGACGATTATAGTTGGTTACAGTGGTTTAGATGCTATCATTGCAAAACCACTTGTGTTAGTAATCGGAATTGTCGCTGGAGGGTTAATGGGAGGATTAGTCGGGTGGCTAAAATATAAATTTAATATAAATGAAGTTGTAACTACGATTATGTTAAATTATATTGCTCAATATGTCATAAGCTTTTTTATTCAAATGTATTATGTCGATCCAATATCCAGACAATCCAAATATATTTCAGAAGAAGCAAGATTGACTTTAGTAAATGTCGATGTAGCTAACTTGAAAATGGATATACCATTGGGCTTTATTTTGGCCATCATTATCGCTATTTTTATAAAGTTTTTCTTGGACAAGACAGTGGTCGGTTTTGAAATTAAAGCAGTAGGTTCTAACCGAAATGCAGCAAAATATGCAGGTATTAATGTTGGAAGAAATACAGTCTTAGCCATGACGATTTCAGGAGGATTGGCTGGGCTTGCAGGTGTCACCTATTATTTAGGCTATTTTGCTTCCATTCAACCAAAAGTATTATCAAGTATCGGTTTTGATTCCATAGCTGTATCGCTTCTAGGAAACTCTCATCCAATTGGTATTATTTTTTCTTCATTTTTAGTATCGATTATTGATCAGGGGAGCACGTATATGAGTTCACAGGCTGGAATCAGACAAGAAATTTCTTCTGTGATCATCGGGTTAATCCTATTGTTTAGTGCGTGTGGTGCATACATCAAGCATAAAGTTAGCCGCATCAAGGAAAAAGAAGTGGAACGAAAGGAGATTGAATCATAATGGATACAGTAATTATTGATGGATTATCCTTTGCTCTGCCTCTTTTTGTTATCGCAATAGGCGGTATTTATAGTGAAAAAAGTGGGATTACCAATTTAGCACTTGAAGGATTTCAAGGTTTCGGCGCGTTCATCGGAGCACTGTCAGCTGTTTTAATCGCAGATGCGACTGGTACAGAAATTCAAAATTTATTTTACGTGGCATTATTATTTGCGATGATTGGCGGGATGGCTTTTTCAGTTATTCATGCAGTACTGAGCATTAAGTTTAAGGCAGATCAAGTAATCAGTGGTGTTGTGATAAATATTTTGGCGTTAGCACTTACGACATTCTTAACTACCCAAATTAATGCACTTGTATTTGGGTCAGCTTCTGACAAGTTTCGATTAGGTGTATCAGAGCGGTTTACGATTGAAGGTTTAGCTGATATACCAGTGATTGGTGCGGTCTTTACGAATGTGTATCCGTTCGAAGTAATTATCATCGTGATTGCCGTTTTTGCCTGGTATCTTTTATATAAAACAAAATTTGGTATGCGATTAAGAGCAAGTGGGGAAAATCCTCATTCTGTTGATGCAGCAGGTGTAAATGTAGCGAAAATTAGGTTTTCCGCGGTTCTCATTTCGGGTCTATTATCAGGTCTAGGTGGCATGTGTTTTGCCTATTCCATTTCAGCAAACTTTTCTTCAAATATTTATATGGGGTATGGTTTCTTAGCGATTGCTGCTCTCATTTTTGGTAACTGGCGGATTCTTCCTACTTTAGCTGCTTGCCTGTTATTTGGTTTTGCAAAATCTGGGGGCTCGTTTATTGCTCAGTCAATGGCATTACCAAGTAGTTTCACAGATTTATTCATGATTTTACCGTATGTATTAACGTTATTGTTACTGATCTTTTTCTCTAAATCAAATCGTGCTCCTAGAGCATTAGGCGAAATTTATGACAAAGGAAAAAGATAGGTGATTTTACAAATCATATTAACTAAGACTTCTCATGGGGTATGAAAACTTGTGAGAGGTCTTTTTTTGTTGAGTTAAGTAGAAGTACCCCCTCGTCCATGGAATAGATAAGGAAAGTCGTTTCATGACCCAATAAGCCAATTACATGAAATAAACTCAAGGATTCGATATACTAGAAGTATAACTAATTCTAATATTTCTTAGAATATAGTTTCTACAAAAACTAATGACTAAGAAGTAAATTCAGAAAGGTGGAAATAATATGAGTACGCTAGTAGCGGAAGAAAGAAAAACGTTCAAAAAATCTACTTTAAAAAAATGGAGAAAAGATGGGAAAATCCCTGCTGTTGTTTATGGAAGTAATGTTCAAACAGAATCTATTTTGATCAACAATGCTGATTTAAGAAAAGTACTTAAGGAAGTTGGTAGAAATGGTATTTTCCCATTAGATCTTGATGGAAAATCAACAAATGTTATTTTAAGAGATTACCAACATAACCCTGTAACGAAAGAGGTTCTTCATGTAGATCTTCTTCAAGTCAATAAGGATACCGAAATCGATACTAAAGTGAATGTAATTCTAAAGGGAACATCTATTGGTGAGAAGGCTGGAGGAGTTGCGAAACAATTTATTTATGAATTGGATCTAACAGCAAAAGCGAGTGATATTCCTGATTTTATTGAAATTGACATCACTGAGTTTGAAATCGGTCATACTGTTAGAGTTGAAGAAATTAAAAAGGAATACAGTAACTGTACGATTAAACATGAGGATGATGAAACAATCGTAATGATTGACTATGTAAAAGCTCAAACTGAAGAAGATGAAGAAGTCAGTGAAGCTGAAGTTTCAGGAGTCTAATCCTAGAAATCTAACCTGGTAAGTTGAAAATAGGACATTTAAGACAGACCTAAAACTTCGGCACATGGCATTCAGACTTTTAAAATGCATAAGTTTTTTTGCCGTTTATTAGTGTAAACAAAACGAATAATGATAGCAATACTTTTATAAAAAATATTTTTAAATAGTCTATAGGGGAAGCATCTATTTGTTCTTCTATAGACTTTTTTGCGATGAATCCCATTCTAGAAAATGGTAAACCTAAACCAAAAAGGAGTATATCATGCTACGTCCCTTTCGAAAGATACATCAGTTTTTAGTTGATAAACCGATTAAAGAAGCAGAAATGCTAAATCAGCGGTACCGGGTTTTAGATATGATTGGGACTGGAAGTTATGGCATTGTCTATGTTTGTCGTGATTTACAAACGAAGGAAGCTATCGTCATAAAACAACTGCGACCAAGTAAGCGTAGAAATCAGAATGAAATTAAGCTGTTTCATGATGAAGTGTCAATCATGAGGAATCTGAAACATCATCAAATGCCGATGTTCTATGAAGCCTTTTCGGAAAGAGGTCATTATTTTTATGCAATGAGCTATATTGATGGGGTAAACCTAGAGGACGAAATTTTTCTAAATAAGAAGACATTTAATGAGAAAGAGTCATTATTATTTCTTGCTAAGTTAATTCAATTAGTTGATTACCTTCATAAAAGAGACATTTACCATCTTGATTTACGGATACCAAACATTTTATTAAAACAAAATAAGCCATATTTAATCGATTTTGGTTTGGCAAAACAAGTGCAGCTTATAAAGAATTCTGAGGAATTAAAACTTCAGGATTATTATGACTTAGGAGATATTCTTTTATATTTGCTTTATACAACATATCCTTCGAAAGCGAAAAAAGCCCTTCCGTGGACAGAAGAACTTTCGTTAAAACCGAAGACAGTTTCTCTATTAAAAAAGCTGCTAAGGATAGATAAACCATATTCGACGATCAATCAAATTTTGAACGACCTTTATGCAGCAGTTAAAGCTTTCGGAATTAGTGATTAACTCGTTTTAGCTGCTACTTCCCCAGCTCCTGCGTTTATAGCGTTTACTGCCACTCATTGGGTTATATTTATGTCCTCGGCTGCTGCTTCCTCCAAAGTAACGATGCCTTCTTTTACTACTACTTCCCCCGTAATAACGATGTCTTTTGTGGCTGCTGCTTCCTCCGAAGGAACGGTGCCTCCTACTGCTGCTCCCTCGCGCAATGTTTCTTAGTTGTCTTTTGATTTTATCAAACACAGTTTCGCCTCTTTTCTAATGATGTAATTTTACTTTAGGCAATTTTAACATACATCCATATTTATAGGTGACATCTTGTTCGAGACCGCTTTTTCATAGGATGTGTTACAATTAGGATATATAATCAATTCTCTTGTGCTAAAGAATGATAATGAAAATGAGGCGAGGGGATAGGCGAAAATGGCCACTGTTTTTACATACTTTGTTACCCTTATTGCAATCGGGATTTCAGTGTTTATTACACTTTTCTTTAAGATTGAACTAGAGCGAATGTTTCGTGAAAAAACGAGTGTGATCGCTTTTCATATATGTAATGTACTTATTGTGTTATTGGTTTCGTTTGCATTTCATGCGGTATTTACCATTTATATATTTGAAAAAGAATTAAACCTATTGCTCCAAATGCTGATTAACTTAGTCATCATCCTACCAATCTATATGGTTGGGAATAACTTAATTGAAAAAAACAAATTCAAGTTTCGTAAATATAGACCGGCAGATGACGGAAAAGTGCTGGTGATTAATGAAAAGTATTTACAGAAGAAAAAAAGGCAAATTAAATAGGAGGAAAACAAAACCAGATGCTAATATTAACGGGTTCTGTTTCCTGTCACAAAAACTAAAAATGCATATGAAAAAGACCATCGATTTGTAATAGAATTTGATGGTCTTTCCTTTGTTGATATAATGCGGAAAAATTATAAAAATAGGCGTTAAACTGTAGTCCAATTTGCATATCACAATGTAAGGTTACAGAGATTTCTGTTGCTGTGCAAATTGGACTGCAAAATGCGGTGTTTTTTATTTAGAATCCACGTTATTCTTCGGCCTTGGCTATTGCTGATTTTCGCGTAGCTATGAGAAAACATAAGCGGAGAATTTCCGGCTAATGTACAAAAGGAGGCTCAAAAAGCAGAAATAAGCGGAAATTTTCCGGTTAACTCCTCTAAATAAGACATAATCAAGAGATTTGTATCATATAAGCGGAAAAAATCCCCTTTTTTTTAAGGAAATATGGATATTTCTCAATTTAAGCGGAATTTTTACTTTTATTTTTTATACACGGTGAAATCAACATTCAGTTATAATCGGGCCTGGCCTTGGCCCTAAAATACTTTTAACGACAATTTGTAATGTCCTTATATACAACAAAAAGCCCTGTATTTTGCAGAACAAAAGGTATAGCGAACATAGGGATATTTTTAAATGCATTTTCATAAAATGTGACAGGTATCCGAACCCGTTATGCTAATATCTGGTTTTGTTCTTTTATCAGCAATGCTCAGGTGTTGATTAGACACTATTTGTAGGTAATAAGGATTAAGTAATACTACATATAGTGTATCTTGTTAAAAAAACTGAAAATTACACCAAATTCGGAGGATATGAGAGGATATGGGAGTATCTTGGAAGGATAAAACACTTTTCACCTCTGAGGTTTTGAAATCATGAAATATGCTAGTTTATCCCGGGATATGCTGGATTATCAAGTTTGTCCTCATTTTATTATTCCTCTATACTTTTATTGTAACCCTGAAGTTCACCACTGTTAAACGAACAATTTTTATATTTCCTCCAAGATCAATAGTTCCAAAGAAGTATCCTCAAATATTTGAAAAATGTAGCCTATACCGTCATCTGCATTTTTCGTCTGACTGATTAATTGTCACCTTTCTATTAAACTAATCAATATTGTGCAATTGTTGGAGAAGTTAGGCAGAAATATCTTGGTACCAAAAAATGAATGACTATTCATTTTTAAGGGTTATTTGTTATTGATTGAAGTAAATTAAACGGTTTACTACTAAATAAAAAGGGGAGAAATCATTTATGAAACAAAAGTTATTTACATTATTAGCTGTTTTGCTACTGGCCTTAGTTGGATGTAGTAGTGAAGGGTCTTCAGGTGATGGAGAACCAAAAAAACTAGATAAAATTGTACTTGCAGATGCTGGGTGGGATAGTATTCGTGTTCATAACACCATCGCTCAAAAAATTATTGAAGAAGGATACGGCTATAAAACAGATGTAACAGCGGGATCAACTGCGGCGACGCTTGAAGGCTTGCGACAAGGTGACATCAATGTGTATATGGAAGTTTGGACTGACAATGTAAAAGAGCTTTATAAAGAAATGACAGATGCTGGAGATATTGAAACTGTATCTACAAACTTTGATGATAATAGCCAAGGGTTTTATGTTCCAACTTATGTGATTGAAGGGGACGAAGAAAGAGGAATTGAGCCGTTAGCGCCAGACTTAAAAACGGTTGAGGACTTGAAAAAATACCCTGAAGTATTCCCTGACCCAGAGGATTCAAGTAAAGGTCTAATCGTAGGTGCTCCTACAGGATGGGCTGTTGGGGAAACAATGGCAGCTAAAGTTGACACATATGGGTTAGGAGATACGTTTAATTATATTAGCCCAGGATCAGATTCAAGTGCAGTTGCCACTCTCGTTGATGCATATGAAAAAGGTGAAGGTTGGGTCGGATATTACTGGTCACCAACATGGGTCACTGCAAAATATGATCTTACTCTTTTAGAAGAACCAGAATATAACGAAGAACAATGGAACAAAGACTTTGGTACGGCATTTCCACCCAATGATGTTGTTGTAGCTGTTCACAAGGACATGCCTGAACAAGCACCAGAGGTTGTGGAATTTCTAAAAAAATATCAAACGAGTAACGACTTAACAGAAGAAGCTCTTAAATATATGAATGAAAATGATGCTTCGGCCGAAGAGGCTGCCGAGTGGTGGATGAAGCAGCATGAAGATGTCTGGACTTCTTGGGTCTCAGAAGACATTGCTGAAAAAGTTAAGAGTTCATTAGAGTAGAAGACTTGTAGTAGTTGGCGACCTGCCAACTACTGCATTTTTAAACAAAGTTTGTCGTAAATAAAAGTGAGGTGAATGGTTACATCATGTAACCTGCTTATGGGTAGTTTTCCGGATATTCGTTGGGAATTTATCGGTGAATATGTAGAAAAATTTATTAAATGGATTGATACAACTTTCGAAGGGTTTTTTGATTTCATACATCTAATCTCCTCTCAAACAATCAATGGAATAAGCGGTTTTCTTAATTTCATTCCATGGTGGCTCTTCTTAATTATTATTTTCCTTTTAGGATGGCGTTTTAAATCTGTTCTTTCGGGTGTGTTATATGCATTCTTTATTTTCTTAATTGGAACGTTTGGCTTATGGGATGTATTGATGATTACAATTGCCATAGTCTTGACATCCGTGCTTATCTCTCTCATTATCGGGATTCCACTCGGTGTGTGGATGGCATTCAGTAAAGGATTTTCTGTAATGATGAGGCCGGTTCTAGATGCGATGCAGACCATGCCAAGTTTTGTTTATTTAATCCCTGCGATTTTCTTCTTCAGTCTAGGGAATGTTTCAGCAGTATTTGCAACGTTAATATATGCGTTGCCACCTGTTATCAGATTGACTGAACTAGCAATTCGGAATGTGGATAAAGATGTGATTGAATCTGCTCAATCATTCGGTTCATCAAGATGGCAGATGCTAACAAAGGTTCAATTGCCGCAGGCGCTTCCAACGATTATGGCGGGGGTAAACCAAACCACAATGATGGCACTTGCGATGGTTGTTATTGCGTCAATGGTTGGGGCAAAGGGACTTGGAGAACAGGTTCTGATTGCGATTAACCGAATCGATATGGCACTCGGATTTGAAGCGGGTATTAGTATTGTCTTTCTAGCTATCATTATTGACCGTGTGACAACAGGAGTAGCAAGCTCTTTCCAGAAGCACAGGGGGTCTGAATAATGGAAACGAAAATTAAAATAGAGAACGTCTCAAAAATATTTGGTCCAAAACCGAAATCGATCATTCCAATGGTCCAAAAGGGAATGAGCAAAAAAGAAATTTTAGAAAAGACGAACCACACCGTTGGGGTGTACAAAGCATCAATGGAAATTAAAAAAGGGGAAATCTTTGTCATTATGGGACTTTCCGGCAGTGGTAAGTCAACCCTAATACGGTGCTTCAACCTTTTAAATAAACCAACGTCTGGAGCTATCTATGTGGATGGAGAAGATGTTGTTCGCTATAACTCTTCCCAACTGAAGAAATTCAGACAGGATAAAATTGCAATGGTGTTTCAGCATTTTGGTCTGTTCAGTCACAGAACGGTTTTAGCGAATGTAGAATATGGACTTGAGATTAAAAATGTTTCAAAGGAAGAACGTAGAGAAATTGCGATAAAAAATATTGAAAGTGTTGGGTTAAAAGGATACGAGGATAAATATCCGGGAGAGCTCTCTGGAGGAATGCAGCAACGTGTAGGACTTGCTCGAGCACTTGCAAATGACCCAGATATTCTCCTTATGGATGAACCATTTAGTGCACTTGACCCTCTCATTCGTAGAGAAATGCAACTTGAGCTCTTGGAGCTACAAGACAAGCTTCAAAAGACGATTATTTTTATCACACATGATATTAATGAAGCTTTTAAACTAGGAGATCGTGTTGCTGTGATGAAGGATGGAGTTGTCGAACAAATTGGGACACCAGAGGAAATCATTGAGACGCCTGCGAATGATTATATTTCCGAGTTCATCAAGGATATTGACCGTTCAAAAATTCTGCAGGCAGAGCACGTGATGATTCAATCGAATGCTTTAGTATCTCTAAAGGATAATTTACAAATAGCAGTAAAAGAAATGCAGAAGAATGGGATTTCAAGTGTATTCGTCGTTAACAAGCACAGACGCTTAGAGGGAATCGTAACTATTGACGACTGTATAGCTGGAATTAAAGAGAAGAAAAGATTGTCTGATGTAATAAGGGACGATATCTTTACAGTTTCAAAGGATGAATACATTCAGGATATTATTCCAAAGGCCTTGGAAACAAAGTTCCCATTAGCTGTGGTGGACGAAGACCAACGTCTAGCAGGAATCATCCTCCGTGTTCATGTCCTTTCTAGTCTCGTTTAATAGAATACCAACCTATGGCTCAGATTTTAAGGATCTGAGTCTTTTTTTATTAGGCTCTTTTCTAAAAGATTGTTGTTATTAATTTAAAGTTTATTGGTGGAAATAGGGTGATTTCCGCTTCTGGCACTCGCTTTCCGCGGGCGATCCGCAAGCCTCCTCAGGCCTACACGATGTAGGTCACGAAGCCGTTGCCACAGGACGTGGCGCTCTTAGGCTTCGAACATTAATTCTCACTGCGGGGTCTCGCTTGGCTCGCTATTCCCGCAGGACATTGAATTGGCTTCTTTGAAACTACACCGCACGAAGAAAATGCGTGCATTTTCAAGGATCTCGTGCCATACGCTCCAATCACTAGAGGGAACACCCAAAGTGTCTAATAATACTTATTAATAGCTATATCAAAAACAACAAAATTCACAAAAACAGCTTTTTCTAATGACAATATTAAGAACGGGCCAAATGGCTGTTGTTTGCGGATTATGGAATCGTTTTTAATCGCTTTTATAATTAGAGGGTGGATAGTATAATAGTTACATATATTGTAAGACGATACGAGGTTTTAGGGGGACAGAAAATGGCGCAGCTTGATATGTTACATCCAGTTTTAGGAAGAGTGATAGAAAACATTGAAAAAGTCATGATCGGAAAAAGAGATGTGGCCACACTAAGTTTGGTTGCGTTATTAGCGGAAGGGCATGTTTTACTTGAGGATGTACCAGGAGTAGGTAAGACAATGATGGTGCGTTCCCTTGCGAAATCAGTGAGTGCGGATTTTAAACGCATTCAGTTTACGCCAGACCTTTTGCCGTCTGATGTAACGGGTACGTCTATTTATAATCCAAAAGAACTTCAATTCGAGTTCAGACCCGGGCCAATTATTGGTCATATTGTACTTGCAGATGAAATTAACCGGACATCTCCGAAGACGCAATCAGCCTTGCTTGAAGGAATGGAGGAAAGTAGCCTCACGGTTGATGGAGTAACTCGTCCATTACCGAAGCCATTCTTTGTTATGGCAACTCAAAACCCAATTGAATATGAAGGAACATACCCACTCCCAGAAGCACAGCTCGATCGATTCCTGCTAAAAATGAAAATGGGATATCCCACTGTAAAAGAAGAAATTGAGGTTTTAGATAGGGCAGAGCAGTCTAAGCCAATTGAACAACTAGAAGCAGTCATTACCCTCGAAGAGCTGGTGACCCTTCAAAACGAGGCGAAAGCGGTCTATGTGGATCAAACCATTAAAGAATATATCGTAGACTTAGTAAGTCGAACTAGGGAGCATAGTTCTATTTATTTAGGCGCGAGTCCGCGTGGCTCAATCGCCTTAATGAAGGCGGCTCAAGCCTATGCCTTGATTCACGGCAGAGATTTTGTGATTCCAGACGATATTCAATACCTTGCACCATTTGTCCTTCCGCATCGACTCATTTTAAAATCGGAAGCGAGATTTGAAGGAATGACAACCGAGAAGGTAGTGGCAAAAATCATTGAAAGAACACCTATTCCCGTGCAAAGGTCGTTGAATCGTTGATGAGGAGGCTATTTCGAAAGTTAAAGGAAACGGGAAAGCTCGTCAATATCTTTCTTCTCATTGTAGCAACATTTGTTTATGCGATGTTTCAAGGTGGATTTGTAAGCTGGTTTTTATTTTATAGTTTCATTCCGTTTGGTTTATATTCTTTCGCTCTATCCATCTACCCTCTTAAAGATTTTATCTTGGTACGTCACATCAACCAAACAGAGTATATGGCAGGAGAAAAATTTGAAGCGACCATTGTTATTAGAAGAAAGTTCCCTTTTCCATTAATGTACCTAATTGTTGAGGAACTTCTACCATCCCAATTTAAAAAATATGAGCAAGCAAAACAATCTAAGGTCATTCTATTCCCATGGTTCAAACGGGAACTAACCTATAAATACGAATTCGATTCAATCCCAAGGGGAGAGCATGTGTTAGAGGGGATTCGCATTAAGACGGGAGATTTGTTCGGACTCATTGAAAAAGAAACCATTGCACCGGTTCGTAATCAGTTTCTAGTATATCCACAGTACGTAGATATGGTGTATCGACAGCTCGAAAGCCGGTTTGAACAAGGGATGACCTCTTCAAATGTGAGATTGCAGCGGGATACAGCGATTGCAATTGGTGTAAGAGATTATGCACCAGGTGATCGATTTTCATGGATTGATTGGAAGGCATCTGCTAGACGAAATAATATAATGACGAAGGAATTTGAACAACAGCAAAGTCATGATGTCGTTATTTTCATGGACCGAACGAAGTCCTCTCATTTTGAACAAGCTGTTACCTTTACTGCCTCCCTTACAAAAGCAATTTTGAGAAAAGGTGCCCAGGTTTCATTTGTTTCAATTGGGGAGGATCAAGTGATTTTTCCTTTAAAAGAGGGTGAATCCCAGCAACAAGTAATCTATCATCACCTGGCAAAAGTAAAAGACAATAGTTCCATTCCCTTTTCACAAATTGTCGAGTCAGAGCTTAAAAAAATCTATCAGCCCGTCACATTTATGTTAGTTACAAGTGAGTTAAGCGAGGATACGGTTCAATTAGTCGGCAGATTTTCAATGCGGAATGCAGACCTACAAATTTTTGTGATAAAGGAAAAAGGAACTCAGCTTACCAATGGGGAAATCGGGGTCCTTGGAGCCGTTCGAAAGCACAATGTATTTGCAAAAGTCGTCTATGAAGGGCATTTTGCAGATACTTTTTCTGGGGTGAACAAATCATGAAGCGTAAAACTTCAGCACAACGTGATATTCGCAACCTATTATTGAATATCTTTGGCTTTCTGTTGCTTTGGGAATGGCTACGACCACTTAAAGCTGTAACAGATACGCAGGAGACATCTGAGTTTGTTATTTTTGTTGGTGTATGCTTTCTATTGCTATTCCTGAGAGTGCCGTTTTGGCTCGGTGCACTAATGAAGGTCTTCCTGATGTTCTATATGATCCATTCGCTCTATTTTAAGGAGGATTTTTTAGATGGCGCGTGGTTAAGTAAATTTGCTGCTGATTTCATGAAAAATATCGGAATCATGTTCCAAGCGAATTGGATGGGAATGACACCGATATTCCGGACACTTCTCTTTTACATTTTGCTATGGTTAATGAGCTATTTACTTCATTATTGGTTCACTCATCAAAAAAGAATCCTATTATTTTTCGTGTTGACCATCATTTATATCACGGTGATTGATACATTCAGCCCGTATAATGCCCAGGCAGCGATTATTCGAACGGTGTTAATCGGATTTACCATGCTTGGAATCTTGCAATTTGAGCGATTAAAGGATAAGGAGCTTTCAAAGCATGTAAATATCGGTAAAAGATGGGCCATTCCTTTAGCTGTATTTATTCTTTTTTCTACACTTATTGGCTATGTGTCACCAAAGGCGGCGCCTCAATGGCCAGATCCAGTTCCATTTTTAAAGGGGTATGGGCAGGAAAACGTAAATGGCTCTATAAATGGAATTAAGAAAATTGGCTATGGTACGAATGACCAAAACCTAGGTGGCCCCTTTATCGCCGATGATACCGTGGTCTTTACAGCAAAGACCGAAAAGCGCCATTATTGGCGGGTTGAATCCAAGGATACGTATACCGGGAAGGGATGGAAATTATCAGACACAGCGGAAAAACAGATTTTTTACAGTGAAAACACAGTGTTGGATTGGTATGAAGAAAAAACAGAGGTAGAGGAATTCGAAACCGAAATTCAAATGGATCTTAAATATTCGCATATCGTATATCCACTAGGATTGACCTATGCAGAGGTAGATCCTGATATCCATTTTAGCGTTAATCCGTTGTCTGAAAAAATCTCTTCCTACAGAGGCGATGATGATGTTAAATTGGATGGCTATTCTCTTCATTATGAGTACCCGAAATACTATATTAATCACTTAACTGAGATTACAGAGCCAGGGAGTATGGAGCTGAATGAGGAATTCAGAAAAAAGTACACTCAGTTACCTATTGATCTGCCTGATCGTGTAAAAGAACTTGCATTCGACATCACTGGTTCACAAACAAATCGGTACGAAAAAGTAAAGGCGGTCGAAAATTACTTCCAGGCAAACGGATTTGCTTATGATACGCAAAATGTAGCTGTACCAGAAGGCAACCAGGACTATGTCGATCAATTCTTGTTTGATACAAAAGTAGGTTATTGTGATAATTTTTCAACTTCAATGGTTGTTTTATTACGTGCAGCTGATATTCCCGCCAGATGGGTAAAAGGCTATACAGAAGGAGAGCGAATTGAAACAAATACCTATGAAATCACGAACAATAACGCGCATTCCTGGGTTGAGGTTTACTTTCCGGAGTTTGGCTGGGTACCCTTTGAGCCAACCAAGGGATTTAGTAACTCTAATTTATTTTCCTATGATTTAACAACGAATGGAGATCAAAATAGTCAAACACCACAAACAACACCAGAGGAAATGCCTAAAGAAGAAGAAGTGGAGGAAACAATAGCAACACCCATTTCGGAAGACAAAGACAGCAGCCTTTTTGAAAAACTGGCGGATGCTTTTTCATGGAAATATGCACTTATTTTCATTTTGAGTATCGTCTTAATCACCTATGTTCTATTTAAGACGAGAAAGAAATGGATGCCATATCTTTATATTTTGTTATACAAAAACGCTAAAGATGAAGAGGCATATTTTAAAGCCTATCATGCATTGTTAAAACAATTGGAACGTGTAGGCTTCCCAAGAAAAGACGGGCAAACCTTGAGGGAATATTCGATCCAAGTAGATAAATATTACAAAGGGAATGAAATGGAGCAATTGACACGTAGTTATGAACGGGCTCTATACCGAAAAGACAATGCCCATTTAGAATGGGTTAAGTCCGTGGAATTATGGGAAAATTTAATTAAAAAGATATCATCTTGACCAATAGGTACCTGATTGATAGAATAAAAACACAATTTTAATAGAAGTATCCTTCGTATATCCTCGATAATATGGTTCGAAAGTTTCTACCAAACCACCGTAAATGGTTTGACTATGAAGGCAGCTATTCTATTTGTGTACGTGAAATAGAATCCTGCCTTTTTAGGCAGGATTCTATTTTTTTATGTATATTAACCAAAGGGTATATTACAAAATAAGACGAGGTGATTTTATGAATAACGTTCAAGAAATGATCGTTGTTTTAGATTTCGGTAGCCAATATAATCAATTAATTACGAGAAGAATCCGTGAGTTTGGTGTCTATAGTGAACTCCACCCACATACTTTGACAGTGGAAGAAATTAAGGCAATGCAACCAAAGGGAATCATCTTATCTGGTGGGCCTAATAGTGTCTATGATGAAAACTCTTTTAGATGTGATGAGAAAATTTTTGACCTAGGCATACCTGTATTAGGAATTTGCTATGGAATGCAGCTTATGACGCAGCACTTTGGTGGTCGTGTAGAAAAGGCGCATAACCGTGAGTACGGAAAAGCAACCATTAATGTTCAAAACGAATCAGCTCTTTTTTCAAACATCCCAAATGAACAAGTAGTTTGGATGAGCCATGGAGACCTTGTTGTTGAGACACCAGAAGGTTTTACTGTTGATGCAGTAAGCCCGTCTTGCCCGATTTCAGCAATGAGTAATAAGGCTCGTAGTTTGTATGGTGTTCAATTCCATCCTGAGGTACGTCACTCAGTTTATGGAAATGATCTTCTAAAAAACTTTGTATTCGGTATTTGCGGATGCTCTGAAAGCTGGTCCATGGAAAACTTTATTGAAATCGAAATGGAAAAAATCCGTCAAATGGTTGGGGATAAAAAAGTTCTCTGTGCGCTCAGCGGCGGTGTAGATTCTTCAGTTGTTGCTGTGTTAATCCATAAAGCCATTGGTGATCAACTAACATGTATGTTTGTTGACCACGGACTTCTTCGTAAGGGAGAAGCAGAGAGTGTGATGAAGACTTTTAGCGAAGGCTTCCATATGAATGTGATTAAAATCGATGCTAAGGAACGCTTCTTGTCCAAGTTAAAAGGCGTAAGTGATCCAGAACAAAAACGTAAGATTATCGGAAATGAGTTTATCTATGTGTTTGATGATGAGGCTGCAAAGCTAGAAGGCATTGATTATCTTGCACAAGGAACTCTTTATACAGATATTATTGAAAGTGGTACAGCAACTGCACAAACGATCAAATCACATCACAACGTAGGTGGATTGCCAGAAGATATGCAGTTTCAATTAATCGAGCCACTTAATACTTTATTTAAGGATGAGGTTCGTGCATTAGGGACAGAACTCGGTATTCCTGATGAGATTGTATGGCGTCAACCATTCCCAGGTCCTGGGCTTGGTATTCGTGTGTTAGGTGAAGTAACTGATGAAAAACTGGAGATTGTTCGTGAATCTGACTACATCCTCAGAGAAGAAATCAGAAAAGCGGGTCTTGAACGCGAAATTTGGCAGTACTTTACCGTCCTTCCAGATATCCGCAGTGTCGGAGTAATGGGAGATGCAAGAACATATGATTACACAATTGGAATCCGTGCCGTTACATCAATTGATGGGATGACATCTGACTGGGCTCGTATCCCTTGGGATGTTCTTGAACTCATTTCAACAAGAATTGTGAATGAAGTTAGTCATGTAAACAGAGTGGTGTATGACATTACAAGTAAACCACCAGCAACAATTGAATGGGAATAATATACGAACGATAAAAAATATAATTAAATTAATGTTCGTTTTTAGATTGACTCTCTAGGTACATTGTCATATAATAAAGTCGAAATAAAGATTTTGTTGAAATACGTCGTATAATCTTGGGGATATGGCCCAAAAGTTTCTACCAGGCTACCGTAAATTAGCTTGACTACGAGGTATAACAGATAATGAAGAGAGTCTTCTACTATGATTCTCCTTTTCTATCGTTAACCTTAACGTCAAGCGCTTCAGATCATTCTCTGGAGCGCTTTTGTGTGCTTGTTTTATATAAGACTCAGTTTTAATTACGACGATATAGATCAAAGGGAGAGGGAATCATATGAAAAAGTATTTTCAATTTGACGAGCTTGGAACTACTTATAGACGTGAAATTATAGGTGGAATTACGACATTCCTATCTATGGCTTATATTTTATTTGTAAATCCATCTATTTTATCATTAAGCGATGTACCAGATTTACCAGATGCATTAAGAATGGATGCAGACGCAGTGTTTGTAGCAACAGCTCTTGCAGCAGCACTTGGCACATTTATCATGGGTGTCGTTGCGAAATACCCTGTAGCCTTAGCTCCTGGTATGGGATTAAACGCCTTCTTTGCTTACTCAGTTGTACTAGGAATGGGAATTGCGTGGCAAACTGCTTTATCAGGTGTTTTAGTTTCAGGTATCGTATTAGTCATTCTAACTTTAACTCGTATTCGTGAAAAAATAATCGATGCCATCCCACAAAACTTAAAATTAGCCGTTGGTGCAGGGATTGGCTTATTTATTACATTTATCGGACTTAAAAATGCAGGCATTGTTATTGCAGATCCAGCTACTATGGTAGCGTTAGGTGATTTATCTAACGGAAACACATTATTAGCCGTTTTTGGTGTTGTTATTACAGTCATATTAATGGTTCGTAATATAAATGGTGCAGTTTTTATTGGTATGGTAGTCACAGCTATTATTGGGATGTTATTTAACTTAATTGATACACCTGATAAGATTGTAAGTTCTGTACCGAGTTTAGCACCAACATTCGGAGCAGCATTAACTCACTTCGGAGAAATTTTCACTCTAGATATGTTAGTTGTTATTCTTACATTTATGTTTGTAGACTTCTTTGATACAGCGGGAACTCTTGTAGGGGTTGCGAATCAAGCAGGAATCATGAAAAATAATAAGCTTCCACGAGCAGGAAGAGCATTAGTTTCTGATTCAAGCGGTACAGTAATTGGAGCAATCTTAGGAACTTCTTCTACTACTTCTTATGTTGAATCAACAGCAGGAGTTGCAGCAGGTGCAAGGTCAGGATTTGCTTCAGTAATTACAGCCGTGTTTTTCTTATTAGCCTTATTCTTCTCTCCTCTTTTAGGAGTAGTAACGCCAGCCGTTACTTCACCGGCATTAATCATTGTTGGTGTACTAATGGTTGCAACCTTAGGTGATATCGAGTGGAAAAAATTCGAAATTGCAGTTCCGGCATTCTTAACAATCTTGACGATGCCTTTAACAGCTAGTATTGCGACAGGTATTGCGATCGGCTTCATCTTTTACCCAATCACCATGATGGTAAAAGGAAGAGCAAAAGAAATACACCCAATCATGTATGCTTTATTTATCATCTTTGTGTTGTACTTTATCTTCTTAGTATAAAAACGAGGATTCCAGATTCGCAATCTGGGATCCTTTTTTATTTAGGTCGAACTTTGTAATTGTCGTGGAATAGGATAGGGTGACGAAAATGGTCGAAAATTCCAGAATAATTTATGTTGACGGTGGATTACAAACTTGGTATATTAATTAGGTCGCTGTTACGGCTCCTTTTAAAAAATGAATCACAGATTAAAGGGTGTTGACATAGACTTTTAAAGATGATATATTATAAAAGTCACTGATGAACAGCGGATAAAAAAGTTCTTTGAAAACTGAACACAATACAAGCGTCAACGTTTTAATTCTAAGTAATAAACTTATTGAGCAATCAATACT
>NZ_JBALOV010000029.1:0-103542 GCF_036965045.1 Bacillus sp. JJ1533 | reverse complement strand
GTGAGGCGCCTTTAAAAGAAACACTGGCTGCAACCTTAGTCATGCTAACCAACTGGACGCCAGATAGACCATTTGTCGATCCATTTTGCGGCTCAGGAACCATCCCGATTGAAGCTGCATTAATTGGGCAAAACATTGCTCCTGGTTTTAATCGTGATTTCGTTTCTGAGGAATGGGGATGGATTGGTAAAAGTCGCTGGAATGAAGCACGACAAGAGGTAGAGGATTTAGCTAGATATGATCAACCTATTGATATTAGCGGCTATGATATTGACCACCGAATGATCCAAATAGCAAAGGATAATGCTGAGGAAGCAGGGCTTGGTGACCTCATCCAATTTAAACAAATGCAGGTACGTGATTTTACTACTACTAAGGAATACGGAGTTATTGTCGGAAATCCTCCATATGGAGAAAGACTTGGTGAGAAAAAGGCTGTTGAAGAAATGTATCGCAGTATGGGGGAAGCCCTTCGTCCAAATGAAACATGGTCCGTATATATGTTGACCTCACATCCTGAATTCGAACAATTATACGGTAAACCTGCAACGAAAAAACGCAAATTATTTAATGGATTTATCCGAACCGATTACTATCAGTATTGGGGAAAACGACCACCTAGAGAACGTTAAAAAATATAAGGAATTCATGAATAGTTCAACTTGCTGGGACATATACTTTATTGGTGTCTACAAATTTTTCAGGAGTGAATGAAAATGAATTACCTAGATTTCAAAAGAATACAGGATGCGTTGAATGATACGTACATGGTCTTACAAAATGAGATCGGGGAAGAGTTAGATCCTCTTCAATCGATAACACAAGCAAAAAACGACCTTCTTCATGCAATGTCTCACTCAACTGCCATAGATGTTGATTTGTTACGTTATAAAAGTGAATGAATCATACTAAGAACCCGCATGTGCGGGTTTTATTTTGTTTACAATATTGACTTCATCTATCGACTAGTAGATAATTAAAAATTGGCGCGTACCTTGGTTTATGGGGGTTTTACATATGATTGGAGAAAGGTTACCCTTTCAAATTTCCAGAAATGAAAATTTCTTTGATAAATTAAATGAGTGGATTGGTGATGTCTTTTATGACATCCTTCCGGAAAAGGGTTTTGAGCTTCGTGATGAACAAATTTATATGGCATTTCAGCTAGAAAAAGCGTTTAAGGAAAAATCAATTGTATTTGCAGAAGCAGGTGTAGGTACTGGTAAAACAATTGTCTACCTTTTATATGCGATTTGTTATGCAAGATATATGAGAAAGCCTGCCGTTATCTCATGTGCAGATGAGTCCTTAATTGAGCAGCTTGTGAAGCCTGAGGGCGATATTGCTAAAATAGCTGATGCATTAGACCTAAAAATAGATGTTCGTCTTGCAAAGGCTCAGGATCAATATCTCTGTTTGAGAAAATTAGAGACTACCACTCGAAGAACAACAAATGAACATATCTCACAAATCTATAATGAATTACCAGATTTTGTTCATAATCATTCTACCATGCAAGCCTTCCACCATTATGGGGATCGAAAAACATACCCTAATTTAACGGACGAGGAATGGAGAAGTGTTTCATGGGATAGCTTTCAGGATTGTTTTTCATGTGATTTGAGACATCGTTGTGGTCTAACATTATCAAGAGACCATTATCGAAAGGCTGTTGATTTAATTATCTGTTCCCATGACTTTTATATGGAGCATGTATGGACGATGGAAGCCAGAAAAAGAGAAGGACAGCTGCCTTTTTTACCAGAAAGTAGCTGTGTAGTTTTTGATGAAGGTCATTTACTTGAGTTCTCAGCTCAAAAAGCATTAACGTATCGGGTCCAGGAAACGACTCTAGAAGGTCTGTTAACACGACTATTAGAAAATGATATCCGGGAAGAATTTGCTCAATTAATTGAAGATACGATTGAACAAAACAGTCAATTTTATAGATTACTTCAAGCAAATAGTCAAACCGTTTCAGGGTCTGAACGGATGGATATAGTCCGTACTGAGCACTTAGTTGCCGATGCTAAGAAGCTTCATCAGTTGATAGTTGAGATTGGGAATAATCTTGTGTTTGAGGCAGAGACATATACGATTGATCAATACGAATTACATATTGTCGATGAATACTTAGATCAAATGGAGTATTCATTAAAGCTTTTTAGTGAAGAAAATGATGCGATCACGTGGGTCGAGGCAGAGGGTGAAAGCTACACGTTAGTCATAATGCCACAAGCAGTAGAAACCATTCTTGCGGAAAAAGTTTTTTCAAATAAGATTCCATTTGTGTTTTCTTCTGCTACTTTATCTGAAAATAAATCATTTGACTATCTTTCAAAAAGTTTAGGAATAACAAACTATCAATCATTTTCGGTTGAATCACCATTTGACTATGAAAATCAAATGAAGATTCAGATGCCTGTATTTCAGTCCAGTAAGGATCTGTTTCAATCAAAATTTGAATTTGCCTGGGATGAGATTAACAAATCTGGGGGCCGGGCATTACTTTTATTTAATTCAAAAGAAGAGCTTCAAACATTTAAAGAGAATTGCAACACAAAAAAATATCCAATGTTATTTGAAGGGAATCAAGAAATTAGTGGACTTGTGTCAACGTTTCAGAATAATGAGCCCAGCATTCTTTGCTCGACTTCATTATGGGAAGGACTTGATATTCCAGGACCTTCATTGTCCAATGTAATCATCTGGTCATTGCCATTCCCGCCAAATGATCCTGTTTTTCAGGCAAAAAGAAAAAAATCTCAAAACGCATTTGAGCAGATTGACCTGCCGTACATGCTCTTAAGGTTGCGGCAAGGAATAGGTCGTTTAATTCGTTCCAGTGAGGATGCAGGAACTGTCAGCATTTTTGTAGAAGATACTATAAGCAATCAAATCATTGCTAACATTAAAAATGTGTTACCGACAAAGATTGATACAAAATAAAGGGGAGGACGAACAATGTCTGAACAATTACAACAAACTGAGCAAGCATTTCTTGAGTTAGTCAAAAAGATGACTAGCTATAATGAAGCCATTGGGGTAATGTATTGGGATTTACGTACAGGTGCTCCCAAAAAAGGAGTAGAACAACGCTCTGAAGTAATTGGAATGTTGTCATCAGAGGTTTTTGCTATGTCTACTTCGACTGAAATGGAAGCCTATTTAAAAAAATTAACAACTCCAGAGTCACAAAAGCAGCTTAATGAAATTACGAAGAAAGTTGTAGAGGAATGTCAAAAGGATTTTGAACGGAATAAAAAGATTCCTGCCGATGAATTCCGTGAGTATGTCATCCTTCAATCAAAAGCTGAATCCGTTTGGGAGGATGCAAAAGAAAAATCTGATTTTGATATGTTCCGCCCATATTTAGAAAAGCTTGTCGACTTTACGAAAAAATTTATTGGCTATTGGGGCTATGAAGGAAATAAATACAACACATTACTTGATATGTATGAACCAGGAGTAACAGTAGAGATAGTCGATCAAGTATTTGCTCAATTGAGAGAAAAAATAGTTCCATTAGTAAAGGCAGTAACCGAATCACAGAACAAGCCGGAAACGACATTTTTATTTAAAGAATTTCCTAAGGAAAAGCAACGTGCTTTTAGTCTTGAAATACTTAGGAAAATGGGGTACGACTTTGAAGCAGGTCGACTGGATGAAACTGTTCACCCATTCGCAACAGGATTAAATCCAGGGGATGTTAGAGTCACGACAAACTATGTTGAAAATGACTTCAGAACAGCTGTTTTTGGAACCATTCATGAAGGTGGACATGCCTTGTATGAGCAAAATATTTCACCTGATTTAGTGGGAACAAACCTTGCTCAAGGAACTTCGATGGGGATCCATGAATCTCAGTCCTTGTTTTATGAAAATATTGTCGGTCGCAGTCTGCCACTTTGGAAAAATAACTTTGAATTGCTAAAAGAATATGCAAGTGGTCAGTTTGATCATGTTTCTGTAGATGATTTCTATCGAGCTATCAATGAATCGAAGCCATCATTCATTCGAATTGAGGCAGATGAATTAACATATCCATTGCATATCATGGTGCGTTATGAAATTGAAAAAAGCCTGTTTAATGATGAGATTGAAGTAAAAGACCTACCTGAAATCTGGAATGCAAAATATGAAGAGTATTTAGGAATTCGTCCTGAGAACGATGCAAAAGGGATACTGCAGGATGTCCATTGGGCAGGGGGCAGCTTCGGCTATTTCCCTTCATATGCACTTGGATACATGTATGCGGCCCAATTTAAGAATGCAATGTTAAAGGATATCCCGAACTTTGATGAATTGCTGGAAGAGGGGAACTTACTTCCTATTAAAGAATGGCTGACTGAAAATATTCATAAACATGGAAAGCTGAAAAAACCTTTAGAAATCATCAAAGACGTGACAGGTGAGGGATTAAATGCAAACTATTTAATCCAATACTTAGAAAACAAATATAGTTCAATTTATAAATTATAAATAAGAAAGCTACGCAAAATTAAGTTGCGTAGCTTTTAGTTCCTTATAATATATGGTTGAATGGCTTTGCTCCTGGCGGTGCATTTTGAATCATATCTACAAATGGAATTGTATAAGCGATTAAGATTAATACAACTAATACACCAACCCATAGCTTCCAGTTTTCAAGAAGCATTGGGGTTTTTTCTGCTTCTTCTGACACTTCACCTACAGGGAATTCTGTTTCGCCTTTTGGTGCAAAGAATGCAAGATTCACAAAAATAACAAGGATTAAGATGATTCCAATAAAGAGAATTGATCCACCAATTGCTTGTGCAATCTGATAAGGAACCCATTCTGCTGCTTGTTCAGAACCTCCATATGTTGAGAACGCTGAGCGTCTTGGTGCTCCAAGTAAGCCAGCAAAGTGCATAGCTGTTGACATGAACGTCATACCAACGGTCCATACGATTGTTTGGATAATGGCAAGTTTGTTCATTGCTTTTGTCATCACACGCCCAGTTAAATGTGGAATTAACCAGTAGGCGATCCCAAAGAATGTTAATACAACAGTTGTTGCAGCAGTTAAGTGGAAGTGTCCTGTTACCCAAATCGTATTATGAATTACTTGGTTCATTTGGTTACTAGCATTGATAATTCCACCCGCACCTGCAGGGATGAAGAATAACATACCAACAAATGGTGCGAAGAAACGAGCATCTCCCCAAGGAAGCTTTCTAAACCAACCAAACAATCCTGTTGCACCCTTTGATCTTCCATACAATTCGAATGATGCAAACATTGAGAATGCAGTCATTAAAGAAGGAATAATAACCATAAATGTCAGTATGACTTGTAGGAATTTCCAATTCGGATCAATACCAGGTTCAGTCAGCTGATGGTGGAATCCGACTGGAATTGAGAATAATAAGAACAAAATAAATGATAATCTTGCAAGGGCATCTGAGAAAATCTTTCCTCCGATTACCTTAGGAATCACAACATACCATGCCATGTATGCTGGTAATAACCAGAAGTATACAAGTGGGTGACCGAAATACCAGAATAATGTTCTACTAATAAGGACATCGATTGTTTCAACCCAACCAAATGACCATGGAATAAATTGAATAAGTACTGATGCAGCAACCCCAAGTGTTGCAACTAACCATAAAATCATTGTCATGACAGCCATGAAACTCAATAAAGGTGTAACTTTACCAGGATTTGCTTTTTTCCATTTTCCAAAATGGGTAAACATTGCAAATCCACCAATCCAGCTACCTACTACAACAAGCGCCAGTCCAATGTAAAAGAAAGGATGTGCTTGTAGTGGAGCATAGAATGTATAAAGAACAGATGCTTTACCTAATAGAATCGTCGTTGCAGTTGAAGCTGTCCCAATTGTCATTGTCCAAAATCCAATCCAAGCTGTTAATCGTAGCTTTGGGGATAGGGTACCTGCCGTTTTACTTAAGCTCGCAAACAAGAATCCGATGATAAAAAATGTAGTAAGTACAAGTCCTAATAAAACTCCGTGAACTGTTAATAATTGATAATAACCAATGCCTGCAGGTAATGTGAATTTTCCAGAACGGACAAGTGTCTGCAGTAATCCTGCAGTTCCTCCTAAAAATAAAGCAATAAACGCTACATAAAAGTGTGCCATTGCTAATTTCGCATCTTTTTTGTCTACTTTAGCAATTGAACTAGTCATTATTCAGTCACCTCAACTTTCGACATCATTAAGTGGTGTCCAGCTCCACAGTATTCGTTACATAACACTAAGAATTCACCAGTTTTTGAAAATGTTTGTGTATAGCTGCTAATATAACCTGGTTCAATCATCATATTGACGTTTGTACCAGCAATTGAAAACCCGTGAACAACGTCTTTTGTGACAACATTAAATGTTACTTCTGCACCTTTAGGAATTTGGATTGTGTTAGGTGTGTAAGCAAATGCTTCAGCAACAAGATTAAGCTCGTATTTATTACCTTCAATATGAACAAGTCCAGGATTATCAAATGGTGCTGTTTCGGTTACCTTTTCAGGATCAATTGTTTTAATGCTGCTTGCTGGCTGGTGACCCATCGCAAATGCGCCGATACCAACAACTATTAGGAATACAATAAGGATTCCTATTCCAAAAATGAGCCATATTTTTTCGAATTTATGTAGATGCATGGCTTTTTCCCCTTTCAAATTTTCACATTCTTTTTCTGACTTTTTTTTCATAAAATATTACAAACCATTCTGCTTTTGGTAGCCTTGTCTCGTTTTCTTAGTAGAAATGTTTTTACAATCTGTCTAAGTACAAGAAATAGACACCAAGCCAAGTTACAATTAAGAAAACTCCGAGTAAAATTACAGATGCCAATGTCCCTTTTAAGGAAGTTTTTTCATCTTCAATTTTTATTTTTTGGTTTGTCTTTGTAAGCTGTGTCTTTGCCATTCCTCACGACCCCCTTCAAGCGTTTATCAAAGGTTTTTACACTTTCATCATACAAAACAATTTGTTAAAAACTAGTCGATTTTGAGTATTTCACAAATTGTTCATTCCTAATCTAATCACTATATTAATAGTGAAAACTTTATAAAACAGTGATTTTTATCACATTTGATTAGGAAAATATTTGAATAAATTGTGACAAATTCTACTAACGGTTTTGAAAAGGAAACATATTATAATCTAAAAGGGAGTGTATATATGATTAGATATTATTGTTCGAGATGTTATTCGCTTCTCCTAAATAACAAAGAAAGATGTTTTAAATGCGGGAATGGCGTAATTACTCAAATTGATATTCATGTTCAAAAGAACGACCAAAAGACTTCCTAATCACTATTTTTGAATAGTGATTTTTTAGTAGATTGATAACGGTGATTCTTATATTAAAAAAATAACTTCCTTTGTGGCAGTAGTGAAAAATTGATTTTTTTATTCACATAGTTTGCACCTTCGCCATAGTCTAAGATAGGCGAATGTCTACAAGGAGGTATACAGTTTATATGGCAAAAGTGAAAAATTATTATGCAGGCACCAATTCAAGTGTAGGTTTTTACTCGTTGTATGATGAGGCATTGGAGGGCTTGGAAACTCTTTACATTTTAAAAGGAGGTCCTGGCACAGGAAAATCCACCTTCATGAGAAAAATCGGCCTTGTATTCATGGACAAAGGCTATGATCTCGAATACTTACACTGTTCCTCAGATAATCACTCTATTGATGGCCTCGTGATTCCAGAAAGAAAATTAGGATTTGTAGACGGAACGGCACCACATGTTATTGAGCCAAGATACCCTGGCGTAGTCGAGAAGGTAATTGATCTTGGTCAATACCGTAATGATGATTACTTATCCCAATATAAGGATGAAATTATCGAACTAACAGACGACATTTCAAGGAACTTTGAAAATGCCTATAAAACCTTTGCGGAAGCAAAGAAAATACATTTAAAGCGTGAGGATATTTATGTCTCATCGATGAGCTTTAAAAAGGCTGATGCGGTACTTCAAAACTTAATTGATACTATTTTTAGTAAGCCTTTCGAGGAGGAAGAACATCCAACAAAACGGAAGCGATTCTTTGGGGCTGCGACACCAAAGGGTGCTGTGAATTTTATCGATAACATTACCGAGGATTATGAGAAGCGTTATATCATTAAAGGGAGACCAGGAAGCGGCAAGTCCACCTTAATGAAAAAAGTTGCAAAGCATGCTGAACATCATGGTTTATCGGTTGAATATTTTCATTGTGCGTTTGATCCGAAAAGCATTGACATGATAATTATTCCGAAACTAAGTGTGTCAATCGTTGATGGAACGGCTCCACATGTTGTCGATCCATTCCGTGAGCAAGATGAAGTAGTCGATATGTTTGCATTATGCATGGATCCGAAAATCGAAAACACATTTAAAAAGGAAATTGAAGAGTTAAACCTTGAATATAAAAATAAGATGACGATCGGTACGAATTATTTAAGTGAAGCAAAACGACTTCACGATAAGCTTGAAGAATACTACAAAGCTGCAATGGATTTTGAAGCAATCGACAAAAATCGTGAGGAGCTTCTGAAGACCTTATTTTAATTAAAAATAGAAACTACAAACCAAAATTTTACTAGTGAATGTTTGAAAAGTTTGAGTTATACTATTAATGCACAACAACAAAACAACTCCTTTGAAACGTGAGCTTTCCCGTTAAGTGGGAAGGCTTTTTTTACGCCTGTTTTTAATCTTGCATACATATACTAAAAATGGAAAAAGTAACCTTAAGATAATCTTTAAAGAAAGGGAGCTTTCCATGCCTAAAGTGATTTCGATAGGTATCTGCAACCCATCAAATAAAATCAATCAAACGAATACAACTCAATTTATTAGAGACCTCTTTTTTGAACATTTTCCAGATATTGATCGGCTCATTAAGGTTTTTGCCAATAGTGAAATTGAAGAGAGATATTTTAGTGAATCATTGGAATGGTATGGGAAAGAGCTTACCTTTGAGGAAAAGAATAATACATATATTGAAAAGTCTATTACATATGGAATAAAAGCAATTCAAAACTGTTTAGGAAATGAAAATTTGCTTGAAAAAAAGATTGATCTGCAAGAAATTGATGCTATTTTCTTTATTTCAAGCTCAGGAATCGCAACACCGAGTATTGAAGCAAGAATTATGAATAAAATGGATTTTAATCCCCAAACAAAGCGAATTCCGATATGGGGACTTGGGTGTGCTGGAGGAGCTTCTGGCATAGCGAGGGCGTTTGATTATTGCAAAGCATATCCGAAGGCAAAAGTACTAGTACTAGCTGTTGAACTTTGCAGTTTAACTTTTCAAAAAAATGATTTTACTAAGAGTAATATAATAGGTACCTCATTATTTGCTGACGGTACGGCATGTGTTTGTATTGGTGGAGATGAGGTGGAGCACTATTCGGTGCCTAGTGCTTTACCAACCTTTGTTTCCTCCCAATCGACCTTAATGCCGAATTCGGAGAATGTAATGGGTTGGGATATTAAAAATACAGGTCTTCACGTCATTTTTTCAAAAGATATCCCGGGTATTGTAAAGTCATGGTTGAAAGGAAATGTGGATAAATTTTTACATAAGCATGAACTTGAAATAAACGATACCAAGCATTTTATCGCCCATCCTGGAGGAAAAAAAGTATTAGATGCATATGAAGCCGCACTTGAAATTCCCAGTTCAATGACAGATATCGCTAGAGATGTATTAAGAAGACAAGGAAATATGTCTTCTGTTACAGTGCTATATGTCTTGAAGGAATTTATGGAGAAAAAGCTAGGAAAAGAAGGAGATTATGGTCTAGTAACAGCCTTAGGGCCAGGGTTTAGCTCGGAATTAATCCTTTTACAATGGAGGAAATAGGATGATGTTTTGGATATTTATTTCATTAGTCATTGCACAAAGATTGATTGAACTACGGATAGCAAAACGAAATGAAAAATGGATTTTATCACAAGGTGGCTATGAGGTTGGCCACAGTCATTATAAATACATAGTGCTCATGCATATCTTGTTTTTTGTATCACTAATTTTTGAGGTCTTGTATCGAGGAAACGAATTATCGGTGTTCTATCCGGTTTTATTTTTTTTATTTGCAATCACCCAGCTTGGCAGGGTGTGGGCACTTACTTCACTAGGGCTGTTTTGGAATACGAAAATCATGATTTTGCAGAAGAGTCAGGTACAGGCAAAAGGTCCTTATAAATATTTTAAGCATCCGAATTATCTAATTGTCGCACTTGAGTTCATTTTGATACCAGTGATTTTTCAGGCGTATATCACTGGAACAATCTTCTCTTTGCTGAACTTTGCGATAATGTCGATTCGTATACCAGTTGAGGAACAGGCATTAAGTGTACATGAAGACTATCGGCACATTGGTATGGTTCGTAAGCGATTGACCAGGTAAATACCTGGTTATTTTTATGCGCTTGGGATAGTTTCTTAATATTCTGCTTTGTCAAAAGTATGGGTGTAGAGTAAAATACATATATACTACAATTATGATTGCTCAATAAGGGGATTAGACATGATTCAAACACAACAAATTACAAAGGAAGCGTTGGAACAAAGACTGGCTTCCTTATATGACATTTTTGAAAAAAACAATGACAAAGAAAGCAGTTCGAAAATCATCCAGCTGCTAAAAAAACTAAAGAATTTAGAGTATATGATTGGCTTCTCTGGCCATTTTTCAGCAGGGAAATCGAGCATGATTAATGAACTCATTGGGGAGAGCCTGTTACCATCAAGCCCGATTCCGACAAGTGCAAACCTTGTGAAAGTAAAACAGGGGCGTGAATATGCACGCGTTTATTATCGAGATGGTAAAATCATTGAATATCCAGATCAGTATGATTATGAGGTAATCAAATCATATGCAAAAGACGGGGAAGCTATCGAATCGATTGAAATCAGTCATGACACTATGAAACTACCAGAGAAAGTAGTTGTCATGGATACGCCTGGGATTGATTCAACCGATGATGCCCATCGTGTTTCTACAGAATCTGCATTACATTTAGCGGATTTACTCTTTTACGTGATGGACTATAACCATGTTCTTTCTGAGTTAAATTTCCAATTTACAAAGGAATTAACCGATCGAAATAAAACGGTTTATTTAATTGTAAACCAAGTCGATAAGCATAAAGAATCTGAATTAAGTTTTGCCGAATTTAAACAAGGGGTAGAGGAGGCATTCCAAAACTGGAATGTTGCATACTCAGACATTTTTTACACCACACTTAAGGACCCAAATAACGAGCACAATCAGTTCCAGCAGGTTCAGCAATTGCTTCATGATAAAATAGCTAACAAAGATCAGCTTTTGTTAGAAGGGGTTTTTTATTCAGCAAGACAAATTTTACTCGAGCATATTGCATTTTTAGATGATCAAAATGCACCTGAACTTGATGCTACTAAAGAAAAGCTTATTTCATTATCGATGGAAGACCGAAAAAAAATTCCGGGTCGAATTGAGGAATTGAACCAACAATTAGTGAACTTTGCGATAGAACGGGAAAAAATTGAAACAGAGTTTATGGAAGAAATTGAAACAATTTTATCAAATGCAATCTTGATGCCATTCCAAACCCGTGATCTTGCCAAGCTTTTTGTTGAGTCTGTACAGCCAGAATTTAAAGTGGGTGTATTATTTTCCAAGAATAAAACAGAAAAAGAACGTGAGGAGCGTTTGCAAGCCTTCTTCGATGATGTAAAAGAAAAAATGTCCACTCAATTAGAATGGCATTTGAAAGACTTTGTCGGAAAATTTGTTGAAAATTTACGGCTTTCAACACAACCAACCGGAAACGAACTTGCCATTGAACTTTCTTCTGACGAGTTGAAAAATATAGTCAAGCCCGGTGCGCGTGTAACAGGGGAGTATATTTTAACCTACACAGACGATGTTGGTAATTATATTAAAAGAAAATACAAACAAAAAGCAGTTGCATTACTACAGGATATTCTTGAACAAATAAAGTCAGGGACTGCCAAAGAGGAAAACAAATTAAAGGCAGAGCTAAAGCAATATGAGGTTTATTCAGAGGCGTTTGCAACATTAACGAAATTTGAAGCAAAACGTGCTGAAATTACCACGATGCTCGATGACATCATGGATGGTAGAATTATGTTTAGTCATGTCGAGACCGTGGAAAACTTGCTGTCACGTTTTACTGAACATGTCGAGATTTCCTCAACTGAAGAAATCCTCCAGGAACTAAAAAAACAAAAGATTGTCGTTCAAAAAAATGAACATAAACCAACTCAAAAGCAAAAAGGCAGGAAAAGTTCGTCCGACGAGGCGATTCAACATTTAGAAAAAGCCCATGAACTGATTAAGCCAATCACCGGTCTTTCATTGCTTGCAGAGGATATTCTGGATAAAGCAGATCGCTTAAAACACAAACATTTTACGGTTGCATTATTTGGTGCTTTTAGTGCTGGTAAGTCGTCTTTTGCGAATGCGTTAATGGGAAAACAGGCACTGCCAGTATCACCTAACCCAACGACCGCAACCATTAACAAAATTACCTTCCCAACCGATGAGCATAAGCATGGGACTGTACTTGTAAAAATTAAATCAACAAATCAGTTATTAGACGATATCAACCATTCCTTACACATTTTTGGGGAGCAAGCAGAAAATCTTAATGCCAGTCTAGAGATCATCCAGTCAAAAATTAGCAGTATTGAAAAAATAGAGGCAAAAGAAAAGCCGCATTTTTCATTCTTAAAGGCTGTAGTTGCAGGATTTGATGATATTTCTTCGCATATGGATCAAGTTTTAGCAACAGATATGGATGGCTTTAATGACTATGTTGCAAAGGAAGAAAAAGCTTGCTTTGTGGAATGGATTGAGCTTTACTATGATTGTCCATTAACCCAACAAGGCATCACATTGGTGGACACACCTGGAGCTGATTCAATCAACGCCCGCCATACAGGGGTTGCGTTTGAATATATCAAAAATGCCGATGCTATTCTGTTCGTGACTTATTATAATCATGCATTTTCAAAAGCTGACCGTGAGTTTTTAATTCAGCTGGGACGTGTCAAGGACACCTTTAGTATGGATAAAATGTTCTTCGTCATAAATGCTGCGGATCTAGCGAATTCAGCCGATGAATTGGAAGATGTAAAAGAGTATGTCGAGTCACAGTTAGTAAGCTACGGAATTCGTTTTCCACGACTTTATACAGTATCAAGTCGAGCGGCTTTACTTGAAAAGCTTAATAAAGTCAGTGAAAAGGATCTAGGAATCCTTCAGACATCGGGTATTGAACGCTTTGAAACAGATTTTCACTCCTTTGTTATTGATGAATTGACAGAGGTGGCGGTGAATGAAGGATATGTTGATATTCAGCGCGCAGCGGCAATTATTGATTCCTATATTCAGTCTGCTAAGGAAGATAAGGATATTAAGCGTTTGAAACTTGAGGAAGCAAAAGAGCAACACGCCAAGATGAAGAAGGTCGTTACGAGTGTTGATAACAAGGCGTTATTTGGGGTTATAGAACAGGAGATAATGGAACTTACCTTTTATATAAAACAAAGAGTCTCCCTACGAGTATCAGATATGTTTAAGGAAGCATTTAACCCGTCATCACTTAGAGATGATGGTCGGGATTTGAAAAATGCACTACAATCATGTTTAGTTGAATTTTTGGATTCAGTTGGCTTTGACCTAGCGCAAGAAATGCGTGCCACTTCATTGCGTATTGAAGCATTTATTTCAAAGCGACTCCATGGTCAGCTTGGTAGTTTTAATGAACAGATAAAATCGATTCATCCAAATATGAGTATTTCAGAGTCCATTGAACTAGATTTTGAATCGATTGAATTTAAAAATGGACTTGTAAATGAAGAACTCACTCGTTATAGAAAGGCACTTGGCTTATTTAAAAACCCAAAATCGTTTTTTGAAAAAAATGAGAAAAAGCAAATGCAAGTGGAGCTTGAAGGATTGTTGGATGCACCTGTAAGTTCTTATCTTGAAGAGAATCAAGAGAAACTTGTTGCCTTTTACAAGCAAGAAATCAATAAAGGACTACTAGCGCTTCAAGAAAATGCATTGCAGGAAATTCATGAGTATTTTGATGGGGTTACGAAGATTTTATCTGAGGATATTGATATTGAAGGCTTAGAACAGGTCCACGAAACGTTAAAAGCCTACTATATCGAACATATGGGGTGATTGGTCTTGACCGAATCAAAATCCAAATATCATGCATGTGCGACCTGTGTGAATTTTATCGCAGAACGAAAAGATGGTATAATGACTTACAGATGTGTACGCTTAGGCTATGATACAAAGCCAGAATATAAATTTAATTGCTGGGAACCTAAACCCCATATCGTGAAGCTAATGAGAACATCGGAGGAGAAAAATGACAAACGTCCATGAAGCAATCACAAAACATTCAAATGCACAGCACGAAATCGTAAAAACCTTTATCGGGCTTGAGCAAAAAAGAGAACAATATATTGACGAAGCAGTTGCTTTAGCGAAGCAAAATCAGGAGTTCACTGTTGAGAAAATCAATAAAGTAACAATTGAAATGAATCAGCTTGCTAAAAAAGGAATAGTCCCATTGCGGAAAATAGTAACTGTTGATATGGTAAAGGAATTCGCATTTCGCAAATAATGAAAACTAGAATAAGTCCTCTTATGAGGGCTTTTTTCTTTGCTTGGAAGGAAGATACAAACAATTCCATGGTGAATATGTGGTATAATTTCAGTTATGAGTAATTGTCGACAGGGAGGATATGCTGATGAAAAATCAGATTATGTTAATAGATGGAATGGCATTATTGTTTCGCTCTTTTTACGCAACGGCAATGAGCGGTTATTTTATGGTGAATAGTAAAGGGATTCCAACAAATGGGATTCACGGTTTCGTTAAGCATATGATGACGGCTGTCAATAGGTACAAGCCTTCACATGTGATTTGTTGCTGGGATATGGGAAGCTCTACATTCCGGACTGAAATGTACAGTGAATATAAAGGAAATCGCGGTGCGCCACCAGAAGAGTTAATCCCACAATTTGATCTTGTTAAAGATGTAGTGAAATCATTTGATATCCCGAATGTGGGGCTATCGGGTTATGAAGCCGACGATTGCATTGGTACCCTTGCAAAGCTATATAGCCAAGACTCTGAGGTAATCATTCTGACAGGTGACCAAGACATTCTGCAGCTACTTGATGAGAATATTACGGTTCTAATTATGAAAAAAGGAATCGGGAATTACGCGGAGTACACAAGTGAAAGCTTTTTAGATGAAAAAGGGATTCGCCCACAACAAATGGTCGACCTCAAAGCTTTAATGGGAGATACAAGTGATAATTATCCTGGTGTTCGAGGAATCGGTGAAAAGACGGCTTTGAAACTTCTTCAGCAGTTTGAATCAATTGAAGGTATTCTTGAAAATGTAGAGAATTTATCAAAAGGTCAAAAGACAAAAATTAAAGAAGATTTGGACATGCTGCATTTATCTAGAAAATTGGCAAGAATTCATTGTGAAGTACCAATTAGCTGCTCACTTGAAGATGCATTAATCCAAATTGATCGTGAAAAAGTCTATGAAAAATTTACAGAGCTTGAATTTAAGGGCTTGGATCAATTTATAAGTTAACGGAGTACTCTTTTAGAGTGCTTTTTTTCTATTGATTTGGACAAATTAGGGAAGTTTGTGTAATTCTAACTTGACCAATAGTCGTTATTATAAATCTATGGCCGATAGTATAAATCATATGGCTGATATTTCATTTCTATGGCCGTTAGCCGCACACTTGGGGTAGTTGTGATATTATGTAAACTTTTAAAACAGGGATACCCAATACTGCAACAGGGCATCCCGTAAAACTTTATATCTTAGTATTCTTTTTCTTTGCTCTATTTTCAAGCCCGCTTTTTGGTTCCATAGAGAATTCTGTATCTTCATTATAACCTTGTGGGTTCACGCCTTTTGGAGCTTTCCCACGGTTGTTCGCTTTTTTCGCCATGACATGTCACCTCCATTCCATATTATTTCCATCCTATTTTGGATTATGTCTTGAATAGAAAAGGTGGAGAACTAGGAAACTAACCAAGAGGTGAGAATCGTGAACAAAGGGATCTATACCGCATTACTTACAATCGGACTTGCTCAATTTTTAAAAATACCAATTAAAAAATTGAGAACAGGAAGATGGGATTGGGGCACCTTTTTTGAAACGGGCGGAATGCCAAGTTCACATTCTGCGGGTGTTTCATCATTAGCTACCTTTATTGCGTTAAAAAGAGGGGTTCCAACCATCGATTTTGCGCTGTCCACCATATTTGGTTTAATCGTGATGTACGATGCACAAGGAATTCGTCGTCAATCCGGTGAACTAACAATAAAAGTGAACGAACTTGATGAAGAAATTGAACGATTAGCAGGACAAAAGGACCATCATTACCATGACCAGAAGGAAGAAAAGTTAAAGGAAAGACTTGGCCATCAGCCAGAAGAAGTACTTGGTGGTGCTCTTTTTGGAATGATTACAGGAACTTTAGCCCACTTTTTAACAAAAAAGTCGTAGAATTTCGACAAAAAATGCGGTACTATTAGATTAGATTCTGTATTTTTTGTTGGGGATGGGGACTATTGTTTAAATTAGAAAATCGGGTAGAGGAGTATCTGCAGTTTTTAGCCCAAAAAGGGTTTCATCTTGGCGAAGACGCAGTTGGCTTCATTTCATTTGGACAGCATTATACGGCAGCAACAGATGACATTGTCATTGTTGCAATTGAAATTACATTAAAGGCACAGAAGGAATTTGACGGGAGCTTTTTCATTTCTTTATTAGAGATGTTTAAGGAAAATCAAATTCAAACACGTAAACAGGCCTATCAATTTGTGGAAGAGCGAAATATCATGTCATAAAAACCCTTGGACCAACTGGTGTCCAAGGGTTTCCTTTACATTTCATTTTTTCGGATGCCTTGTCTTGCCAATTCATCTGCGACTTTATTTTGAGCACTTGGGATCCATTTTAAGAAAAAAAGATCTAATTGTTTTGATAGCAGTAATGCTTTTTCAAGTAAGCGTACGAATTTTTTGTTTCGAACATACTCTTTTTCAATGGCTCGGTCAACAAGCTGTGAATCTGTCCGAAAAGAAACGATCTTGTAGTCATTTTTAATACAAATTTCAAGTCCTTTAAGCAAAGCGTAATATTCAGCTTCATGGTTTGTCATGATACCAAGCGGAATCGAATGTTTTTCAACGATACCATTACCTTTAATAAAAATGCCTGCACCAGACGGACCAGGGTCTCCAGCACTTGCACCATCTATATACACTTCAATCATCAAATGCCTCCACATATAATTGATATAAAGTATTTTATCACTAAATCAACATGGGATGAAGATACAGATACTCTTTTAGAAGGGCTGTTTTCGCAAACTTTGTTCTTTTTTTGAAATAGCTATAACCAAGTATTATTGGGACTTTGGGTGTTCCCTCTAGTGATTGAAGCGTATGGCACGAGATCCTTGAAAATGCACGCATTTTCTTCGTGCGGTGTAGTTTCAAGGAAGCCTATTCAATGTCCTGCGGGAATAGCGAGCCAAGCGAGACACCGCAGTGAGGATTAATGTTCGAAGCCTAAGAACCCACGTCCTGTGGCAACGGCTTCGTGACCTACATCGTGTAGGCCTGAGGAGGCTTGCGGATCGCCCGCGGAAAGCGAGTGCCAGAAGCGGAAATCACCCTAGTTCAACCCAAAAAATTTAAGTTAATAAAAACAATCTTTTAGAAATGAGCCTTTAGAAAAGAAGGGAGTATATATCCAAATGGAAAGAGTGTATAATGAGTTAAAAATTAGGAAAAATGAAGATACGTTCCATTGGAGAGGATGAGCGTGATGAAACTTAAGCTAGAATGGACATATAAAACGCCAAAAAATCAAGTCATCACTTTGATGTCGGATGAAGTTTCAGCTGAAGAAGCATTGCGACTAGCAGAAGACTTTGAACGAACAGGACGTACGAAGGAACTTGTTTTTTATGATGAACGACAAACAAAATGGACGAAAAAAGAACTGAGCAAGCTTATTAAAGAAATTGAAACCGAACCTCAAGATATCATGGCATATTTTGATGGAGGTTATGACATCCAATCAGGGAAGGCCGGTTTAGGTGCTGCGATTTATTATACTCAAAATAAAAAACCATATCGGGTTAGAGTGAATGAAGTGTTTGAAGAAATGGAATCAAATAATGAAGCAGAATATGCTGCATTTTGGTTGATGTTAAATACATTGGAGGAATTAGGTGTACACCATTCAACAGTAATTTTTAAAGGGGATTCTCATGTGGTGTTAAAACAACTCTCTGGAGAATGGCCATGCTTTGAAGATAATCTTAATAGATGGTTAGATCGAATTGAGGAGAAAATGAAAAAACTGGGGATTCATCCTATTTACGATCCAATTGGTCGAAAACAAAATGCAGAGGCAGATCGACTAGCTACACAGGCGTTGGAAGGGACGATTGTTTCCAGTAAATTTGAAATAAAAGGGTAAGTAATTAAGCCTACCTGTCATATTCATTTAATAGGTGATACTGATGGGAAGAATACTTGATAACGTGACATTTGGATTAAAATGGGAGATGATATTTTGTGAAGCGAAAGGAACTTATTTTGGAAGTTGGTGAAATGCTTGACACTTATTGCCAAGATTGTTTTGTAAAAGAACATTTCCGGAAGGAAAATGGGAAGCGCCATGCCCAAAATTTCTGTATTAAAAATTGTACTGTGGGTCAAAAGCTAAAGGAGTATGGTAAAAAATTATCATAAATAAGGAGGGGCCTTTCAGAAAAAGAGCCCCAAAAAAGGCTGATAAAAATCAGCCTTGGTTTCACATTTTTAAAATAAAATGTAAGAATTATAGCTTTACAACGTTAGCAGCTTGAGGTCCACGATTACCTTCGACAACTTCGAAAGAAACTTCTTGACCTTCTTCTAATGATTTGTAACCTTCACCTTGGATAGCTGTGAAGTGTACGAATACATCGTCTCCACCTTCAACTTCGATGAAGCCAAAACCTTTTTCGTTGTTAAACCATTTCACTTTACCGTTTTGCATTATGCTTTTCCTCCTAAACCTTCGGCACAACCGTGCAACGTAAAAATTTTTATCATATAGCCGCTCATTTATGTATCTTTAAAAATAGAATTATTATAAAAAAAATACTAAACTACTAGCTAAATGATTGATTTTAATATACAACCTAAAGCGTGTTAAGTCAAGGGAATAGAGGGTTTTTTACGCATTCTTGGAAAAAAATGTGGCAATTAGGAAGGCCAACACGAAAAATTTCTCGATATTTTCGTATATTCAAATAATTATTGTGGAAATTCCAATTTTTGATATAATAATGGAAACAAGGCTTTAGTGGGGAGTCATACCAAATGAAGATCGATCAAACAAAAATCACTGTGATTCATCCTGATGAACTTGATAGAATTATAGAAGAATTTGATAGCGGTTACGAGTTTATACCTTCAAGTAAACCACATTTATCTATCATTACAGGGAAATTAGAGGAAGCGATTGACCAGGTAGAGGATATTTTTTATTTTGTAAAGCGACATACGAAGCTGCCGCTCGCTGAGATTAAACAAACAGTTATCCCTATTATTCAGACAGCATCAGAAATCCCGCAATTTTTTCATTTGTTTTATCAGCTTCAATCTGCAGATGATTATACATATCGACATAATATCGGAGTGGGTGTAATTGCAACATTAATTGGCAAATGGCTTTCATTGTCTGAGAAGGATTTGACAGCACTCACAATCGCAGCGACCTTGCATGACATTGGTAAAACAAAGATCCCCACAGAAATCTTAAATAAACCAAGTAAATTAACAAAAGCAGAATATGAAATTGTAAAAAAGCATACGATTTATGGCTATGAAATTCTAAAAAACACGGATGGAATCAGTCATGAAATTAGTCTTGTTGCGCTCCAACACCATGAAAGGGAGGATGGGAAAGGATATCCGTTCGGGTTAAAGGGACCCAAAATCAGTTATTTATCAAAAATTGTAGCCGTAGCGGATGTCTTTCATGCCATGTCATCCAACCGCGTCTATCATGATGCAACACCCTTTTATCAGGTAATCAAACAAATGAATGATGATATGTTCGGTAAGCTTGATCCAACTATTTTAGTGCCATTTTTACAGCAAATTATGAATGCTTTAATTGGACATCACGTATTGTTAACAGATGGACAAATAGGAAAAATTAAGTACATCAACCCATATGATTTATTAAATCCATTAGTTGAGGTATCAAACACGATAATCGATTTATCTGTTGAAAAATCAATTCAAATCGAACGCGTTTTATCTGATTAGCTGGAGGTTGTTAAGATGTTCAGACACAATTATAATGGAAAAGAAATCATTATCCGGTTTACCTCACATACAAGTAACATGATTGTGAATAAGGATTATTTGTATAATAAAATCATATCTATTTGTGACAGCATCATGGATGCTGATCATGGAACCTCATTTATTGTGGAGGATGATAAAGGCCGCTACGCTGTTGGAACTGTCCAACACGGGGAATTATCGGTCATCTCCATCCATCATATTGTTGAACATACCCACTTTTATTTAGAGAAAAGAACAGCTAAAAGACCATCCTAGGTGGTTTTTTAGCTCCTATACGCTCTTTTAGTATTTCTCCCAAATCACCCACAAAAATCTATATTCCAATAAACAAGTAAATTTTGATACAATAAATGGATTAGTGATATTGAAAAGAGGATTAATATGAAAGTCATAATCGCGGAAAAACCAGATCAAGCGATGAAGCTTGCTGCTCCCTTTAGGAGTAAGAAATCTCAAGGGTTTATTGAGGTTGCGCCGAATCCGCTATTTCCAAACGGGGCCTATTTTACTTGGGCGATTGGCCATATTTGTGAGTTACTACCACCAGAAGAATATAATCCCGCTTGGAAAAACTGGCGTATTGAAACCCTCCCAATCATTCCAGACCATTTCTTATACCGGGTCACGAAATCAAAATCAAAGCAGTTTTCAATCATAAAGAATCTCCTTCGAAAACCAGAAGTAAAAGAAATCATTCATGCTGGTGATGCGGGCCGTGAAGGGGAATTGATTATAAGAAACATTATTGAGATGGCAAAGGTGTCAAAGCCGTTGAAACGATTATGGATTTCTTCATTAACGGAAAAGGCAGTGCGAGAAGGTTTTGAGAATCTCTTATTAGAGCAGGACACAAGAAATCTCTATTATGAAGCGAAAGCACGTGCATGTGCTGATTGGATTGTTGGCATGAATGCCTCAAGGGTCTATACCTTATTATTAAAGCAAAAAGGCATTTCCGACGTGTTTTCTGCAGGAAGGGTCCAAACTCCGACATTAGCGCTGATCGTAAAACGCGAAAAGGAAATTGGGAATTTTAAATCGCAAGCCTTTTGGGAAGTTTTTGCGAACTTTCAAATCAACGGAAAACAATTTGAAGGAAAATGGACGAAGGATAATGAATCACGTCTTTCTTCAAGGGAAATGGCTGAAAAAATTGCAGCATTTTGTAAGGATAAACCCGCTGAAGTTGCTGAAGTAGACACTGAAAAGAAAGAATATCAGCCACCGTTATTATTTAATTTGTCAAGTCTCCAGGCAACGGCAAACAAAGCCTTTAAATTTTCACCGAAAAAGACATTGGATGTTGCACAAAGCCTTTATACCAAAGGAATTATATCTTATCCACGTTCTGATTCTAGTTATATAACAAAGGAAGAGGCCCAGACCATCCCTGATATTTTTTCAAAGCTTCAAAAACTGGAAGACTATCAAGCTTATTTTCCGACTCCAGTCACATCTATCTACAATAATTCTCGCTATGTCAATGAGAAAAAGGTAACCGATCACTATGCAATCATTCCAACCGAGCAGGTCCCCAATCCTGCTAAGCTATCAGGTGATGAAAAGAAAATCTATGATTTGATTGTCAAACGATTAATCGCAGCACATTATAAGGCAGCTATTTTTAACTATACAACTGTAAAAACGCTTGTAGACAAGCGAGCTGAGTTCATCACAAAGGGGAAGGTTAGCTTACAGGAAGGGTGGAGAAAGGTTCTCTTTCAAGAAGATACAAAGGATAATGATGTGATCCTGCCTCCGCTTGAAATCGGTGAATCTGGTGTTGTAGAAAAGAGCTACACAAAAGAAGGCAAAACTCAGCCACCGAAGCGCTATACGGAAGGGCAACTCATTACATTAATGAAGACAGCCGGTAAGCATATTGAGAATGATGAACTAGAGAAGATTTTAGCCAAAACAGAAGGACTTGGTACGGAAGCAACACGAGCCGGTATCATTACGATGCTAAAAGAACGAAACTATATCAAGGTTGAGAAGAACCAAGTATTTGCAACGGAAAAAGGAATTCTTTTAATTGATGTAATTGGTGATAAAATTCTTGCATCTCCTGAAATGACAGCAAAATGGGAACAGCGGCTCCATGAAATTGGGCAAGGCAAAGCCTCACCTGCATCCTTTATGCTACAGACAAAAAAGCTTTCTCAAAAAATCATTGACGATGCGAAAGAGCTAAGTGGAACCTGGGATCTCTCAAATGTCAATGTAGAAAATGTCAGCTCTCAAAAAAGCAAATACAATAAAAAAGAAATTGGTACAGTGGTGGGAATTTGTAAGAAATGTCGAGGCAACGTGATCAATAAAGGTACCTTTTATGGCTGTTCGAACTATAAGTCAAACGGCTGTAAGTTCACGATTTCAGGTAGGATTTTAGGGAAAACCATTTCAAAAACAAATGCTCAGAAGCTTCTCTCAGGAAACAAGACAAACCTCATCAAAGGCTTTAAAAAAGACAGTAAAACCTTTGATGCTTACCTGAAATGGAATGATCAAACGGAGAAAATAGAATTTGAGTTTCAAGCAAAGGTGCCAAGCGGGAACTAACCTATAGTAAAATCAAATCTATTTCTTCCTTCCTAGGTCAAATTCGCCTTTAAGCTTTTTTGTGTGATAGGCACTCCTACTCTATCGGCCAGCTCTCACTTTTGAGGGGTGGCTTTTTTGTATCTAAGAAATAGGATAATGTACCTATTTATACTTGTGTAGTACATATTGATTAGTAACAAAGACTCAATTTTTGTAATTGAATAGGATTTTTTACATGATTTGTCTAATATTGTAAAACTGTGGGTATATATGCTTTTTGTATTCAACTACTATTAGTAAGGGGGAAATATTTTGAGCTATTTTACGTTGTTCAGGAAAAGGAACAAGTGTGTGATTTTCATGTTTGTTTTTGTGCTTTTTGCTTCTACCCTTTTCCAAACAGGGGCTTTTGCAAGTGAATTGCAGAAGACCATTGAAATGGATGAGGATGTCGTGCATGCACTTGACTGGCTACTATCGCAACAGAAAGAAACAGGGGAGTGGGATACTGAACCTACGATCCGAAACACATCAGAAATACTACAGTTGATGTCAGATACTGGTGTGAGCAAAGAACGATACAAGCTTGGGGTTCACTTTCTTGAGAAACAGAAAGCATCAAATTTTGATCAAATGTCAAGAATCTTACCGTTTTTGACAGATACTCAACAAAGAACCGAATCAATCTCGGCCATTACCCAAGGTCAAAATGATGATGGGGGTTGGGGCCTTGCACATTCGTATGCAAGTGATGTATTAGATACGACAATAGTCCTTCAAGGCCTATTAAATCTAAAAAATGATAAATTAGATAATGACTCGGTAATAAATGGAGCCAACTACCTATTAAAGCAGCAACGTGAGGATGGATCTTGGGCTTACCAAGAAAAAGGAGCATCTTCACCATCTCTTACCGCTCAAATTATCCTTACCTTAGATCAACTTGTACGTAATTGGGATGAAATGGATGTTACAACTCCAACCAAGCAGATAAAAAAGGAACTGCAAACTTCCATTTTACAAGGTGCCCAATATTTATCTTCTTCAGACTTATTACTCAGTTTAGAAACATTTGATCAACCCCAGGAAACCTTACATGTTCTATCGGCATTAATTAGGACATTAGGAATCCCAAATCTAGATCAGATGATTCAAAGAGTAAAAGAACTTCAGCATCCGAATGGAAGCTGGATTGAGGATCCGTATACAACAAAATTAGTGATTGACTTTCTATTGGATTCTCAACTTCAGTCTGTATCCATTGAGGACATAGAACTATTCAAGATGGATGGAGAAGAGCGAAAAGAATCACTCCACTTCAATGCTTATGATGTCTTATTAGCTCAGCCTGTTTTTACTTCAAGCACAGAAGTCAATGTGCAAGTGGTTGTACAAAGTCCTAAACAAGAGATGTTTGTCCTAGAACAAGAGGGAGAACTCTATCACTGGCCAGTTCATAGTGCCGAACCTGGGGAATACGTGCTTACAGCCCACATCAAAGACTCGCAGACAGGTGTACTCTTAATGACAGCAAGTAAAGGATTTTCAGTAACTCCTAGCTTCAACTGGCAGAGTACAACTGTTGCCAAGCCCGGACAAGCTGTTGTCAATGAGGAAGTAGAGGTGCCGCTTACCGTACATTTATATCCTTTTGTGAATATTGTTGACAATCTAACTGTGACGACAAGGGTAGTAGATGCAAGTGGAGAAACGGTCGCAGAAGCTTCTAAGGAACACACGAATGATCTGAGTGGGGATGTCGTGATTCTGCCAATGCTTACGTTTAGTCCAGAGGTATCAGTGGAATCATCCTATACAATTGAAACTAACTTGAGCCATCATGAGAAGGTGATTTTTGAAGAGAGTACAATTTTTGAAGTGTTACCGGAACCGATACCACCAAAAGTAGAAGCTAGACAAAAGATTGAAGACAAAGCCCTCCATCCAGAGGCAGATGAAGTGAATGTGAGCTTTGAATTAGAGGGAATTGGTAAAGCATTAGAAGAAACGAGAGAACCTATCGATTTTGTCCTAACGATTGATAACTCAGGCAGTATGGAATGGGGCAATAGGGATTATGTATATGAAAACCCAAATCGGCTAGACTTTGCGATTGAGGCATCAAAGCATGTAGTTGATCTGATCGATGGTGAAGATCGTGGTGCAGTGGTCCAATTTGCAGGGACTGTTTGGATTCAACAGGAATTTACAAGTGATAAGGATTTATTAAAGCAACGGTTAGATGACACACCTCAATCTCCATGGAATGGAACAGCGATCGGTATTGCTTTAAGGGACTCTATTAATCTCATTAACAACACTGGGATTCCAAAACATAAGAAAGTCATCCTTCTGATGTCAGATGGCGATGATAATCGATGGAGTGATTATAGTATTTTACAAGAGGCAAGACGAGCAGCAAACCAAGGGATAGTTGTGCATACAGTGGGATTAGGAAGTGGAGCGGACCAGTCCATTTTACAACAGATTGCACAGCTTACAGGTGGGATCTATCGTTTTAGTCCAACAATGGAAGAACTTGATGCTATGATGTCAGAGGTTGGAAATCAAATTTTTAATATATCTGGCCGTGATGTATCTCTAACAACTACCCTTCCATCTTATGTCACGATTGACGAAGATCAGACCTCTCCGAAACCAAAAAGTGTTACAACGAATGACAATGGAGAAACCGTTGTCTCTTGGGACTATGACCTGATTATTTTTGAACAAGTCGAAGCGATTCAACTAAGGTTGAATACGTCGGTCGTTGAACCAAACAAAGAGATTGTGATAACGAGAAATACGCAATTGGAGTATAAAGATGTGGAAGGAATCAATCATACACAATCGTTACCAGATTTACAAATACATTCATCAGGTACTTTAAAAGTGGATGTCCGTGTAAATCAAGAAGAATTTTATCCGAATGATGTTATGACTGTTAACTTAAAAGTTGAAAATCTCTCAAAAGAAGAAAAAGAATTACAAGTAGATGTCCAAATTGTGGATGAAAATCATGAGCTTGTTGAGGTCATCAGTGAGTTTCCGGTCAAAGGTCTCCAATCGGATTCACCTTTCGAAAAAGATGTCGAATGGGTGGTAAGTGGGACTTATGAGGGTAATTACACAATCGTTGTTAAAGTTAAGGAGTCGGATGGGACCATCATCACAAGGGAAATCCCAATTTCGATTTTAGCGGATGGAACCATTAAGCTTCAGCTCCACACCGACAAAGAGACGTATCAGCCAGGTGAATCAATTCAGATTACAAACAAGTTAGAGAATACAAGCCAAAACAAAGCCTTTGAAAGGACAGAGATTGTAACGAAATGGTTGAAGGATGATGGTTCAATACTGAATGAAAAACGGGAAGAAGTAACTCTACCAGCGAAAAGCCTCCAAGATATTTCCTTCACTTTTGAACAAGGGAATATTGAACCAGGCGTCTATACGTTGCAGACAGAGGTAATCTCAAACGGCGAAGTCGTTGTTTCAGATGAAATCCTATTTACAGTTGCCAAAAATGAGGATAGCTACATCGGCCTCACTGGTAACATCGTGCTTTCTAATAAAACATTCTATCTAGGTCAAGAAGTTCCAGTGACCTATTCAATCACCAATCATGGAAACATGGACCTAAAAGGAATAAATGCTGAATTAGTACTGCTCGATCCAGAACGTGAAGAGATTGTTCACCAAGTACCAACAACCCTTGATCTTTCGGTTGGGGAAAGTAAATCAATTAGCAACATGATACCGACCGTCGATTTTTCAATCGGAGATTATCTAGTTACTCTACAAGTACAAAAACCAAACGGAGAATGGGTGAATCTAGATAGTACGGGATTTGTGTTAGAGGTTGGACTAGAAGCAGATTTTCGATTAGATGATACAATCCCTCGTGTATTACTTTGGACAGAAAAAAATCAGCAAGAAATTGCTAGTCTATTAGAAGAACTTGGTGCCATGGTAACCGTTGTGAATAAGGAAGCGACGTTTATCGAAGAGTTGCGTTCCGGTTTATACAATCTGTACTTCCTTCACGATTCGAACCGTCCATTAACCGCACACTATGATCAAGAATTACTCTCTAAACTCCATAGTGGACAAGGGTTACTGGTGACAGAACGATTCAACTTAGCTGATTTTTGGACCTATGATGTTTTCGATCGTAAGCGAGGAAAATCTGGAGAGGCGTGGAGTAGTCATCCGTATGGAAATGGAATGGCTGCCTATCTTACAGACCGCTTTTTACAAGGATATGATGAAAACCTCTCAGAATTCAAAACAGATGTAGAACAAATTATCGAGCAAGCAATACCAAATGAAGAGGAGAACCATGCAGGAGAAAGTATCCAATATGTCATGGCCTTAACTGCAAAAGGAGCTTCCTTAGATGCGAAGGTACGTGTTCCCCTACCTGAAGGCTTCCAAGTCCTTGATAGCGGTGATTTTGTTCTTAACGACAATATCCTCTCTTGGGATGGGAAAGTAGCAGGTGATGCTCCACTCGAGCTTACATTTGTTACAGCAACCCCAGCGGAAAAAGGGTCGTATGAAGTAACAGCTCATACTGAATTTTTAGTAAAAGAAGAATGGGTTTCAATTGAACCAACGACCATATCATATGAAGTCTTACAAGGTAGGGATGAGCTTTTCGCAGAAGCCATTGATGCTTTAAAACAAGGAAAAGGTAAACAAGGCAAGGGGCAGATTAATAACACACTTCAACTGCTTGTGGAACGACACCAGGAACCAGCCGAAACAAGTGAGGAGAGAGAACAACTCATTGATTCACTTGTGAAATCTCTTGAACTATTAACCAAACAAAAAGAAGAGTTAATCCGATTAAAACTCGAGCGTGTGCTTGGTTATATTGAACAAAAATGGTTCTTGGAGGATCGTAAATGAGAAAATCAAGTCGTTTCAATTTTAAAACAATCATTTATACCACCTTATTTACATTGTTTGTCTCGTTTGTCATGCCATCTCAGCATATCATCACAAACGCCAAAGTGAACCAAGTGACAGAGGAACTCATGAATTTTCATGAGCCTACTATTCAAGAACCTTCCGGTGATCTTGGTCAACCGCAAACGGTACTCGGAACATTAGTGAATAACTTGGATCAACAATATCAGCAGCTTGAAAGTAATCAAAAGCAGAACGACATTGTTCAATTACGAAAAACGATACACGAGATGAATCAAACGATTCATCAGGCAAAAAAAGAGTTAGTGGATGAGTGGAAATCTCACGAGAAAACACTGAAGAAAGCTGGCTCAACAAAAGGTATCCAACGCTTAAAGGATACAAAAAACATAGTTGATTCGCAATTTGTTAAATTGGAAGAAACCATTGGCATATTGAACCAACTTGCTAAAGATGAGAATTCAGGTCAATCCTTAAATTCTACTAATTGGGAGGAAGCTTTATCAAACCTGAAAGAGCAAATTGCTCCAGAGAAGCCGTATGAAATACTCGGTAATGAATTACCACATCGCCCATTCAACCTTGAGCCTGAGGAGGTTATTCTTGGTCAAGAGAGTGGAACACATTCGAGTCAAACTACTGACATCGAGATTGCCTATATAGAGGCAGTTGAACCAACAGACGCAGATGTGCAAGAAACGATTGAGACGAAATGGACAGAACAAATTGAAGCAGTCGCAGAGGAACTAGGTAAAAATCCACTAGAAATCTATGAATTCGTTCGTCATACTGTCACCTTTGAGCCATACTATGGTTCTAGAAAAGGAGCACTCGGAACGCTTGAGGAACGAAGCGGGAATGACATAGACCAAGCATCTCTACTAATCTCTTTGCTTCGTTACCATGACATTCCAGCACGCTATGCACATGGCACAATTGAAGTACCGATTGAACGGGCAATGAAATGGGTTGGAGCTGAAACGCCAGAAGCGGCAGCAAGAATTTTAGCTTCATTAGGTACACCAGTGAGTTCACTTATCAAAGGCGGCAAAATTTCTGCCATTCAAGTCGAGCATGTTTGGGTTGAAGCCTATGTCCCCTATGATGAATATCGTGGAATTGGAGAGCAATCTGGAACGAGTACATGGGTACCACTAGACCCTAGCTTCGTCCAACAAGAGTATGCAGAAGGACTGAACCTTGAGGATCAAATTGACGTAGATATCGAATCAATCTTAGATGAAATCCATAATAATAGTGAGCGTTCAGCTGATTTACTGACAACGACGAATATTCCTACCAATCTACTAGAGGAAGAATTAGAGTCGCAATACACAAAGCTACAGTCCTACTTGGAAGGCAATGTGGGTGAAAGCTCAACCATAACAGATATCATTGGCGGCTGGAAGGTAACTGAGGAACACCTTGGTGTAATACCATTATCACTTCCATATACAACAGTAGAGGAATATGGTGTTTTCTCACAAATCCCAGAAAGTCTTGCTGAAACAGTTAATTTCCAAATCAAAGGTGCAAGTCCGTTTTCACTAAATTGGACAGGTTCACCACAATTTGACTATACGAAACGTGCAGCAGAACTATTCGGAAAAAGAATTACACTCTCATATCAGCCAGCAACAACTGAGGATCGTGAAATCATCAAAGCCTATGGAGGGATTTTCCAAACTCCAGTTCATCTGATTAAACTCATTCCTGTTTTAACCATAGATGGTGAAGTGGTTGCCGAGGGAGAACCAGTAGGGGCTGGATTTAGACAATCATTTGATATTACACTCTCTGCACCTAGAATCGGTTCAGAAGTAGCCAATAATACGGTTACAGCTGGAGGATTCTACTCAACTGGCTTGGATTATGGTAGTGTTTCAGAATCCCAGTTACAAAGCTTAGAAGAACGAATGACAGCCCTAAAAGAAACGAGTAATCATGCAAATATGTACACCGATGAGGTCATGGGTGAATTCTTACACGGTGTCGTTCAAGCTTATCTTGCTCAAGTTGATTTAACCCAAGAATACATCGGTCAACAATTCAATGTCAATTCGACTCGTTTATTAGGTGAAACAACAACAGGCTATGAGCCTCAAGTGAAATATTTCTTTATGAGTCCGGTAGAAATGGGAGAAGGCAATCTGTTTGTCGATGTAAATCGTAATGTGGTTGCTGTCAATTCTAGAAACAATGATCAAGAGAATAAACAGCCATTTATGATTGCAGGCGGTGTCTTGGGCTCTGCATTAGAACATCGTATTTTCGAACAACTATTGGGCACACCATCTGTTTCGACGATCAAGATTTTTGAAGAAGCCAATGCTCGTGGCATTCTATCTTACACGATTAACAGCGGGAATATGGATGAAATTATGCCAAGGCTTAATGTTAGCCAAACTGTAAAAAATGATATTCGAAATGCTGTCCGAAATGGAAATATCGTGACAATTCCAGAAGAAGAGATTCGATACTTTGACTGGAAAGGCTCGGCTTATCTAGTCCTTGACCCAGATACAGGCTCAGCTGCTTACCGAATTGCTGGAGGAATTAATGGTGGTTCAACTGGTATTCCAGTCGAACTGGCTACTCTTATTACTGCCATTGATGCTTTATCAATGCTGTATTCTAGCTTGGTCTTATTAGCTGGTGGACCATTAGCTGTGATTGGCGGCATTATCCTTTTAGCTATTACGGTGTACTTTATTGCGACACTCATTCACCTGTCTTATCAGTATTATGTGTTAGGTGATGAGTCAGCGGGAGATGCGATTATCACAGAGGCCATCTGGTCATTAGTTGGTGCAGGGGGCGGATTTGCTCTTAGCAAGCTTCCAAGGCTCTTGAGTCATCTGTCAACGTTAATGGATAATATTAAGAGATTTGGAGATGCTGCAGCGGGTGGTTTCGCAACACGCTTAGCAACAAACGGATACTCAGATGATTTTATTTACAATTTTATTAAAAATAACGGCTCTAAAAATCTACACGTTACAGAGAATTTACTGAAACAACTAGATGAGGCAGGTATAAGTAAAGACTTTATCAATCATGCATCACATTTAGATAATCAAGGTCTAAACTCACTATTAGATCTTGTGAACAAAGGGTATGACGAAGCCCAGCTAACACGCTTGATGGGTGATGGATTTAAGTTAGATGATATACTCTTCTTTGCTAATCGCAATATTGATCCGAGCGATTATAGTATCTATGGTATTACCAGTCGTACAGAAGCAACTTGGGTAAAACGTTTTATTCAGGATAAAGGATTTACTCCTGATCACGTTAAGATGCTTGTCGATAAAAATGTATCACCTTCTGAATTCAATCGATTAAGATTAAACAATCCTAGTCAAATTGATCATTTCGTTGAGGCTTTGGAGGCAGGTGTACACCGTTCAGGTAATTTTGGACCCTCCTATCAAGAAAATTTAAGTTCCTTGTTGAGTAAACACAATATCTCAATAGGGGATTATAACAGGCTTAGTAGAACAACTATTAGTAGGCTAACAGATGCTGAAATTGATACCCTTTTCAAATTACGTTTGGATGTTGATTTTCCAACACCTTCTACAATTATGCAAAAGGTAATAACACCAAGTTCATTTGACAATTACATCAACGGTAAATACAAAATCCGTGGTTTTGTTGCGAGGGCACAGGATGTAAATCACTTAAATACTCCTGAAGAAATTGTAGACGGTCTAGCCTTGCACTATCGAGTAGGAGATAATGGAGAAAAAGCATTTACCTATAGTGATTACTCTGTTGGTATAATCCGATATCCAGCTGATCATACAGATATTATCAAGATTCCATTAGGAGGAAATACCTCAGCTGATGTAACTAGAGCTGAAAGAATCCTAAATGACATAGACTCAGCAGACATGAATAAAATAGAAATTCATAAGTCTGATCGTCCATTTACAGGAAATGGGATTACGCTCAGTGATAATCATAGAATTGTAGAATTTAAGTACGCGGACGGAAGCCAAGTTGACATTCCACCAAATGGAGCAGAAATGTACGAATTTACTCGAACTGGCCACAAAATATTAATTGCCGTGTTTAATCGTGCCGAATTAAAATGGGTAAAAGCATACTGATACGGAGGTAAGTATGAAAGAAAAAGATGGAGATTATGCATTATACAAAGGAATAGAGTATCAAGCATATTTTGATTATCAAATCGATAAGCTTGTATTAGTTTCCCATAATCAAGAGGATTTAAAAAAAGGATTTACAAAATATGATAATAATGATTCTATCTTCTTAAAAAACATCGACCTACACGAAGCAGACGATGGTTACAACTTAACAACCAAAGCCATTTATAAAGGGAAGGAAGTTGGCGTAGCAAGAATAAACGAAGCTGGAGAAATCGTTATTTTTCACGGAGATCAAGACTTTTGTAAAAACAACCAATTTTCATTTATAGAACCTGGGGTTTGGGAGAAGGTTGTGAAAGTAGAAGAGTTAGATAAAATCTGGCAACATAAGAGTCCTAGGTGGGGATTTTAGCAAAACTATTTACTTGATCCTTATCGAGGAATAAGCTTGTATTGGCCTTAGAAGATCAATCTTTGTTGGTCTTCTTAAGGCTATTTTTTAAATACTATAAAGTGGGAGATTCGAAAATGAAAATATGGTTATTGTACCAATGATTGAGTTTTCTAAAAAATGATTTGAATCATATTTTATCAAATTGTATAATTGAAAGAAGAAATACTGATACGTACACGTACATGAATGGATGGATCAAATTTGTTATTTGTTACAGAAATGCCAATTGAGGCAAGAGAAAAACTATTATTTGCAGGACTAAAGCTTTTTACTGAAGCGGGATACCAAAAGACATCTGTGCTTGAAATTGTGGAGATGGCAAGGGTTTCGAAAACAACCTATTATCAGCATTTTAAAAGTAAAGAGGAACTGATGGTAGCCTTGTTTGAACAGTTAGGCGATGAAATGGCCGAGGAGGTAAGACTCGCGATTATACAGGAAGAAAGAATGTCATACAAGGCATTTGCAGGGATTAATCGTTATATTCAAGTCTGCTTTGAAAATAAACATGTTGCCCAAATTTTATTAGTTGAATCAGTTGGGGTGTCTCGTAATGTTGAATTAGTGAGGAAGCGGTCACACCAGGTGTTCGCGAACATCATCCTGCAAACTGTTGAAACAGAGCTTCCAATCACTGTTACACAAAATGAGGTGAAAATTGTAGCTCAGGCGATGGTCGGTGCAATCAATGAAGTCATTATGCAGTTCTTTTTTGATACGAAAGAAGAAGACCTCCATTTTGAAGAAATTTCTCGTTTACTTAACCGCATTGTGATTTCTGCATTCGTAAACCTTGGGATGCAGGAATAAGTTTTTTTGCATAATGGATACGAGTTCGTACTCAAAAGGTGATATTGGCAAAGCTATTAAACTTGAGGCGCTTTTACGAGAGTATAATTTAAAAGAATATCTGTAAGGCAGTTTTGTCCCTAGCTTTATTTTGAAAGGAGTGAAAGTATGAAGCATTTTTTATTGACTGGGTTTCCAGGCTTTTTAGCATCCAGACTATTACATGCATTGTTACAAAAATACGAAGATGCCCGTTTTGTATTATTGGTTCTTCCAAGTCAAGTTGAATTAGCAAATGACAGAATCAAAGGTTTAAACCATGTTGAAGTGCAAATAGGGGACATCACCGAGGAATCACTAGGTTTTTCAAAGGATAATAGCCATATGCTTCGTGAAAAAATAACTCATGTCTTTCATCTAGCAGCTATATATGATTTGGCGGTCCCACAACCGATTGCAGAAAAAGTAAATGTCGAGGGAACAAAGAATATCAATCAGTTCGTACAAACGCTTCCGAACCTGGAAAGATATGTGTACTTCAGCACTGCATATGTATCAGGAAACCGTACGGGTCTAATTAAGGAAACGGAACTTCAGATGGGTCAGCAATTTAAAAATCATTATGAAGAAACAAAATATAAGGCAGAGGTACTTGTTCAGGAGCTAAGGGACATTCCCTATACCATTATCCGACCGGGCATTACTGTAGGAAACTCTAAATCTGGTGAGACCTCGAAATTTGATGGACCCTATTTTATTATGAGGATATTAGACAGGATCCGGTATTTGCCTATTCCTTACCTAGGAAAGGGGGATGTGTTATTTAATGTTGTTCCGTATGATTATCTGATTCATGCTACGGTTTATTTATCAGGGGCAGATGACGCAAAAAGGAAAACCTTTCATCTTACAGATCCAAATCCACATCAAGCACGGGATTTATATCGGATGATCTGTGAGGAATTACTTGGCAAAAAGCCAACTTGGACGATTTCTCCTAAACTGGTGGAGCTAGGGCTTTCTCTTTCTTTTGTGAGGAAATTCTTAGGGGTAGAGAAGGAGGCGGTTGAATATTTTCGTTGTCCCTCGCAATATGATGCAAGGGATGCGAAAAAAGCGCTCGAAAAGGGAGGATTAAGCTGTCCTGATTTCAAAGACTATGTCGGCAATATCGTGACGTATTATAAACAACATCGTAATGACCCAGATAAAAAAATTCATATTACGTAATCACAATGAGGCTGGTGTCTCATTGTTTTTTATTGTTATAATATTTGGTAGATATTGGAGAGGGTGAACAGGATGACTGATTTCAAATGGCATGAAGAAGCGGAAAAACAATGGAATGGTCGTGCAGATTTTTGGAGCAAGCAAAGCCAAGCAATGTGGAATTCAGGGAGCAGGTCAACGATTATTCCGTTTTTTTCACAATACCTAGAGAACGACGCATTTATTTTAGATGCAGGCTGTGGTGATGGATATGGGTCATTTTTACTTGCAGAGCATGGCTTTCAGGTGGTAGGTGTTGATATTTCTGCTGATATGATTGAAAAAGCAAATAAACGAAGCCGATCTTGTGGCTTATCATTTAGACAAGGTGATTTGACTGCTCTCCCTTTTGAAAATGACACCTTTTCAGGCGTAATGGCTATCAACTCGATTGAGTGGACAGAGGTGCCCTTGAAGGCAATTAATGAAATTAAGAGAGTGACAAAACCAGGTGGTATTTTTTGTGCAGGATTATTGGGACCTACAGCAGGTCCTAGGCAAAATGCGTATCCACGACTATATGGTAAAAAAGTCATCCAAAACACGATGATGCCATGGGAATTTGAACAACTGGTTTCAGAAAATGGCTGGACGGTAGAAGATGGTCAACCAGTATATAAAGATGCTGTAAACAAAGAATGGACAAAGGGGCTGCCAAGGGAGCTAAAACAGGCATTATCCTTTATGTGGGTTTTTATGTTAAGAAAAGAGAAATAAAAAGAGGTATCTCGGTTGCGAGATACCTTTTGTCTATTCCCAGTCATACGGTGTTTCTTGATACACATAATAATTGAGCCAGTTTGCAAACAGCAAATATGAATGCGATCTCCAGCTGTGTACTGGTGGATTAGCTGGGTCATTATTAGGAAAATAATTAACAGGGATAATCCTCTTTCCTTTTGCAAGATCACGTTCAAATTCCTCTTTTAATGTATTGACATCATATTCAGGGTGTCCTGTTAGGAAAATATGTTTTCCATCATTTGAGGAAACTAGACACACACCCGCCTCATCGGAAACGGATAACAATGTTAAACCTTCCGTATTTTCAATTTCATCGAGTGTTACCTCCGTAAATCTGGAATGCGGTACAAAATAGAAATCATCAAAGCCTCGAACAAGTTTCATATCCTTATTTACAACGCGATGGTGAAACACGCCTGTACATTTTTCAGGGAGAGGATACTTTTTGACTCCATAATGGTAAAAGAGTCCTGCTTGTGCGCCCCAGCAAATATGTAAGGTCGAAGTTACATTTGTTTTCGTCCACTCCATGATTTCTTTGAGTTCATCCCAATAATTCACATCCTCGAAAGAAAGGTGCTCAATAGGTGCCCCTGTGATGATCATTCCATCGAACTTTCTGTGCTTAATCTTAGAAAATGTAGTGTAAAACTTTTCAAGATGATTTTTTCCTGTGTTTTTTGCAACATGCGTTTCTGGGAATAAAAGCGTAATATTCAGCTGCAATGGGGAATTTCCTAGAAGTCTAAGGAGCTGAGTTTCTGTACGTTCTTTTTCAGGCATAATATTTAAGATTACTATATTAAGTGGACGAATGTCCTGACTATAGGCACGGTCCTCATCCATCACAAATATATTTTCTGATTCCAACACTTCCTTCGCTGGTAAGTCATGAGGTATATTAATCGGCAATCGTATCATCCCCCTACTTCTTGTATAATGTCTAGCTCCAGCGACTAGCCCCTCGAGGTCATAAGCCAATCCGTCAAAAAGGATAAAAGGCATCCTTCTCGCCGGCTTTTCTTATGCTTTTCGGGGCTGATCAAGTCGCTTGCGCTTTTCTATTATAATTGAAATTTTACAACAATTCATATATGAATATCAATTAAAAAATCTTTACTCGTTTTTAGTGGTAAAGGAAACTCTATAAAATTGAGGTTTATCTTTCAACTTTTGTACTGAATAATGTAAGATAGAAATGATTAGGAACAATATGACGAATAGATTTTAGGGGGTCATGTGCATGGAATTACCTAAGAAGTACAAATCCGATATTGAAATTGCTCAAGAGGCTAAAATAAAACCAATCAAGGAGATAGTCCAGAAACTTGATTTACTTGATGATGAAGTCGAACCCTATGGTCATTACAAAGCAAAAATTTCATTAGATGTGATGAAGCGCCTTGAAAAGAAAAAGGATGGCAAAGTCATTCTTGTAACATCCATTAATCCAACGCCAGCCGGTGAAGGAAAGTCAACAGTTACGGTTGGATTGGGGCAAGGCCTTGCCAAGCTTGGAAAAAATGCGATGATTGCGATGAGAGAACCTTCTCTTGGTCCAACAATGGGAATTAAAGGCGGAGCAACTGGTGGTGGGTATTCACAGGTCATCCCAATGGAAGAAATTAATTTGCATTTTACCGGTGATTTTCATGCGATTACGACAGCGAATAATACATTGTCTGCCTTGATTGATAACCATATTCATCAAGGAAATGAGCTACAAATTGATGTGAGGCGTGTCACTTGGAAGCGAGTTGTGGATTTAAATGACCGTGCTCTTCGAAATGTGATTGTTGGGCTTGGCGGTCCGACCCAAGGTGTTCCACGTGAGGACGGCTTTGATATTACCGTTGCATCCGAAATTATGGCGATTTTCTGTCTTGCAACGGACATCCAGGATTTGAAGAAACGATTATCTAAAATTGTAGTAGCCTATAATATACATAAACAACCGGTTACAGCTAGTGACCTTGGTGCAGAAGGGGCACTAACCCTTTTGTTAAAAGATGCGCTGAAACCAAATTTAGTTCAAACACTTGAACACACTCCCGCCTTGATTCATGGTGGACCATTTGCAAATATTGCTCATGGCTGTAACTCTGTCATTGCCACAAAAATGGCGGCGAAATTAGCAGATTATGTGTTAACTGAAGGCGGTTTTGGTGCTGATCTTGGTGCTGAGAAATTTCTCGACATTAAAGCAAGATATGCCGATATTAAGCCTGAGGCGGTTGTCATTGTTGCGACAAACCGAGCGTTAAAAATGCATGGTGGTGTGGCAAATGAAAACCTCAAAGAAGAAAATGTAGATGCTTTAGCCAAAGGATTACAGAATTTGCAAAAACATATTGAAACGGTCCAGGCTTTTGGCCTACCGTTTATAGTCGCCATTAATCGATTTGTGACAGATACGGAAAAAGAAGTAGAGAAAATTGAATCTTGGTGTAAGGAACATTCGTATCCTGTTGCTCTAACTGAAGTTTGGGAAAAGGGTGGCGAAGGTGGAATTGCACTTGCCGAGAAGTTGCTTGAGGTCATCGAAACGGGAAAAAATCATTATTCGCCGATTTACGATTTATCTGCTTCCATTGAAGACAAAGTAAAAACGATTGCTAGAACGGTTTACGGCGCTAAGGATGTTGAGTTTTCTTCAAAGGCGAAAAAGCAAATAGCTGATTTCGAGAAGTTTGGCTGGGGGGATCTACCAATCTGTATGGCGAAAACCCAATATTCACTCTCAGATGATCCAACCTTACTAGGACGACCAACTGATTTTACGATTACTATCCGTGAATTCAGACCATCGATTGGTGCTGGCTTTATCGTTGCACTAACAGGTGAAGTTATGACCATGCCAGGACTTCCGAAAAAACCAGCTGCACTCAACATGGATGTAACCGAAGATGGAAAAGCTGTCGGGCTATTTTAAAGGTAGGTAGAATTATGTTTGATCCAACTGTATTTGAAAATTTAAAGGTTGTCGTCGAAGGGGCTCTTTATGATTTGGACTTAGAAGGACAAATCCTGATTATTGATCGTAAGGACCAGATCGATACGGCAAAAATGGGCAGGCACTACCACATTAGCTTTAAAGACAAAGCGATTAACGAAATCCATGCCTATATAGATTTAAAAATTGACCTTGATAATCTGGTCTCAGAACTTAGAAATACCAACGAAAAACCGGGTTGTTTCCTTGAAATCGGCTTTGTTTTCAAATTGGATTCATTGGATGCTTGTCCTACAATCGAGCGAGAACTTACCACTATCTGGGGAGACACCAGAGAAATACAACAGGAAATCTCGTTTCCATACGGTTCAATAAATCAATTTACAAACAATAGTAAAATTATTTTTCATCGGTTAATTCATGAGGACAATATTGATGACTTACTTGAAATGATTGACTATATCATTGATTCCATTCATCAACTTCATAATACGATAAAATAAGGGGCTATCATGCCTCTTTTTTATAAGACTAAAGATTTAAATTTTCAGATAATTACTCATTTTTAATAAAAATGTTATTTAATATATAGTAAAATAGGTATAGTGGATTTATAAGGAGGCGAAATTATGGGGAAAATCGCATGGGTTACAGATAGTACAGCATTCTTAGATAAAGAGCTTAAGAATCATGAGGATATATACGTTATCCCGATGACAATCTTTTTTGATGAGGAAGAATATCTTGATGGGGTAACGATTACACCTGCCCAATTTTTTGAACGGTTAAAAACAGCTAAAACCATACCTAAGACATCACAGCCTTCCATTGGAAGCTTTGTGGAACTATATAATAGTCTTGAAGAAAAATATGATGAAATTATCTCTATTCATATTTCAGAAAAATTAAGTGGGACCGTTTCATCTGCACGACAAGCAGCAGAATTAGTAAATATCCCTGTTACGGTTATTGATTCAAAAATTCTAACCTATCCAATGACAAAGCTAATGAAGGAAGGGATGAAGCTTATTCATGAAGGTGGGACTTCGACTCAAGTTGAAAAACTTATCGTTAATTTAGCCGAGAAACTAGAAACATACGTAATTATCGGCAGTTTAGAACAGCTACATCGTAGTGGACGAATGAACACCGCTCAATATTTTCTTGGAAGTATGCTGCAAATAAAGCCAGTCATCCAGATAATCGATGGTGCTCTTTCGGTTAAAGAAAAGGTGCGATCTGAGAATAAGGCAACGAGTAAAATACTAGGTTATCTTAGGGATGCAGTTGAGAACAATCAAATGGATGAAATCTATATTTTATATGGCTTGGACGATTCCAAAACAAAGGAATGGAAAGAGCAGATTCGAGGATTTACACCTAATCATATTTCAATTGAAGCCTACCCACTTGGGGTAGCGATTGGTGTTCACGCTGGTGAAAATACCATCGGAATCAGCTGGATGAATAAATGAACAACTTATTTTACGAGCACGTATTGCACCTCATTATGAGATAAGGGAGCAATGGCTGCAATTTTATAACCAATGCTTAAAAATTGGGAGATTGCTTCTGCACAATTTGGATTTGGTGGCTCCGTCGGAGCGTGAAGGCTCTTATGAAGCTGCAGAAATTGATTTGTACTGGGATTACAAGTAATCAATACGACATGCCGTCCATACCATGCTGTTCCAATTTCCCGATTTAACTGATTTAAAAAATACATATTTGTTACCACCTCTCACCGAAGCTGGAGTTCCTCTAGCTTTTTTATTTTATGCAAAGGTTTAATGGTGCGCGACAGATTAGTTGGGGCGTTTTATGATACAATGGTTACGATATTGAAGTCGGCGGAGGATAATATGGAGCAACAACAAATCATTGAAGCAACTACCACTTTTGTGAAAAAAATTTTGCAGCATGATAGCAGCGGCCACGACTGGTGGCATATCGAAAGAGTCAGAAAGGCTGCAATACAAATTGGTGAAAAAGAAAGTGCTAATCTATTCATCGTTGAAATGGCAGCATTATTACATGATGTTGCAGATGAAAAATTAAATAACTCGGAAGAAGAAGGCCTTCAGAAGGTTTGTGATTGGCTACTTACCTTACAAATACCCGAATCTGAACAAGATCAGATACTCGAAATCATCTCAACCATGTCGTTTAAGGGTGGAAACCGACCTCCAATGACAACCATTGAAGGACAGGTTGTCCAGGATGCTGACCGTTTAGATGCGATTGGAGCAATTGGCATTGCACGAACCTTTGCTTACGCCGGTGCACATGGTGATTTAATGTATGACCCAGATCTTCCATATCGTGAAAATTTGACAAAGGAAGAATATCGAAACGGCAAATCTACAGCAGTTAATCACTTTTATGAAAAATTACTCAAATTAAAAGATACCCTGAATACGAACGCAGCAAAACAAGTAGCTCAAGAACGCCATGACTTTATGACGGCGTTTCTTGATCAATTTTATAAAGAATGGAATGGACAGTTATGATGCTTTTAACAGTTGAAAATCTATCAAAAAGCTATGCCGAAAAAACATTGTTTGAGGATATCTCGTTTAGCATTACGGATAATCAACGAATTGGTATCATCGGTGTCAATGGTACAGGCAAATCTACGCTATTAAAAATCATTGCAGGTGTGGAAGAGGCGGACCATGGGGAAATCACTCATTCAAAGGGATATACAATCAGCTATTTACCACAGCAACCTGATTTTTCAATTGGAAATACCGTTCTTGACCAAGTCTTTCAAGGAAGCACACCACTTCTTCGATTATTAAAAGAATACGAGGAAGCGATGATTCGAATTGAAAAAGAACCGATGAACACTGAAAATCAGGAAAGACTATATGACCTACAACAAAAAATGGATGCAGCCAATGCATGGGAAGCTAATTCAAATGCAAAAGCAGTATTGTCAAAACTAGGAATTACTGATTTTTCACAAGATGTTATGGAATTATCAGGGGGACAAAAGAAGCGCGTGGCTCTAGCTCAAAGTTTAATTGAAGTTCCAGATTTGTTAATTCTCGATGAGCCAACAAACCATTTGGATTTTGACACAATCAAATGGCTGGAGGATTATCTTACTAAATACAATGGTGCCTTATTAGTTGTCACCCATGATCGTTACTTTTTAGACCGTGTAACAAACCGTATCATCGAGCTTGATGAAGGTAATCTCTATACCTATACTGGTAACTATAGTAGCTTTTTAGAAGCAAAAGCGCTACGAATTGAACAGGAGCAAGCGATTGAATCAAAACGTCAAAATTTATATAGACGTGAACTTGCTTGGATTCGACGAGGTGCTAAGGCAAGAACGACCAAGCAAAAAGCACGTATTCAACGTTTTGATGAAATAGAGAATGCAAAAAAGATTGTAAACACCGATACACTTGATATTTCGGTTGGTGGTAGTAGGCTCGGTAAAAAGGTGATTGAATTAAAAAGTGTTTCAAAAAGCTTTAATGGAACGCAAATCTTAAAGGATGTGAACTTGCTTGTTAAGCCAGGTGACCGAATTGGAATTGTGGGTCGAAACGGAAGCGGGAAATCCACATTATTAAATGTCATTGCCGGAAGAGTACCAGTGGATACGGGCGAAATTGAAATTGGGCAAACTGTAAAGCTTGCATATTACACACAGGAAAGCATGGATATGGACGTTAATAAGCGAATGATTGAGTATATTAAAGAAACTGCCGAAATGATTCATACACTCGATGGAAAAATAATTTCAGCAGCCCAAATGCTAGAACGGTTTCTATTTCCTATGCATACACATGGTACACCAATTCGAAAGTTATCTGGTGGGGAAAGAAGACGGTTGTATTTATTGAAAATTATTATGGGTGAGCCGAATGTTTTATTATTGGATGAGCCGACAAATGATTTGGATACCCATACCTTAACCGTATTAGAGGATTATTTAGAGGACTTCCCAGGTGTTGTCATCACAGTATCACATGATCGGTACTTCTTGGATAAGGTAACTGATCAGCTCTTAATTTTTGAAGAAGAGCATAAGATTTCAACCTATTTTGGTGATTACTCGGATTATCTCGAGAAGAATTCAGTAGAAGCTGCACAAGCTGTCCAGAAGGCAAAAATTGAAAAGACCTTCACAAAAGAAGAACCTAAGCCTAAGAGGAAGAAACTTTCCTACAAGGATCAACTAGAATGGGATGAAATTGAAGGAAAAATCGAAGCCCAAGAGGAAAAGGTTGCTGTACTTGTAAAGGAAATCGAAGCTGCCGGAAGTGATTACCAGAAAGCACAGCAGGCAATGGATGACCATGCAAAGGAAACTGAGGTGCTTGACCAATTACTTGAAAGATGGGCAGAATTATCAGAAATGGTAAACGAATAGATGAAAGGCCCGGTATAGAACCGGGCCTTTGTTTTATAGACGTTTCGCACCTAAGTATCTTGATTGCCAGTAGTTAATCGTCATATCATCAATGCTTATACCATCGGTTGAGTCAGCGTGGATGAATTTATTGTTTCCAAGGTATATTCCAGCATGTGACGGACCTGGTTTATACGTTTGAAAAAAGACAATATCACCAACGCTTGGTGCAGACACACTTGCCCCCTGGCTCCAAATACCAGGAACCGTTCGTGAAATGTTAACACCTTTTTGAGCAAAAACAAATTGTAAAAAACCACTGCAATCAAAACCATTTGGTGAAGTTCCACCCCAAACATAGGGAACCCCGATATAATTCATTGCAATTGAAATCACACTAGCATCGACAGGCGGTGCTTCCATTGTTTCAGCGGGTACCTCATTACTTACGGAATTGGAATCTGTAACAGGTTGTGCCGTTACTACTTTCGCTTTTTTGATCGTGAGACCCCTAACATTCTTATTTTTCATAATATGGTCAATTGTCTCTTCTGTGGCAAGGCCATTTGCTTCCAAATTAAATTTCTTCTGGTAAGCCTTAACACTCGCTTCTGTGACTGATTCGAATTTTCCATCTATCAAACCACTATAAAATCTCAATCTTTGCAATTTGGTTTGTAGCTGTTTTACAGCAGGGCCCTCGTCTCCAACAGCATAGAAAGGGGGCTTTGGCTGCAGAATGACCTCGTTTAATTTTTTTAGTGTTGTTTCACCGGCGATACCATCGATCTTTATTTCATATAATTCTTGAAATCTTTTAACAGCTTCTTGAGTAGATGCGCCATAGTGACCATCAATTGATTCATAATAAAAATTTAGCTTATGTAATTCAAATTGAAGAAATCGAACCGGATAACCCGTATGGCCATATCGTAATTCCTGTTTTGTATCAAATTGATAGTTTTTGTCTAGTAAGGGATCTAGGTTTTGCTTTTCAGATGCATCTGCTGCAAATGGGGCACCAAAGAAAAAGCCAGCTGCAAGTGACGTCACGACAATGGCTTCTTTTGTTCCATAGCGTTTTTTCATTGAAGTTCCTCCTTGATGGTTTGCAAAAGCAAATATAGTCTAGTTTTCGAAAGGTTTGTTGGATAAAAAGGCTATGGAAGTGAACTAGTACTTAAAGATAGAAAACGAATAACAATTTTAATCCTTATCACAACAAAGCGAAAACAACCTTTTGATGAACACACATTTATGATATTTAGATTATTAAGCTATTATGACAATATTGCTGAAATTTAGTACTTAAGCGCTAAAATAAGACAAGTTTGATAAAGAGCAAGAACCTGGTTGCTTCTAGATGTACTAAGCTATAGAAAAAAAATGAGAATAGTACAAATCGAATAAAATCAACGAATGTCTCTTAATAGATATAAGAGCAAAACGTATGCTACAATGACGGTAGTTGATTTCATAGGAGAAGGAGTGGTAGATATGAACATTAAATCAATTGAACCAACACCTAGTCCGAATACAATGAAGATTATATTAGACGAGGAACTACCAAAGGGAAAAAGCAATAATTATAAAAAAGACAACATAGATCAAGCACCACCACTTATTAAAGAAATTATGTTAATCGAAGGAATTAAAGGTGTTTATCATGTTGCCGATTTCTTAGCGCTAGAAAGAAATGCAAGATATGACTGGCAGGAGCTTTTACCAAACGTCCGTAAGGTTTTTGGAGAAGATGTGATAGAAGGTGAGAACGAAGGACAGAAGCTCGACGAACATTTTGGTGAAGTGAAGGTTTTTGTGCAAATGTATAAAGGTCTTCCAATGCAGGTCAAGCTTCATGACGGTGAACAAGAATTCCGTTTTGGCTTACCTGATGTGTTCAGAGATGCGTTGCTTCGTGCACAAGAGGAATCAGGAAATGTAGTATTGGAACGAGAATGGAAGGAACAAGGTGTTCGTTATGGCAATCATGATGAAATCGGAAAAGAAGTTGTGGATGAGCTTGCTGCAGCCTACCCGAAAAACCGATTAGACCGTATTGTAAAACAAATTTCAGAGCAAACATCAGCTCTAACTGTCCAAAAACGACAATCCTATAAGGTGACAGCAGAGATGCTTGATGATCCTGATTGGACAAAGCGCTATGCAAGCCTCGAACAAATGGATCCAGAAGAAGATGATATTCCAGTATTAGCTAAAGCATTGAAGGATGAAAAGCCTTCAATCCGTCGGTTAGCAACTGTTTATTTAGGTATGATTGAAAAGCCTACTGTACTACCATACCTGTACGAGGCTTTAAAAGATAAGTCAGTTACAGTAAGAAGAACAGCAGGTGACTGTTTGTCAGATATCGGGGACCCAGCTGCAATTGCTGCGATGTGTGAGGCGTTGAAGGATTCAAGTAAGCTAGTTAGATGGCGTGCTGCTATGTTTTTATATGAGGTTGGCGATGAAACAGCACTTGATGCCCTTAAAGCGGCAGAAAATGATCCGGAATTTGAAGTGAAGATGCAAATTAAACTGGCTATCGAACGAATTGAAGGTGGCGAGGAAGCAAAGGGTTCCGTTTGGAAGCAAATGACAGAAAGTAGAAAAAACTAAAGGTTGATTACATTATAAACATAAAAAATCGGTATTGATATTGTTTGAAAATTGATTTTGCTACTACAAAATAGTATGCTTATTTTATGAAAAATGAGGGAGGGATTAATATGTCAATGGCATATGATGAATATATGAAGCAAATCGTAAAACCGATGCGCCAAGAGCTAGTGGGAGCGGGTTTTAACGAGCTTCAAACAGAAGAAGAAGTTGAAAACTTCATGGACAAAGCAGAAGGGACTACACTAGTTGTTGTAAACTCTGTGTGTGGTTGTGCTGCAGGACTTGCAAGACCTGCTGTAACACAAGCTGTTTTAAATAATGAGAAAAAGCCAGATCATCTTGTAACGGTATTTGCTGGTCAAGATAAAGAAGCAACTGCGAAGATGAGAGAGTACTTTGAGGGTTATGAACCATCATCTCCGTCAATGGCTTTATTGAAAGGCAAGGAAGTTGTACACTTCATTCCACGTCATGAAATTGAAACAAATTCAATGGAAGGCATTATGGAAAATATTACTTCCGCGTTAAATAAGCATTGCTAAAGGATGTCATGACGACATCTTTTTTTTGCAAACAGGTGATAAAATGATCGTTACAACTGCAGGCCGAACCAATGATGATTTGGTCAAATTGGCGCATAAAGTCGCTGTTGAACTTGAAGTTACATATATCCCGAGGAAAAAACGTTCTATTTTCAATCTTCACGAACAAACTGAAGACGATATCCTTGTTGTAGGGAAAAATCGGATTGAAATACATCCTCTGCTTGGAGACGAGCCACTCTTCTTTCATCCGAATTCCGCAATGTTTCGCATGAAGCGATTAATGAAAGGTGAACATGATCCATTCATTCAGGCTTCAGGTTTGGAGAAAGGGAACACCATTTTAGATTGCACCTTAGGCCTTGGTTCTGACAGTATTGTCGCAAGTTTTGTCGTTGGTGAGGAGGGAAAAGTGGTTTCTCTTGAAGGAGATAAATATCTGTTTTACCTTTTAAAAGGCGGGTTGAAAAGCTGGGATACCGGATTTCCGTTGATGAATGAGGCTATGGCACGAATTGAAGTGAAGAATAAGAACTATGAGAGTTATTTAGCGAGTTGTCCTCCTAAAAGCTTTGATGTCGTGTATTTTGATCCAATGTTTGAAGAGTCAATTGAGGAATCGGAAGGGATTAAGGGACTCCGCAATTTTGCGATTTATTCCACATTAAGTCCTGAAGTACTCGAAGCAGCAAAACGAGTAGCAAAACAAAAAATAGTGCTTAAGGACCATTGGAAAAGTGAATATTTCGACAAATATGGATTTACAGTTTTTAGACGAAAATCAGCTAAATTCCATTTTGGTATCATTGATGTGGAAGGTTCTTGATCAAATGAAAATCTTAATTTGTTGGAGACTTAGTGCATGATGCGGGATAATTTGCCACCCCTTTGGTTACGTTAAATAACGGAGGTGATGAGCAATGGCAAAACGAAAAAAAGATCCTACAACAATTGGATTAGGATCTTCTGATGTAGAAGGACAGGGGACAACGAATCAAGAAACTGGAAGAATGGCAGTGGATTCGTCAAGGAAGAAGAAAAAGAAAAACTAAATTACATATTTCATAAAAAATAAAGCCCGCTTTGAAAGCGGGTTTTCTTATTCACTCACACAACAAAAGATAAAATAAGCTAATGTTACGACACTTGCGATCCCAAAAATCCATTCCATAACCAGAATCCACCTTTCAATATGTATAGTACCCCTATTTTATCAAACAATGAAGATTTTATGAACTTTATTCTTTCAAAATAATTCTTATGTTTTTAAAATGAAGAATTTCCCCTCATTTCCTATCTGGGCATTTATCCTTATTTTTTTGTATTTTCTTATTTTTATAGTAAAACTTTTTGTGAGATTGTGTTAAAATGGGCATATGGTTAAATGTGTTGAAAGGGCGTTTAGGTTATGAAAAAATGGTTGCGAAAAGCATTGGTTGTTTCATTTTCCATTTTAACGCTTGGATTGGTAGCGCCTCCCCCTGCTCTCACAATGGAGCAAGCAGATGCGGATAAGCCAAGTAAGTTAAATGCGATAAATGAACAAGCTGCAGAGTCTAAGCTATATTCTGAGTTCGAATCGAATTACGGATATGACAGTAGAAGCTTTGTTACGTATGCAATGACACAGGCAGAAACGAAATCCTTCGAGAAATTCGGAAGTAAAATTGGACCGGTTATTGAAGATGAATTCCGTACTGAAATTTTACCTAGAATTGAGAGTGTTATTGAGTTATTAGCAGAGCAATACCCAGCAGAAGAGCTTGACCAACTGGAAATTTCAGAACAACCGTCTGGCGGAAATGGGGAAAAGATTTTCCATATTTTCGATAAAACCAGTGGGAAGGATATAGTTCGCTTTCATGTGCGCAAAGACCACCCACCGCAGGATGGCTTTTGGTTTAATTTCCACTATCATACACATCATGATGGGTTCCAAACACATCATGCTTTAGGTGATATTTATTGGGATAAAAATACACCGCCGAAATGGCTAAGTTAATAAGAGCAAAAGGCAGTTCAGGGGTCGCATTTGTGACCTCATTGGACTGCCTTTTTTGTATTTCTAAGAAGAAGTTTCCACATCTTATCTAGCAGACTCATTTTTCAAAACATGTTATACTATTTTTATTATTTGTGAGAAGAGTGCGCTTATATGTATCTATGAAACTATTGAAATTAGGGAGAGCATTCTTATGAAAAAAATAGGTATTCTTACACTTCTGTTTATTCTTGTTGGCTTTACCTACCATCCTGGTGAAGCGTCCCCTTCCGGAGTTCCACTAAAAGATTATCAATCTCTCACACTTTATACGGAAACTTCAAATTTGAAAAACTATAAAACATTAAAAGAGATTATTTTTTTACCTGAGACAAATTTCAATGAATCCGAAGCTGCGCAAATGATTGAACGTGTTAATCAAATTGACGACATTATTTTGCAAGGATTGGTAGACAAGGGAGTTGTCTTAAAGCTATTTACAGGCCTTTTAACAGATGAGCCTACCGCAGTCTATTTAAAGGGGGAAAAACCCCGAGGATATAGTGAAAATGGTCCTACTTGGGATCTTGTGCCGGGAATTGGTGGCTCAGAGGTCGTGCTAGCGAAGATAGGGTATAGTGAAAAAGGGAAAGGCCATGGGTCTATCAATTTAGAACTACATGAGCTGGCACATTCGATTGACAAATTTGTATTTGATTCAATCAGCGAGGATCCTTATTTTCTAGCGATCTGGAACAAAGAAGTGAAGCAATTATTTCCACATCGTGACTATTTTAGTGACTATCCAGAGGAATATTTTGCAGAAACCTTTGCAATGTTCTATCTTTCTGAACAGTCAAGAAATCAATTGAAACTTTCGGCTCCTATGACTTATCAGCTTTTTGCAGATTTAGGAGAAAGTCGATGAATTAGATTATTATTTGTAGTAAGATAATAGCATGAAGTTTAGTAGGGAGTGAATTTATTGAAACATGGTGAGAATGCGTACCTGGATTTATTAAAGCATGTTCTTGAAAATGGTACGAAAAAAATGGATCGTACTGGGACGGGGACAGTTTCTGTGTTTGGGTACCAGATGCGATTTAATTTAAGTAAGGGATTTCCTTTACTTACAACGAAGAGAGTTCCTTTCCGCCTAATTGCGAGTGAGCTGCTCTGGTTTATTAAAGGCGATACGAATATTAGGTATCTTCTAAAAAACAACAATAACATTTGGAATGAGTGGGCTTTTAAAAATTGGGTTGAGAGTGATGAATACGATGGCCCCGATATGACGGATTTCGGTAATCGAAGCCAGAAGGACCCAGATTTTAATGAGTTATATCAAGCTGAGATGGATAAGTTTAAAGGACAAATATTAGAGAATGATAAGTTTGCTGCTAAATACGGCGAACTAGGTCCAGTTTATGGGAAGCAGTGGAGAGCCTGGGAAACATCACGTGGTGAGACCATTGATCAGTTGAAAAATGTCATCAACCAGATTAAAAATAACCCTGACAGCAGACGCCATCTCGTCGTCGGCTACAACCCTGGCGATGTGGAATTCATGGCACTGCCACCATGCCACAGCCTGTTCCAATTCTATGTGGCAGATGGGAAATTGAGTTGCCAGTTGTATCAGCGTTTGTAAATGAGCGCCTTTAGGGAGTAATCCTTATAGAAAACCTACCTAAACGGGGAAACTCTTGAAAAAGACAATCCCGTGCTAAATTGTTTCGAGGTATTCCGTTTATCAAACAATAGAAGGTGAGAAAATGCCGATTATTGGGGTTTATCATATTCAAAATTTAGAAAACGGAAAGTTGTATGTTGGAAGTTCAGTTGAAGTAGAAAAACGCTTTGATAGACATAGGCGTGAACTTAAAAAGGGAGTACATCACTGTATTCCACTTCAACGGGCATGGAATAAATATGGTGAAGAGGCTTTCGAATTTAGGATTGATAAGTTTTGTAATAACGAGTTTGAGGCAAGATTAATTGAACAAGACCAACTTGATTCGTTAGATAAACTATATAATACGAGCCAAATTGTTGGTGGCGGTGACTTAATCTCTTACCATCCGAATAGAGAACAAATAGTAAGAAAAATAAAGGTATCTCTTGAGAAACGGTATAATTCGATGACTCCGGATGAGAGAAGAGATGTATATGGTAGTCACGTAAATGGAATGACAGGTCGAAGTCATAGTATTGAATCTAGGATGAAAATGAGCAAGGCTAGTATAGGAAACTCTTATGCAAAAGGGGCGGTAAGAACTCCGGAACATAGGTCGAAACTTTCCGAAATAGCATCTCAAAGAAAAGGAGAAAAGAATTCATTCTATGGTAGAGAGCATTCAGAAGAAACTAAGAAAAAACTTTCTAGAAAAATGAAGGGTGTCCTTCCACCAAATACAAGACCTGTACTCGTTGATGGTATCATATATGAAAGTTGTAGCGAAGCCGCTCGTCAACTAGGGGTTGTTACTGCTACTATTCTAAATAGATTGAAGTCACCTAATTTTCCAACTTATAAATATTTTGAAACATAAATGCCTAACGACTATCCCTTTGGGAGTACACCGAAGCAGGTGGAAATGGTAGGGGTCCATTATTGGATCGTGATATAGTCTCATCTGTATGGAGACATACAGCAGTTCGTAGGAGAACGGGCTAGATGTAGCGAACCTAGTCGAAGATCATGTCAGGCGACCTTTTCCTCGGAATTCCCTTCAACATCGCGAGTTATGCGCTTTTAACTCATTTAATCGCATACGAGTGCGGATTAGAGGTTGGGGATTTCATCCATACAATTGGGGATGCCCATATTTACACAAATCATATTGAACAGGTAAATTTACAGCTAAGTCGTGACCCTCGACCATTCCCGAATCTATATATTAATCCAGCTGTAGAATCGGTTTTTGACTTTGAAATGGACGACCTCGAAATCGTAGGATACGAACCACATCCTGCAATTAAGGCACCAGTTGCCGTATAAAGCATTTCTATTTATAGAATCCTAAGGTATAATCGACCTTAGGATCTTTTTTTGTGAGGATGATTAAAATGATTTCATTACTACTAGCAATGGATAAAAACCAATTAATCGGTAAGGATAATGATCTCCCATGGCGATTACCTGCTGATCTAGCTTATTTTAAAAGGGTAACGATGGGCCACCCTATCATCATGGGGAGAAAAACGTATGATTCAATCGGACGCCCTCTGCCGGGACGAGAAAACATCATTGTAACACGTGACACTTCCTATAAAGCTGAAGGATGTAAAGTGATTCATTCCATTGATGAGATTGTGGAAATGAGTAAAGAAACCGATCAAGAATTATTTGTGATCGGTGGTGCAGAGATTTTTAAAGAAATACTTCCATATTCCGAGCGTCTGTACATAACTGAGATTGATGAGGAATTTGAAGGAGATACTTATTTTCCAGTATTTGATAAAGCAAAATGGAAGGTTATTTCAAAGGAAAAAGGAATAAAGGACGAAAAAAACCCATATGAGTATACGTTTTTGGTATATGAAAAAACCCCGCAGAACTAAATCTGCGGGTTTCCTTTTATTAAGATATAAACGGTACATCCACAACATAGAAGAGCACTGAGAAAAACATCGCTGCACTGCCCGCCAACACAAACAAATGCCAAACCGCATGGTTAAAAGGAAGCTTTCTCCATACATAAAAGACAGCCCCAACTGTGTACAGAATTCCGCCCGTTAGCAACAGCATAAAGCCGTTAAACCCGATGCTTTCATATAAAGGCTTAATTCCAACTATGATTAGCCAGCCCATAAGGACGTAACAAACGGTAGATAGGATCATAAACTTTTCTACAAAAAAGACTTTGAACACGATACCGATGACAGCTAATCCCCACACAATCCCAAAAAGCGTCCAGCCTAGCCAGCCTCCAATCGAAACTAAAACAAAAGGAGTATACGTGCCGGCAATTAATAAATAAATCGCTGAATGATCTAAGATCGCAAACACCTTTTTTGCTTTTAAATGTGTGATACTATGCAAAAGGGTTGAAAATAGGTAAAGAAGAAACATCGTAGCCCCAAAGATCGAAAAGCTTACAACATGCCAAACGTCACCATATTTAACAGCAAAAACAATTAACATAACGAGGGCCGGGATGCTTAATAACACGCCGAGACCATGTGTAATCGAATTAGCAATTTCTTCTTTTAATGACTCTTGCCGAAATGTCATATCGTCCACCTCATAACTCCATTTTCTTCTTCCAATCATACTGCTAAAAAAACCATAATACAAATAATGCGTTAAATTAAAATTGGAAGTGTTTACATTATAAAAAAGTAATAAAATATTTAGAAAACTTCCCAACAGATTGGATAATTCATGTTATAATGAACAAATTGAATCTTCAATACTGTACTGTGTTGTTGTAGAAATAGGTGAAAGGGGATATGGGCTCATGGCACACGAAGTAAAACAAAAACTAGATGAGATCCATGTAGAGGATATCATAAAAGCGAATCAAACATTGAAGGATGTTATAATCCATACACCTTTACAAAGAAATGAATTATTATCTGAACGTTATGAATGTAACCTATTAATAAAACGTGAGGATCTACAAATTGTTCGTTCCTTTAAAATTAGAGGAGCATATAACCGAATTAAGAATCTTTCTGAGGAAGAACTTATAAATGGAGTGGTCTGTGCTAGTGCTGGAAACCATGCACAGGGGGTTGCTTTTTCCTGCTTTGCACTAAAAATTCAAGGCAAAATTTTTATGCCTTCTACCACACCGAGACAAAAGGTGTCTCAAGTAGAAGCTTTCGGTCGGGAATATGTTGAGATAGTGTTGACTGGTGACACTTTTGATGATTCCTATGAGGAAGCAGTAGTATGCTGTGAAAAAGAAAATCGTACGTTTATCCATCCATTTGATGATGCTGATGTAATAGCAGGTCAAGGAACAGTTGCCGTTGAAATCTTAAATGATTGTGCTGAACCTGTTGATTATGTGTTTGCAGCAATCGGTGGGGGTGGACTGGTTTCAGGTATCTCAACATATATGAAGAGCATTTCACCAAACACAAAGGTGATTGGAGTTGAACCATCGGGTGCAGCTAGCATGAAAACTTCGATTGCAAATGGCGCGGTCACCTCTTTGGCAAAAATTGATAAGTTCGTTGATGGAGCAGCTGTTAAAACGGTTGGTGACAAAACGTTTGAAATTAGTAAACAACTCGTTGATGATATTGTGGACGTACCAGAGGGTAAGGTTTGTACAACCATATTAGATTTATATAATGAAAATGCCATCGTAGCAGAACCTGCCGGGGCATTATCACTAGCAGCCCTGGATTTGTATAAGGAAAAAATCAAAGGAAAAACTGTTGTTTGTGTGCTTAGTGGTGGGAATAATGATATCAGCAGAATGCAGGAGATTAAAGAACGTTCAATGCTTTATGAAGGCTTGCAATGCTATTTTATTGTGAATTTTCCACAAAGAGCGGGAGCATTACGTGAATTTCTACTTGATGTGTTAGGACCAACAGATGATATTACCCGATTTGAATATACAAAGAAAAATAATAAGGAAAATGGTCCGGCTTTAGTTGGAATTGAGCTAAAGCATAAGAATGACTACGAGGCCTTAGTGAACCGAATGATTAAAAAAGGGTTCCCATTTCGAGAACTAAATAAGGAAAATACATTATTTAATTTGTTAATTTGACATAATTAGTCAAAGACGAACAGCTTGTCCTCATGTATAATGAAAGAAACGGGTGAAAAAGGACTGATAGTTTGCTATTTAAAAGCCTAGAGTTCAAAAATAGTTGTGGACAGAAGGTTAAAGTAATTGAAATTCCAGTATTGGAGAATGGCAACACATACCGCTTTATGCTCGATTTTCGTTTGCAGGCATTTTTGTCGAAAATTATGACAAAATCAAGTCCCAAACAGATCTATTCGTTTCGTGAATATTTGAAGACAGTACTAAAATGGACTGATTATGAACGCATTTTTCAACTAGATATGTTAAAACATAATGCATAGTTTTAGAATGAGCCGATTTTAAAACGGGAAATCGGCTCTTTTTTTTGCATTTTAGCAGAAAAGAAGAGCAATATACCTGTTAAATAAGGACAAACTATTTTGTGAAAATAGATGTATACCAGTAGGAAGTGAATGTATGACAAAGGTAAAAATTGTAACAGATTCGACAGCAGATCTTTCAGAGGAGTCAGTCAAACAATTAGGGATATCCGTCGTCCCGTTATCTATCACGATTGATGGGGAAACGTATCTGGACAGAGTAGACATTACACCAAAAGAATTTTTAACAAAAATGAAGCAATCAGCAGAGCTTCCAAAGAGCTCACAGCCTGCCGTTGGGCAATTCGTTGAGCTTTATGACCAATTAGGAAAAGATGGCAGCGAAATCCTTTCAATCCACATGACCAGCGGAATGAGTGGTACCGTGTCATCTGCTCAAAATGCGGCTAAATTAAGCGATTCAAAGGTTACCGTGGTTGATTCCATGTATATTTCAAAAGCCTTAGCTTTTCAGGTCGTTGAAGCCGCAAAAATGGCACAAGCAGGACAAACGAGAGAAGAGATTGTCAAACGGATTGAGGAAATTAGAGAAAATTCCACCTTATTTGTAACCGTTGATACATTAGAGAACCTTGTAAAAGGTGGCCGAATTGGAAAAGGGAAAGCACTAATTGGATCTTTATTGAACATTAAACCGATTGCATCATTGCAGGATGGTGTCTATACGCCTGTTTCAAAGGTTAGAAGTCATGCAAAAATCGTTAAATACTTAACTGAAAAATTTGCTGAGGATGTACGTAATAAAACGATAAAAAGTGTGGCAATCGCACAAGTCGATGCAGTAGAACTTGCAACGAATTTAAAAGATGCGATTAAAAAACAAACCGGATACACTGATGTTGAGATTGTCGAAACCACTCCTGTCATCAGCACCCACACTGGCCCAGGAGCCATTGGTTTTATGTATTATGTAGAATAGATTGTGTAGGTGTCTTGGAGTTATAGCTCTGAGGCACTTTTTTGTACAAATTAAGTGAATACAGGCCTTAATCTAACAAAAATTGACGTGTGAGCAAATCACACGCCAATTTTTAGATTTCTGGCATTGGAGTTGGTGTTGGAGTCGAATAGCCTTCTTTATAAGTTTCATCTATCATAGCACGAATTTCGCTAGGTGATTTACCCTTTGAATACTCCATCACAGATGTAGCCGCAATTTCTAAACATACCATACATTTTGTACCGTGATCATCCCAAACGATAGCATCGTCTTTATTTTCATTAACAAAGCAATCATAATTATCACGGTGCCCCACAGAATCAGAGCAGCCACAATAGCAAGGGATTGATTCTAAAAGATCCTGATGCATGGCCGCAGCTTTATAAATGGTCACCATATCCTCAGACTTACCATCTAAAAAAGAGGGCATCACATTAAATGAGACTGTTTCTTCACGGATATCTCCCATTACATGATCTTCGCTTTTGGACTCATGATTTTCCTTGTTTTGCGAGCAGCCAACCAAACCAAAGATGAGAACAAGTGTGAGAAATATGATTATTTTTTTCATAAGAACAAACCTTTCCTTATCTAGTAAGCCCATTTTAACATATCATGTGCTTGCACAAAATGAGTTCACCATTTTGTCAAAATAAGAAAAGGTTAAAATTCTTTTTCCTCACGGGAAATGATCAGTACCAATGAAGCCTTGAGTAATTAATGTGCTTACTCCCCTTCAGATTCTTCATCCGATAATTCTAATTTTTCTCCTCCGATGGATATGTAGGAGAGAATATCTAAGTCGGGTTTTGCCTTCGCCATTCCTTGGATATACGGTGTAATGGTATCTTTGAAATCCTTGCTAACCCCCATTTCCTCACAATGTCCATATACATACATTTTTTTATCATCAAGAAAAAACGCGATATAACCAAGGGCTTTCTTATCTTGATTGACTATATTCAAAATTTGGCATTCTTCCTTCATTAGCTCTGGGGAAACAAATATTTGCAAGACAATTCCTCCTTTTTACGTTACCTGTAATTTTTTGAACAGAGAATCATTTGTTTCCTTACTAGGTTTTTTCTTTTTTACATGGATTAAAATCATACATAACAGGCCAACGACTAATGTTAATGATGCGGTAGTCAGAAACATTCCAGCACGAGACCAGTTCATCAGCCAGCCGTAGATAGGTGGTCCAACTGCCACTCCTAAAAAGCGAACAGATCCATAAAGAGATGTGACAAAACCTCGCTTTTCAGTCGAAACGGAACCTGTGATAAAGCTATTAATGCAAGGTAAAACAAGTCCTGTTCCGATACTGCTTATGGCTAATACAGCAATAAATGGGATCAGGCTTTTAAACAAGACCAATAAGGCAAATGATGCTGTCATAAGAAATAACCCAATGATGATGAGTTTTTTCATTAATGGCATCTTTTTACCGATTTTACTTCCGGTAATATAGGAAGTTGTTGTCATACATAAAAGGGGGATAGCTAATATTAACCCTTTTAGTACTCCATCTGTATCGTAGGTTTTCTCTAATACATCGGATAAATAAAAGAGAATCCCAAACAGAGTGAATAAGCAGGTTGCGCCAGCAAGATAAGCTGTAAATAGCCATCTTCCTTCATTTTTGAAAACAGAAAATAATCCATGCACATATTTTTTGAGTGGTGGTGGTTCATTCTTTTGCTTTTTCTCCTTGACAAAGAACATGGTCAAAAGTACCGAAATTAAACAAAAGATTGGGAAAGCGAAGAAGGCCGCATACCAAAATAACAACGCGAGTAACGACCCGATTATTGGTGAAATGACCTTCCCAAAGCCGTTTGAGGCTTCAACTAGGCCAAGGACGCGGCTTTGTTTGCCACCTTTAAACAAATCACCTGTAAGGGCCATTGCAATTGGTGCTGTTCCTGCTGCGCCTATACCCTGCATAACTCGACCAGCCATGATCCAAAAATATGGACTAGAAAACCAAGCGGATGCAACCCCAGCGAGAAGTCCCCCTGTACCATAGAGAATCAGTGCAGGTATGATGACGGCCTTTCTGGAAAAACGATCCGAGAAATAACCAAGCAACGGGATTGAAATCGCTGCTGCTACAGAGAATGTAGTAATGACAAGACTCACCTGGAATTGACTAATATCTAGTTCTTTTTGCATCTGCGGTAAGACAGGGATGAGCATTGAATTTCCAAGTACAAGGATTAGTGGAATTGAACTAATCGCAACAATTGTCATTGCTGAATTATTTTTGCTGGACAAGTTTTTGCATCTCCTTATATACGGATTGAAAGTGGAATTAATGATTGCTTTACTATTTTTTCAAATGGCAATGATACTTATTCTGTTAGTAGTTTCCAATTTGAAGAGGTGAGAGAAAAGCCCAATCTATACACCATTTATCTATTTTTGAATAACATAGCAACTGTAAGAAGATGGGTGTATATAACAAAAAAAGACTCTAAACAGATGGTTTAGTGCTTGTTGATAAAGGAGGAGTTATGTCTATGAACTTTCTTAATGTTCCATTGCGAACAAAGGGAGAACGAAACTATGGAATTACCTCAATTGCTGATTTTGGAACGCCTATTGGCTTATTGAAGTCATACTTAAGTGACTACCATGCTTATATAGATATCGCGAAGATCGGCATTGGTTCCGCTTATGTAACCCCAAACCTACAAGAAAAAATCAATCTTTATAAAAAATATAAAATCATTCCATATTGTGGTGGAACACTTTTTGAAAAAAGCTTTGTCCAAGATAGGCTTGATGAATATGTTGAAAGCCTGCAGAAGCTTGGAATTGAATGGATTGAAATTTCAAATGGGACAGTGGATATTCCACTTCAAAAAAGGCTTTCACTTATCAAAAAATGTAAGAAGCATTTTAATGTTATTGCAGAAGTCGGCTCCAAGGATCAAGACAAGGAAATGCCGTTGTCAGAATGGGAGCATGAAATAAACATGCTTTTAACAACAGGCTGTAAATATGTCATTACCGAGGGAAGGGATTCGGGAACTGCAGGTATTTACAACGCATTAGGCAACGTCAATACAGAGTTGATTGACCGAATTTCGAAAAATATTGATGTGAATAGGGTCATTTTTGAAGCGCCGACACCGAAGCAGCAAATGTTTTTCATCAATCAATTTGGTACAAATGTCAATCTCGGGAACGTCAAAATCAATGATGTACTTGTTTTGGAAGCACAAAGATTAGGCTTACGCAGTGAAACCTTTTTCATGGGGGAGAAGGCATGGAACTTACCCTAATTAGGCATCTTCCTACGGAATGGAACTTGAAAGGGATTCTCCAAGGTAGTCATGACATTCCTATTATAGAAATTACGAAGACAACTAAAGAAGAAATCAAACGAAACAAACTTAGGTTAAAACAACATTATTCATTGACTTTAGCAAGCTCCTTGATTCGAACACAACAAACAGCGAGCGCATACGGATATAAACATTTTACAATTGAGCCGTTGTTAAATGAGCTTCATTTTGGTGACTTTGAAGGGAAAGAAAAAAAACAACTAATCGAAGCACATAAAAATAAGTGGTTTACAAACCCACGTGAAATAGTGCTTGGAGAAAAGATTGCGAACCTGGAGATGCGAGTGCGTACATTTTTACAAAAATACAAGGATTACGAATCATTGTTAGTATTCGGGCATGGTTCGTGGATACGTGCATGCTTATCCTATTCAAAATTTGGGAACATCAATGAAATGAATCAAATTGAAATGAAGAACAATCAGATGCTTACAATCCAAGTTGGAGAGGAGGAATTTGAGATTGGGCGCCATCACATATGAGAACTGGAATGAGGAAAGTGTTACGGAAGTGATCTACAACAACAAAGACTATTACGATATTTTAAAGTGGGCATATCACACATATTCAGGAGAAGATATTGTATATGCTTGCAGCTTCGGGGCGGAAGGAATTGTATTAATCGACCTCATTTCAAAGGTTAAAAAAGACGCACGTATTGTGTTTTTAGATACGGGGCTCCATTTTAAAGAAACATATGAACTCATCGATAAAATCAAAGGAAAGTATCCGACTCTCAACATTGAATTGAAGAAACCAATACTAAATCTTAAAGAGCAGGAAAATAAATACGGTGATGAGTTGTGGAAGACAAATCCGAATTTATGCTGTCAAATTCGCAAAATTGTGCCTCTAAATGAAGTTCTTTCAGGAAGGAAAGCTTGGATTTCTGGTTTGCGTCGCGAACAAGGACCAACACGTAGAAATACGGAATACCTAAATAAGGATGAAAAATTCAAAAATATAAAGATATGCCCACTGATTCACTGGACGTGGGATGATGTTTGGACTTATATCCAGCTTAACAATCTTCCTTATAATGAATTGCACGACAAAAACTATCCAAGCATTGGCTGTGCACCTTGTACGAATCAGGTGCTAAACGGTGATTTGCGCTCAGGGAGATGGGCGAATTCCGATAAAACAGAATGCGGATTACATGTAAAATAACGTTTGGGTAATGGAGGTTATCAAATTGGCATTGAGTAAACCGCATGGCGGTATACTGGTCAATCGTTTCAACCCTACGGTTGACTATGAACAAATCGATAAACATATTGAGCTTAGCAATATGGAGTTAAGTGACTTGGAATTACTTGCAGTAGGGGCATACAGTCCGCTTGAAGGCTTTATTGGAAAAGCAAACTATGAATCAATTCTACACTCGATGAGACTTACAAACGGCCTGCCATGGTCAATCCCAATCACTTTGGCAGTGGACCATACATCTGCAAAGAAGATCTCAATCGGCGAAAAGATTCGATTGGTTCATAATGGTGAAGTATACGGCGTTATCGAAGTAACCGAAAAATATTTGGTAGATAAAGAAGTGGAAGCCTTTAAGGTGTATCGGACAACAGATTCATTACACCCTGGCGTAAAAAAATTGTATGAAAAACCAGATGTGTATCTTGCTGGGCCAATCCATTTGGTAAAACGTCCAAAGAAAAAGAAGTTCGAGACCTTTTACTTGGATCCAATCGAAACGAGAGCAGTATTTGAGCATCTAGGTTGGAAAAAGGTGGTTGGCTTTCAAACAAGAAATCCAGTTCATCGAGCACATGAATACATTCAAAAGTCTGCCTTAGAAGTGGTTGACGGGTTATTCTTAAATCCGTTAGTTGGAGAAACGAAAGCCGATGATATACCAAGTGATATCCGGATGGAAAGCTATATGGTTCTCTTAGAAAAATATTACCCGAAAAACAGAGTGTTTCTATCTGTGTTTCCAGCCGCAATGCGCTATGCGGGTCCGAGAGAGGCTATTTTTCACGCATTGGTTCGGAAAAATTATGGCTGCACACATTTTATTGTCGGTCGTGATCATGCAGGGGTCGGAAATTATTACGGCACCTATGATTCACAACAAATTTTTAGCCATTTTACAGAAGACGAACTAGGAATTACGCCATTATTTTTTGAGCATAGCTTTTTCTGTATAAAGTGCGGAAACATGGCTTCGGCCAAAACATGTCCTCACAATAAAGAAGACCATGTGATCCTATCGGGGACAAAAGTACGTGAAATGCTGAAAGCGGGTAAAAAACCACCAAAGGAATTTAGCAGACAAGAGGTAGTCGAGGTCCTCATTCGAGGTATGGCTGAACAATATACGAAGATATAAGGTGGGAATTATGGGCGAAGAACAACATATTATATGGCATCAATCAACTGTAACAAAACAAGATCGACAACAACAAAATCAACATAAAAGCTGTGTGATCTGGTTTACTGGGCTTTCAGGTTCTGGTAAATCATCCTTAGCAAATGCCCTTGACCAGGTGCTGTTTTCAAAAAAAATCCAAAGTTATGTTCTTGATGGGGATAATATTCGCCACGGTTTGAATGCAGGGCTTGGTTTTAGCAAGGAAGATCGGAAAGAAAATATTCGCCGAATCGGTGAGGTGTCAAAGCTCTTCGTAGATAGTGGGCAAATCATTTCAACCGCATTCATTTCGCCATTTCGAGAAGATCGTAATCAGGTAAGGAATTTATTTCCTCACGGGGAATTTATCGAGGTTTATGTTAAGTGTCCAATTTCGATTTGTGAAAATCGTGATCCAAAGGGTTTATACAAAAAAGCTAGAAACGGAGAGATATCCGATTTTACCGGAATAAGCTCTCCTTACGAAGAACCTGACCATCCTGAACTGGTGATCGAAACAGATCAATTAACCATCTCACAATCGGTTGAAAGGATAATTGATTATTTAAAACAAAAAGAAATTCTTTAAAGTAAGAAAGCGATTGTAGCTTTCTTACTTTATTTTTTTCTCCAACCGAGGGAAGGGGTTGAAATAAAGGACGGTGCTCTAAGGTGATAGATATAGTCAATGATATTCGTTGAAATGGTTTGACAAAGAATGGCGTAGAAGACGATTCGAATATCAATAACAGATGCTGTTAATAAAAAGATAAAAAAATTCATCCAAAGCATGACTTTGCCAGGTGACCAATCATTGTATTTGGCAATCATTAACGTTGGGATAACCATTCCTCCACTTGATGATCCACTTCGAATTAAAAGCCCGACACCCACTCCGAAAATCATCGCTCCAAGTAAGAGGTCAAGCCAGAAAAAGGGTGTTAGAAAAGAGCCTAGTGTTGAAACCAAGCTAACAGTAACTGAGGTGATTGTTACTGCAATCATCGTTTTCACAGTCCAGGAAAACCCGAAGTATTTTAAAGCCAGAATTAAAAAGGAGAAATTGACAATCCACAGGGACATGCCTAAGGGAAGTAGTGTCCAATGATTCATTAAAATCGCGAGCCCAGCCGCACCTCCGGAAGGAATGTTATGAGGAAACAAGAATAAGGACATACCTAGTCCCTGTAAAAATGCACCAATAACTATACATACATAGGTTATTACCACTTTAGGCATTGATTAACATGACCTTTCTTAATAGGAAAATAATACCTCATATTTGTAAACCTCCCAAAACTCACTCTCCTTGTCCATTTTATGTTGACAGGCTATTCAATATGTTCGAAAATTGTTCACAGCCTTTTATGTTGTAAGTTTGTCTTATATTCTTTAAAATGAGATATTGAATAACAAAAGTGCAAGCGACTTGTACAGCCCCGACAAGCACAAGACAAGCTGGCCAGAAGGTTGTTCTTTGACCTTCTTGACAGATTGGCTTGTGACCTCGAGGGCCCAGGCGCTGGAACTGGATGTAGAAGAGAAAATTTGAATGTAGGTGAAAATGTGAAAAAAATTAAATTTTCAATTGTGATTGCACTTATTTTTGTTTTAGCTGCATGTGGGAGTGGAATTCCAAATGCATTGAATTATGAGGTTTCTGATTTCTCTTATGTGGACCAAAATGGCGAAGACTTTAGCCTCAAGGATTTAAAAGGCAAGGTTTGGATTGCGGATATGATTTTTACAAATTGTGAGACCGTTTGTCCGCCAATGTCAGCTCATATGGCTAAGCTACAGGGTATGGTGAAGGAAGAGGGACTAGATGTTGAATTTGTATCATTTTCTGTTGACCCAGAGGTTGATACACCTGAAGTGTTAAAGGAATATGCTGAAGGCTATAGCGATGATTTATCCAACTGGCATCTGTTAACCGGTTATACTCTTGACGAGATAACTGTATTTGCGAAGGACAGCTTTAAAGCGTTAGTTGCAAAGCCTGAAGGTGAGGATCAAGTTATTCATGTGATCAAATTTTACTTAGTTGACCAAAATGGCACTGTTTTAAAAGAGTACAATGGGGTTGAAAACACTCCATATGAAGAAATTATAGAAGATATTAAAACAATCCTATAGGTTGGAAAAGGGACTCCAAGGCGGAGTCCTTTTTGCTTCTTAATCTTCTGTTTGTTGGACACCATCTTCCACAATCGTTTCAAGCTCTTTCCAGAACAACTCATGGCTTGTGAAGGTGAAGCAGCCACTTGAAATTTGTTCAGGGAACTCTTGGTTTTCCTCTGGTTGATTTTCACGCTCTTTTTTCATAATATGACCTCGTTTCGTTTAAACCTTTTTGAACATAGTTTTGAAAAAGATTCTCCCTCTTATCCTGCCTTACTTTTCCAAAATAAATTTTTCACCAATAAGAGAAAATGTAAATGTAAATGAATGTAAAAGGGGATCTTTTAATGCTCGCAAGAATGAAGCTGTGCGTGATAACTATTTGGACGATTCTTGACCCGATCTATTATGCATTCACTCGGCTTACTTATGTGGAGGAAAAGGAGATTTTACGTGTAAAAGTGACAAAATACAAAGGTAGGTCATGTATTCTTGCAGATGGGACTGAAATTAAGAAAAACGATTTATTAATTAAAATCCACCTACATAATGTAATTTTGCTAAGGGAGCTGCTTCGGTTAAAAAGTGAAACATCAAAGGCACGACTTATTTATAAGCATGTCAAGCATGCTTTACCAGGAGTTGCTAACTATCTTCATAACCATCCAAAGAAGAATGAAATTAAAGGGATTATTGGCATTACTGCATTAAACAAGGGGAGCAGGCGATTAGGTTTTGAATCCATTTCAATATCAAATAAAGTCTATCTTTGGTTTAAACTAATGGTATTTCTTCCGATGTATTGTATGGCAGTATCGAATATTTCAGCGCAGAGTCTCAGAAGACAGCCCATGTATTTATTTATGTCTAAAAACAAATTATTTGAATTGTATCGCTAGGTATCCATTCATTACCACTAACTTTTCGAATTCTATTATTTATAATGGAAGAAGAAAAGGTGGTGTTTTTTTGTGGGCATTTTTATTATCATTATTGCGAGTTTGATGGTTTTTTATTTTTTTAGAAAAGCAAATAAAAACACCTACAAGGTGAATTTAAATAAGATTGTTGTTAGACCAACTCATGAAATTGTGGATCCGATGCAGGTCAATGTTCTCCACCTATCAGACTTACATCTTGAAAATCTATCAATTACACCTGAAGAGTTATATAATAAAGTTAAAGATGAAAAGATTGATTTGATTGCAATCACGGGTGATTTTTTAGATCGAAAACGAAGTATTCCGAAGCTTGTTCCGTTTCTAAATGTTTTTCAAAAAATCGCTCCGACACATGGAGTATATGCGGTGTTTGGTAATCATGATTATTTTTTACAAAAGAAAAATTTTGAAAAATTAAAGCAGCTACTACAGGAATATGGGGTTAAAACTTTTCAAAATGAAAATGAGTCTCTCGTGATTTATGGACATCGTTTGAATATCATTGGGATTGATGATTTTAGTACGAAACGAAGTAATCTTAAAGAATCCTATGCATCGTTAAAGGCGGGTTATAATCTTGTACTCACTCATGATCCAAACCTAGTTTTGCATATGAAGGATTTTCATTTTGATTATTTATTGTCCGGTCATTTTCATGGCGGACAAATTTGTTATCCGAAGCCCTATCACTTGGTAAAAATGGGGAAGCTTGTTAGAATGAAGATGATAAAAGGTCTTCATACACATGATGGAAAACCATTTTATATTAATGAGGGTTTAGGTCAAACAGGTATCAATATTCGTGTGCGAAGTAATCCTGAAATTACCATTCATACGCTTACACTTGGAGCAGGAAGTGCAAGGCAAGCGATTTGAAGACGTCCATATCGACGTCTTTTTCTACATTGTATGTGACTTGGTTTAATTTTTACGATTATTAAAAATATTACCTCAGATTCATGTTATTTCTTTGAAACAGGAATCGTTAAAGCTGTTTTTACGTATGCTATAATACTAAACTTGTAGACAACAGTCACAAAAGGAAATGTAGGTGACCATGATGAAAAATCCAATTATAGCTATTATTATCACTAGTTTACTGATGAGTGGATGCTCTGGTGGGATACCTGCGACAGCAGGTATAGCCACAAGTGACCATGATACAGGCTTAACTCCGAAGCAAGATATACCGGATGATTTTATCCCGAAGGATCTTCGTATTGCGTCAATCGGTGATTCTCTTACAAAGGGTGTCGGGGATGAAAAGAAACAGGGAGGCTATACTTCCTTACTAGAGGAAAAGTTGCTCGATGAAAAAGAGGTAAAATCCGTAACTCTTGAGAATTTTGGCGTGAAAGGGCATAAAACATCAGACCTACTAAAAAGATTGGAGAATGAGGAAGTACAGGATGGAATTGCCGGTGCGGACATCATTATCATTACAATCGGTGGAAATGATATAATGAAAATTGTTAAAGAAAATCTTTTTGATCTATCACTAAATGTGTTCCAAAAAGAACAAGGAAAATATGAGGTTCGCCTTCATAAAGTGCTTGAAAATATCCGAAAACTTAATAGTGATGGAGAAATTGTATTGGTTGGTCTATACAATCCATTTGGCTGGTTTATCGATCTTTCTACTGAAATTAATACAATTGTTGATAATTGGAACGATGGTAGCAAAACCATACTTTCTGAATTTGACAAAACTAAATTTGTTGAAGTGGATGATGTATTTAGTCAAACAAGTGATAATCTTTTAGCAGAAGATGAGTTCCATCCAAACGCAAAAGGGTACGAATTAATGAGTGAGAGAATTTTTGAAGCAATTATGATGGAGTGATTTCCTTCGTAAAGGAGGTCTTTGATGAGGATAAAAAATAAATGGAAGGTCTTGTTTTTTTCACTACTTCTGATTAATCTCGTAGGTGTGCTCGTTCTTTCAGGGCTGTTTTTTGCACCAAATAAAGAAGTGACACCAAAAGAAAAGGCAATTTCAAAGGATCATGTAAATTTATCTGTTGAAACGAATAAAGAGGACCTCACAAGGGTTATCAATAATTTTTTGAAAAAAGAAGCAAAGGATAATCCGCTAAAATATAAGGTGTTACTGACAGAGCGGGTGATGCTGCTTGGGCAGATAACGGTATTCGGTAAAGAGATTGATATGGTGATGACCTTTAAGCCTAAGGTGCTTGACAACGGGGATTTGCTTCTGCAACAGGAAGCTTTTACGGTTGGTCAAGTGAGCCTGCCGGTAACATTTGTTCTACGCTATATTAATGACTATTACAATCTACCGGAGTGGGTTCAGATTGATGCAAAAAAACAAGATATCTATGTCTATTTATCTGAGATGAAAATGAAAAGCGACACAAAGGTTGAAGTTGATACCTTTGACTTAAGTAAGGACGAGTTAAAATTCAAATTACAGGTTCCGATGGACTAAAGAGCAAATCATTGATTGGTTTGCTCTTTTTTCGTATGAATAAAGGAGTAAAGTACTGTTTTGTTGAATTAATAAAGATATCATGTAAGCGAGAGAGGATATGTTTATGGAAAGGCGTTCAGAAGAATCGATTATTGGTTAGAAAATGAAACATGTACTAGAAAAGATAAAATGAAAATATATATAGTTGGAAAATAGCATTTTACGTTAAGAGGCTCATGCAATTAGTATTTTTTTAAGTAGTTATGCTAATATAATGATATACATATGTAAAGGGGGTAATAATATGGTTCTTCCACATTTTGAGGAGAATTTACAAAAATATGCGAGGCTTTTGGTCGCAAATGGACTGAATGTTCAAAAAGGTGATTGGGTAAAAATGACCATTACAGTCGACCAAGCCCCACTCGCTCGTCTGGTGACAAAAGAGGCCTATGCTCTAGGAGCTGAAAAGGTTATTATCAAATGGTCCGATGACGAAATTACAAAAGAGCATTTTCTACACCAGTCTGAAGAGGTGCTAACTGATATACCAGATTACGAAATTCAGGAATCTGAGGATCATGTACTCAATCATAATGTTTGTCGACTATCGATTGTGTCAAGTGACCCAGGCTATTTAAGCGGAGTTGATCCTTCTAAAATTTCAGCTTTTCAAAATAAAGCTGCTAAGGCTTTCAAGGTTCAACGTCTTGCCACACAAAATAATGATTTAAAATGGACAGTTGCTGGCGCGGCCGGAGCGGGCTGGGCTGCTAAAGTTTTCCCTCATTTAGCAACGTCTGAGGAGCAGGTAGATGCACTTTGGGATCAAATTTTCAAAACATGCCGTGTGTATGAGGACGACCCTGTTGCAGCATGGGAAAAGCATACACAAATCTTGAATGAAAAGGCAGCAAAATTAAATGAGATCCAGTTTGATGCACTTCATTATCGTGCACCTGGAACTGATTTAAAGCTGGGTTTACCGAAAAATCATATTTGGGAAAGTGCAAGAAGCTATAATCCAAAAGGAGAAGAGTTTATCGCAAATATGCCTACCGAAGAGGTGTACACAGCTCCAGACACACGCCGCATGGATGGAGTGGTTCGCAGTACAAAGCCATTAAGCTATGCTGGTACATTAATCGAGGGTATTGAAGTTCATTTTAAAGATGGAAAAATAGTAGACATCTCTGCAGAAACTGGAGATGAAATTATGAAGAAATTGGTATTTGATAATGAGGGTGGAACAGGACTTGGTGAGATTGCGTTAGTTCCAGATCCATCACCAATTTCACAATCTGGGATCACCTTCTTCAATACATTATTCGACGAAAATGCGTCAAATCACCTTGCGATTGGTGCGGCCTATCCAACGAACCTTCAAGGTGGAACGAAAATGAATGAAGACGAGTTAAAAGAGAATGGCTTGAATGTTTCAACCGTGCATGTTGATTTCATGATTGGTTCAAGCGACATGGATATTGATGGTATTAAAGAAGACGGTACCGTTGTTCCAATTTTCCGTAATGGCGATTGGGCAATATAAGGGTAATCGAGTCCAAGGACGGCTTATGTTAAGCCTATTCTTGGGCTTTTTTTTGAGAATTTTTGGATGGAGAAAATCATGTAGTTACAAACAGCGATATTTCGAGTAAAATATGGTGGTGTTAAATTTTACGTAAAGGGAGTTGAATTTTTATGGGCAGTCATTTGTGTAACGACCCTGATCCCGCGTCGATAAAAGGGGAAGTCATTAATGAACCTATGATAGTTAGGTGGAAAACCAATAAAAATTCAACTTTAACTGGGTGAGATTTTTGACTTCTTCGTAAAAATGAGGAGGTTTGAACATGCTAACTATTTATCTATCCAATGAGCAGGGGAAGTTACAGGAAACAACTACGATTACAAACGGTTGCTGGATTAACCTCATTGCGCCAACTGAAAAAGAAATCAATGAAGTTACAACAGCATTAGAAATACCAGTTGAATTTATCAAGGACCCATTGGACGAAGAAGAGCGGTCTCGAATTGAAAAAGACGGAGAACATATTTTAATTATTGTAAATATTCCTTCGGTGTCAATGGATGAAAATGAGATACCAATATATGACACCATTCCTCTGGGAATCATTATTGCGAAAAATTGTTTTGTGACGGTTTGTTTAAAGGATAATCCAATTTTTCATAGTTTCTCCGAGGGGAAAATTAAAAACTTCTTCACGTTTAAAAGAACTCGGTTTGCGTTCCAAATTCTTTATTCAATGGCAACCTTATATCTTAGATACTTAAAACAAATTAGTAAGAAAACCGATTTAATTGAAAAAGAGCTCCATCAATCGATGAAAAATAAGGAGCTTTTTTCACTATTAAATTTTGAGAAAAGTTTAGTGTATTTTACGACTTCCTTAAAGTCAAACAATATTGTCATGCAGAAAATGTTAAAAAGTAAGTACTTGAAAATGTATGAAGATGATCAGGAATTGCTTGAGGATGTCATCATTGAAAATCAGCAGGCGATTGAAATGGCGGAAACCCATACCTCGATTTTAAGTGGCATGATGGATGCATTCGCGTCCGTGATTTCCAACAATGTGAACATTGTCATGAAATTTTTAACTTCAATAACGATCATTCTATCTTTGCCAACGATGGTTGCGAGTTTTTATGGAATGAACGTCTCGATTCCGTTCCAGGAATATCAATATTCCTTTTTAATTGCGATTACCATTTCGTTTATACTATCAAGCATTACTGCTTATATCTTTTGGAAGAAACGATTCTTCTAAAGGTCATGGCGTTGGTCCAGTTGACGGATCGACGCTTTTTCTTTGTTTATTGTTCGTTCATTTCTTCTTCAACCAAGGCATCGAGCCGGGCAATCATTGTCTTCGCTTTGTCCTCATCAATTTGACGATAATGATGAAGACCTCCTTTTTCTTCATCCATTTCATCCGCAAGCTTTGTGATGGCTTGGAGAGGTGTGCGCTTAATAAAACCTTCCTCGATGTAGGAGTCTGTGTGGAATAAAATCGCATAGGCAATATCTTTTGCATGTTTTGGATTTTCGCCTAATCGAATCAATAATTTATGAGCGCGTTCCGCACCTTTAATTGCATGAATGTCATATTCCTTATACATGCTGTAGTCCCATTTCCCATTTTTATACCAGGTGTAATGCCCCATATCGTGAAGCAAAGCAGCCTTTGTTGCTAAATCTACTGAAACATTCCGTTCCTTGGCCATTTTAAATGCATGATAAGCACAAGCGATTGCGTGTGCTTTCCCTGAACGAGACAAGTATTTTTGCGCAATCCGATGATTAAAGATGTCTGTTAATGTCACATATCTCATTTGCCAGGCCTCCTTAAAAATGAAATTTTTTGAATCTTACCATGTCTGCTAAGTATTATCAAGATATAATAATCCAATTTGCTTGGAAAAGGGTGGAATAGTAGAATATGCATGTTAAAATGGTTTTATTATGATCGCGTGGTGAGAGGAAATGTTTTTACGAAGTGTGAAAGTAGTAGCAGAACAAATACATAATGTGCGTGAGTATCCTTTTTCGATCCCTAGTATAAGGGGGTTGGACCAGCTTGATTTTCATGAGCCCGTCACGTTTTTTGTGGGGGAAAATGGGTCAGGTAAATCCACTTTGCTAGAGGCAATCGCTTTTAAGTGTGGGTTTAACACTGGTGGAGGTGGAAGAAATAATTATTATACATTTGATGAGGAAACTCCAGCCTTAAGTCAGTACATCCGACTTTCATGGATGCCGAAAATTAATCAAGGCTTCTTCTTGCGAGTAGAAAGCTTTTTTCAGTTTGCGTCCTATTTGGATCAATTGGCCCAGGAGGATCCTACTTTTCAATTTGAAGGGTATGGCGGCAAGTCGCTTCATGAGCAGTCCCACGGTGAGTCTTTTTTGTCTTTATTTTTGAATCGGTTTGGGGGTCAAAGCATCTATCTATTGGATGAACCAGAGGCGGCATTATCTCCTGCACGGCAGCTTGCATTTTTACGAGTGATTCACGACTTAACAAGAAGAGGAGATGCACAATTTATTATTGCAACGCATTCTCCGATTTTGCTGGGCTATCCAGGTGCTCAGATATACAATTTCGATGCGTCACCTATTGAAAAGATTGCCTATCAGGATACTGAGCATTATCAGATCACAATGGGCTTTTTAAATCGTCGGGAACGGTATTTAGAGGAATTGTTTCGCGAGGATGAGGCGGAAAATTAAGAGGGATTATCTCCTGAAAAAAAGACTACCAAACTGGTAGTCTAGAACAAACTTAAAATGGCTCCTCCAATCGCCCCTGTTACAACCACAATCCAAGGTGGTAGCTTCCAGTAGACAAGCATGCTGAACAAAACGGCAGCAACTGCAAAATCGATTGGTGTAAACACAGTGCTGGTCCATATCGGTTGATAGAAGGCTGAAATCAATATTCCAACCACCGCTGCATTTACCCCTATTAACACTCCTTTAATTTTAGGATTGCGTCGTAGAGTATTCCAGAATGGTAATGTTCCTAAAACTAGGAGGAACGCTGGTAGGAATATCGCTACAGTTGCAAGTAATCCGCCTTGCCATCCATTCATCACGGCACCAAGATAGGCAGCAAATGTAAACAGTGGACCCGGGACTGCCTGTGCAGCACCATAACCTGCTAAAAATGCCTCCTCACTGAGCCATCCTGATGGAACAAATTCACGCTCCAATAACGGTAAAACGACATGCCCTCCACCAAAAACAAGTGAACCGGAACGATAAAAACTATCAAACATAGCAATCCATTCGATGGAAGTTACTTCTCTTAATATCGGTAAAACAATAAGCAAACCGAAAAACATCGTTAAACAGATTACAGCAAACGTATGAGATACTGGAAACCGCAGATTTGTAGTTTCATTGTCCGCTTGATTTTTAAATAAAATAAAGCCAATAACTGCCGCAATGAGGATGACTGCTACTTGTGTAAAGGCTGTTTGCCATAAGAGAGTCCCAACTAATGCAAACAATGCGAGTGATTTTCTAGGTAAATCAGGGGTAAGCTTTTGCGCCATTCCAAGGATTGCATGTGCCACAACAGCGACAGCGACTAATTTTAAGCCATGTAACCAACCTGCTGTACTGACATCAAAACCTTGGAGGATTAAGGCAAAAGCGATCAGTGCAATCACGGATGGTAGTGTGAAACCGAGAAAGGATACAATTCCACCAAGAACACCAGCACGCATGACACCGATGCCAATACCTAATTGACTGCTTGCAGGACCAGGTAAAAATTGACACAGAGCCACCAAATCCGCATATGTTTTTTCATCCATCCATTTTCTTCGGCGGACGTATTCTTCATGAAAATAACCTAAATGGGCAACAGGTCCTCCAAAGGATGTTAATCCAAGTCTTGTTGACACGAGAAAAATCTCTAGTAAGTTTTTCATTTTGTTCTCCTTTTATAATGCTAACGGAATTATATCATTAGTAAGCACGTATTAAAGATAAACACACTATGAATTTACAAAACTTTTACAAAATGAAACCTTCTTACCAGCCCAATCGTAATACAAATTAACGAAAGGATGTGGGTGACTTGAGTAAATATTCAATTGCAGAGTTTATTAAAAACACAGAGCAGGAGGACAAAGGGGAAGGCCTATTTGAATTAGAGACACCTAGAATGCTTGAAGTCAATCTAAATGGCATGGTTTGGGCTAAAGCAGGTTCAATGGTCGCATACAATGGGAAAATCAAGTATGAAAGAGAAGGGATCCTTGAGCATGGCCTTGGGAACATGTTTAAGAAAGCGTTAACAGGTGAAGGGGCTTCATTAATGAAAGCGAATGGACAAGGGAAGCTGTACTTGGCTGATAGCGGAAAAAAAATTATCATTCTTCAGCTGCAAAATGAAGCGATTTACGTAAATGGAAATGATCTTCTAGCCTTTGAACCATCCTTAAATCATAAAATTAAACTAATGAAGCGTGTCGCTGGAATGATGGCAGGTGGTTTGTTTAATGTTCGTTGTGAGGGAAGCGGGATGCTTGCAATCACAACTCACTACGAGCCACTCACATTGCGGGTTACCCCTGGAAAACCGGTTATAACCGATCCAAATGCAACTGTTGCATGGTCAGGAAATCTTCAACCAGAGTTTCAAACGGATATATCGTTTAAAACCTTTGTCGGACGTGGCAGTGGCGAGTCAATCCAAATGAGATTTGAAGGAGATGGCTTTGTCATCGTTCAACCATACGAAGAGGTTTATATGCAGCAGTCGAATGGTTAATTAATAAAAAGAAGCATGAGTTACAAAATACCCATGCTTCTTTAAATTCAATTTACGGTCCCCAGAGAACATCAACCAGTTCGCGTTTGAATAGATTGGTGTCAATGTTGCATGCTTTGGATTCTAGGCCGTATTGCCAGCCCCATGCAAGTGAGCCCTTTGGAGCGGATGGTTTATATTCTGGTGCTTTTGACTCGACAGTAACTCCTACACTTGGCGCAGCAGTCCAAATATAGTTTTGTTCGATGATGGCTTTATTACTTTTTCCAGCTTCTTGATACGCTTTAAACAAAGCTTGTTCTGGATCAAAAACCCCATAAATCCCAGATTTGTAGTTTGACGTTTCAATCGTCTCAAACCAGCCTTTAATAAACTCGGAATCTACTGGATAATCTGGTTCAATATCGGCAAATAGCGCAACTCCTTCAGGGATGCCGAGGTCACCTGCAAGCTTAATTGCTTCCTTTGCATGTGCCACACCATTATCGTACCCGGTCGCGTTATTAAAATGGTTATAGATTGGTAGGATAAAGTCGCCTTCAGCGTGGATCATCTTTACTTGTTCAGCTGTTAGCCCGACTGAAATTCCATCTCGCTCACCAAGGTAACGACCAAATATAACAGGGTCACCGAAGTTCTCTTTTACACATGCATAAAAATCCTTTGTTGTTTCACTAGCGGAGTCGATTCCCCAAACGATTTCAGGTAACTTATCGCTTGGTTTTGCTTTTTCATCTTTGTTTTGCTCTTGTTGTTGCTTATCTTGCTCTTGCTTTTTTTCCTGTTCTTTTTGCTTATCTTGTTCTTTTTGTTTATCATTTTCATTATTTTTTTCTTGATTTTCTTTGTCTTGTTCCTTTGCTGGCGGTGGTTGATTCTTATCTGTGTTTGCAGGAGGAGGAGTTGGTGGTGCCTCGGTAGTAGGAGACGATGTTACAGGCTTTGTTTTGTCCTCGGTTACATAGAAATACACCGCACAGCATAACAGGAAACCGATAATTGCAGATATCATTAGGTTAAATCCTTTTTCCGTCATTTCATCACCTCAACTTAATCCTTTCTGTATCATATGTAAGGAATAAGTGTGCCGTGTGGGTCCGGGCTGCAGTGATAGAAACGTCAGTTGTTTGGTATGCGCATTTAATAATGATCTTTGAGAATAAAAGGGAATATGTAAAACCGTGGTCAGTGGCCACGGTTTAAACAATCTCTTAATTATCATCTTTTTTATTGATAGCGGTGTTGATCCCGTGGATGGTATTTTTAAATAGATCCTCAGAAATCATAGTGGCTCCGGTAACAAGAATCCCTTGTACAACGGATTGTATTTCAATTCCATAATAAAGTAGACAGGCAATCACAGCAAAGATTAATTGAATCCATCGATATGTCCACTCCGGAATGTAAGGAGTATCTTTTAAGATTAACCCAATAAAATAGAGGACAGGAATTAAAATAAACGCATCTTGACGAATGTATAATTTAAAATCGAGATCCATATTTTCACCTTCATTTTCTCAATCGCTGTTAGGATAAAATATTCGAGAAAATAGGCATTGGTTATTCAAAAATCATTTTTATGTAAAATAAGATGTACTAAATACCCGAAATAAAAACGCCAGGTATGAGCCTAGCGTTTTGGGTTTCACCTTATTTATTTTTCGCAAATACTTCTCGTTTGACAAAGCGTTTTCCTTCATTACTATTTACGTAAGCTGTAGCCATTGCAACTAGAAGTAATCCTCCAGTAACAGTGAAAAGGATTTTTGTTGGGAAGAATCCTCCTAATAATCCTCCTATAAGCGGGCCAATCATTCCGCCGATTTGGTTTGCGGTTTGGTTTAAACTGAAAGCTCTGCCGCGGAAATCCTCTGGTGTTGATTTGACGACAAGTCCATTTAAAGCAGGGAAAACTGCACAGAAAAAGATCCCATAAACAAAACGTATGAAGGAAAAGCCCCAAATATGGGTAAAGACGATTTGGGCTAGAGTTCCGATTCCTGCCCCCAAAAGTCCGATGAATAAGACACGCTGGAAGCCAACTTTATCGGCCCATTTACCCCATACAGGTGCAAACAGTGCGCTTGCAAGACCTGGTAAGGAAATAATAAAACCAGTGAGTAATGTTGCATAGTTTGTGTGACTTGCAATATCAGCGATATATAACGGCAAGATCGGATCGATGATCATCGTAGAACAGCTGACCATAAGTGTCAATATTAATACCAACAAGAATGGGCGGTTGTTTATTGCAATGCAAAAGTCCTTGATAACAGAGCCTTTTTCTTTGTTCGCTTTGAAGTTTTCCTCTTTTACGAAAAAGATGATTAAAATCGTTGCAAAAAAGACGATGATTCCGGCACTTGCAAAAGCCCAGCGACTACCCCAAAGTTCAGCTAAGCCTCCACCCAATAGTGGGCCTAAAATCATCCCAGTTGCTGCTGCCGATGATATCATCGAAAGCGCATAACCAACCTTTTTCGATGGTGTATTTGTACCAACAAGGGCTATTGCCCCTGGAATAAATCCGCTCAACAAACCTTGTAAAAGACGTAATCCTAAGATTTGATAAGGGTTAGTAACGAATGCCATTAGTGTGTAAACGACAAAAAGGGCAAATCCTGCCCGTATAATCATTGGTTTACGTCCGTATTTGTCAGCAACTCTTCCCCAAAACGGTGTCGCAAATGCACCTGCAAAAAAGGCGGCCCCGTATATTAACCCTGACCATAATTCAGTGTGATCGTGTACCCCAATTTCCAACAGAAAGATTGGTAGAAAGGGAATAACCATCGAAAAACCTGAAGCGGTAAAAAAGACACCAATCCAAAGAACCCATAAATTTCGTTGCCAAGTCGGCATAACTCATTCCATCTCCTATGTTATTCTAATAGATTCATAATACCATAATTGACGGTTATTTTCATTATCGAAACTTTCGGATACTGAAATATCTTGTTGCTTATTTGGCTGAAGATTACAAAAATGGTCTTTTCCAGTTTGGAAAATACTTGTATATGACAAAAAAGAAATACTCAGCGGCACTGAGTATTTTTTTAATGAGGAAAATACATGTGTAAGACCTCAGTTCCATTTGTTAATTGATAAAAGTGCCGGAAATCGGGTAGGATTTCAATTGTTTTGTAGTGTGCTAAAGGGATTATTTGTTTAACCATTTGTACTTTAACAAAAAACAAGTTGTTGTCCTCAATTTGTATATGGGAAAAGAAGTATCCGTCACGTAAAAATGATATTTTTCACAACGAAAAAATGATTACAGTTTGTTTCAATTTGATTAAGATTTTTCAATATAGTTACAAACAGATCCTCATCTATAAAAAGATATTTACAAATCAAAGACATCGTCATAAAATACCTCATTGTGATGCTATAATACGATAACAATAGTATGGAGGTTTTATGATGGCTACTAAGCGAGAATATTATTTTGATAACGCGAAGTTTATCCTAATATTCCTTGTGGTTTTTGGACATTTTATTCAGCCTTTTACCGATGATCATAAAATCATCATGACAGTTTATCACTTTGTTTATTCTTTTCATATGCCTGCGTTCATTTTAGTTTCGGGATATTTTGCAAAAGGATTCAGGAAGGAAGGCTACATTAAAAAAACGGCGAAAAAGCTTTTGATTCCATATTTAATTTTTCAGCTACTTTATACCATTTATTATTATTTCCTATATAAGGGGCAGTCACTTTTATTCGAACCATTTAACCCACAATGGTCACTTTGGTTCTTAATTAGCTTATTCTGTTGGAATGTAATGTTGTATGCTTATACGAAGCTGCCAATAAGATGGTCAATAACACTTGCAGTTTTAATTGGAGTAGGGGTTGGATATATTCCTTTCGTGGAAAATTATTTGAGTTTATCACGGACATTTGTCTTTTTCCCATTGTTTTTATTAGGGTTCTATTGTAAAAAAGAGCATTTTATCGCGTTGAAACGTCCGTCTGTTCAACTAGGTTCAGCCACTTTACTTTTGGCCATTTTGATCGGCTATTATTTTGTTCCAGATTTCAATACGGGTTGGCTACTTGGGTCAAAATCGTATGAGACACTGTCACAGGAAAGTCTAGGTGGACTAATAAGACTAGCCGTTTATATTGTTTCGATTGTGATGACAATCGCATTCTTCTCACTGTTACCGAAAAAACAATATTTCTTCACAAGCTGGGGTACCCATACGTTGTATGTCTATCTACTACACGGCTTTGTAATTAAATATTTCCGGAACAGTGAATGGCTTGACGTGATCAACGATACTGGAAATTTTGTGATACTAGTAGGCGCTTCACTGATTTTAACATTATTGTTATCTACGAAAACAATTAGAGCCATTACGCAGCCGTTAATCGAACTCCGCCTCTCAATAATAAAGAAATACTTTAGAATAAAACAGGAAGGGTATTAATTTAAAGGGACGTCTCTCTTGAACCGGTTATAACCGGAATTTCAAGAGAGACGCCCCTTTTTACTTTTACCCTTTATAATTCTGAGCTCGTTTGACGAAGGATTGTTCGTCCTCGATAAGACCACAGACGCCGCATTGGACCTTGATTTCTGGGCCCCGGTATGGGATATGAAATGGATCAAGGTTTGCAGTGTATTCTTCGACGACTTCACCACTTTGTGGGTCAATTTTAACTGATCTGGGGACTTGTTCAATAATATTAAACCTTGAGCGATTGGTCTTACAATTAGGACATAAATAAGGACTATTCATCTTCCTACACCTCCTATTTTTTACTTTTTCCTGTTATGGAAGAATTATGAGCGTATTTTTTTGAACGCACGCAGGAAGTGATATAATAAAAACAAGCAAAAGGAGAAAGGAAGAGGGTACATGGAGAATACACATGAAAAAGTGGAAAAAGCAACCTTCGCGGGTGGGTGCTTCTGGTGTATGGTTAAGCCGTTTGATACACAACCAGGAATTATTGAGGTTGTTTCTGGTTATACAGGCGGAACAAAGGAAAACCCAACATATGAAGAAGTTTGCTCAGATACAACAGGGCATTATGAAGCCGTTCAAATCACATTTAACCCGGACATATTTCCCTATGAAAAATTAGTTGAAGTTTTTTGGCAACAAATTGACCCTACAGATGCTGGAGGACAATTTTATGATCGTGGTGACTCCTATCGTACAGCAATTTTCTACCATAGTGAGGAGCAGAAAAAAATTGCCGAAGAATCGAAGCAACGATTAGCGGAAAGCGGAATTTTTTCAAAACCGATTGTGACTCCAATCCTTCCTGCAAAGGAATTTTACCGTGCGGAAGAGTATCATCAGGATTATTACAAAAAGAAACCTGAACATTATAATCGCTACCGTACAGGTTCCGGAAGAGATAAATTTATTAGAAAGCACTGGGCTGCAAAGGAATTTGAAGAGGCAAAGAAAAATCTAACAGACATGCAATATTATGTGACACAGGAACAGGGAACAGAGCCTCCGTTTCAAAATGAGTTTTGGAACAATGCAAGGGAAGGCATTTATGTTGATATCGTTTCGGGCAAACCGTTATTCAGTTCATTGGACCAATATGATGCTGGCTGTGGTTGGCCAAGTTTTACAAAGGCGATTGATGCGAAGGAAATCGTAGAAGAACTTGATACTTCACATGGTATGATCCGTACAGAGGTTCGAAGTAATACAGCAGATTCACACTTAGGCCATTTATTTTATGATGGTCCTGGCCCAACTCGCATGCGTTATTGCATTAACTCAGCTGCACTTCGTTTTATTCCAAAGGAAGACCTTGAAAAAGAGGGCTATGGGGAATATGCGAAGCTTTTCAGCTAAAAAGGTGACTAGACAGCATTTGTGAAAAAATGACTATTTTAATAATTGTTGGTTGACTAGAATAATCTCCAATGATATGATGAAATAGACCATTTTGTTGCGTTATATAAGTTTAAAAAGATAAGAAAGAACGTTAATTTCGGCTATTCTTCTGAAGTTATATGTGAATTTGTTTTAGATTTATGTAAGTGTACAATGGTTAAATTTTTCAATGCACAAATGGTTTGTGTGTTCATTTTAGGAGGCATATTTCATGCAAAATGGTAAAGTAAAATGGTTTAACAGCGAAAAAGGATTCGGTTTCATCGAAGTACAAGGTGGAGACGATGTTTTCGTACACTTCTCAGCAATCCAAGGCGATGGTTTCAAAACTTTAGAAGAAGGTCAAGAAGTTTCTTTCGAAATCGTTGAAGGTAACCGTGGACCTCAAGCATCTAACGTAGTTAAATTATAATTTAACCTATAAATGAGAACGGAAAACAGTCCTATTAATGTAGGGCTGTTTTTTTATTGATTTTTTAATTACACCAATTCCTCTTTCACCAACTCAATAAAGTTTTTCGCTGGGGTTGAGACATAGTGATGCTCAAGCCAGATCATTCCTAACGATGAATACAAATTGGAGTCTATTATTGGGGCGAAGTAAAGATTTTGATCCCCATACACATCCAATACTGATTTTGGAACAATGGTTGCTCCCATTCCACCCTTAACCATCTCCATTAAGACATGCATATCCGAGCATTCCGCAATGCTCGTAAATTGAAGTTTTTGTCTAGAAAATGCTTCATGAATGATATTATAACTACCAAGGCCTTCGGTACTAGGAATTAAAAGGGGAAGTTGTGAAATTTCTTCGAGCGAAATCTTGGTAGTTTTTTTATTGCTCACAAAAACAAATGGCTCGTTAAGAAGATGTTCATAAATGAAACCACGGTGTTCGAGTGGAAGACGTACGAATGCCATTTCTATTGCCCGCGATTTTACCATTTCAGCAAGATAATACGAATCATTTTGTACGATCTTTAATGTAACGAGCGGATATTTTTGATGGAAAGCTTGAAGCATGTCAGAAAAACCTGATACAGATAGTGTATTAATCCCCACAGCTAGAACACCTTTTGTTCCTTCTTCAGCTTCTTGAATTTCATTTTTAATTTCCTCTACATTGTTAACAAGATGCAAAGCACGTCGATATAGAATGTCGCCTTTGTCGGTTAACTCCATTGTCTTTCCATTGCGTTCAAATAATTTAACACCAAGTTCTTCCTCTAATTGTTTCAGCTGCATACTTAATGGTGGCTGAGACATATGAAGTCGATTGGCGGCAGCCGTAATATTCTTTTCTTCGGCAATTGCTATAAAATAGCGCAATTGTTTGATGTCCATTAATGTCACCTTCTATATAAAAAAAGTATGGTTTCTATATAAATTATATATTTTTCATATAGTATAAGTCCATGTTATGATTAGTATCGTTTGCAACGGATAGAAAGGTGATTATATATGGAACGATTTTTTAACTTACAACAAAATGGTACAACAATCGGAAAAGAATTCTCTGCGGGATTGATTTCATATATTACCGTAGTCTACATTATTATTGTCAATGCTACGATATTAGCAGCCGCGGGTATCCCGATGGAAGCAGGAATCATCGCAACCATTTTAACAAGTTTTTTTGGCTGTGTTCTTATAGGATTATGGAGTAATACTCCGATTCTGCTCATCCCTGGTATGGGGCTTAATGCGATGTTTACTTATACAATCGTGCAATCTGGGGGATTTACGTGGCAGGAAGCACTGGCGATGGTATTTGTTTCAGGGTTAATCTTCGTAGTGATTGCATTTACCCCTTTAGCGAAGGTAATTACTACCTCAATCCCGAATTCGTTAAAAGAAGCAATAACTATTGGGATCGGAATTCTCTTGATTTTAATTGGGTTTGACAATGCGGGAATTATTACAAGCTCAGAGCATACTTTGCTTGCAATTGGTGATTTAAGCAGTCCGACTGTCATTACAACTTTTCTTGGTTTGATCATCACGGTATTATTATTTATTAAAAATGTACCAGGTAACCTTTTATTAAGTATTTTGATTACATCTGTTTTATCGATTTGGATTGGTGGAGCAGATTTTCAAGGGCTTTCTTTAACAACACCTGATTTACAGGCATACTTCGGTGTTTTTGGCCAATTATCATGGGCAGAGGCGGGTAATATTGTCTTCTGGTTAACCTCTATTTCATTAGCAATGGTGCTCGTTTTTGAAAATATTGGCCTCATTCACGGTCATACGAATATGCTAAAACGTCCGGAAAGCGGTAAGAAATCATTACAAGCAACTGCGGTTTCAGTTTTATCTTCTGGTGTTTTTGGAACGAGTCCAACTGTCGCATCTGTAGAAACAGCCGCCGGTATTACAGCTGGCGGAAGAACAGGGTTAACCAGTTTTGTAACAGGGGTTATGTTTTTAGTATCCATTTTATTTATTCCTGTGATTAAAATGGTTCCCGCAAGCGCGGTTTCACCGATTCTAATCTTGATTGGTGTTCTAATGCTACAAAACATTGTAAATATTTCAATGGATGATTTTACGGAGAGCTTTCCAGCACTATTAATTATCGTGCTAATTCCATTAACATATAGTATTGCAGACGGCATGGCGATCGGATTTATTTTATACCCAGTGATGAAGTTGTTAATGGGGAAAGGGAAGGAAGTTCATCCTGCATTGTATATGATTGCCATTTTATTTTTTAGTAATTTTGTAATTCAATATGTGTATTAAAAGCAGTCCTATTGGGCTGCTTTTGGCGTATGAAACTAAATTTTAAAACATACCATTCTCATTTGGGGAGTTCTCTGGTAGAGGTTGACCAATATCCCATAATTCAGCAATTTGGTCATTTTCAAAACGAAAGATATGTACGACTGCTGCGCCAAGATCATCTGAATTTTGCCTTATGTGGGAGAGTACTGAAACCTTATCTCCTTCTTGTATGGCGAACTTTACCTCGAATATCTTGTGAGGGTTTTGGACTTCATTTTCTTCCATTGCGAGCATTAGGCTTTTAGCATCACCACGGAAAAACGGGTTGTGGTGAGAAAAATCAGGACCCACATATTTCTCGTATGCTTCGCGGACTTTTCCGGATATTACCAAATCTAAAAAATACACTGCTTTTTCTTTGAGTAAGAGGTGTTCTGTCGTCATTTATATCATCCTTATCAGCTAGTATTATATCTATTCAAATATATATCTTATTCCATGTCAAATAGCTGTAATTCATAAAAAAGTTGTGTGATATACTTGAAAAAATGTGATGAGGAGGTAACCGTGTGAGTATTCTCTTTGAAGTAAAAAGAACCATCAATGAATCACAACAGAAAGTGTATAAAGGTCTATTTGACATTGATTCAGCCAAGCATTGGATGCAGGGCTTAGTGGGCATTGAGCGATTAGATGAGGGACAAATGCGTGTTGGAAGTCAGTGGAGGGAAACAAGAAAGATGTTTGGGACAAAGGCTACCGAACATTTTGAGGTTGTCGAGCTTAGTGCACCGAATAAAATTGTTCTTCGCTGTGATGGAACAAAAGGAACAACAGGTAAAGGGGAATTTTTGTTTGCATACAACCTTGATTCTTCAGATGGACAGACAGTGGTTACGTTAAATGGTGAGATCAAGGGGCTTACTGGCATAGCAAAGTTTTTTGGCAAATTGATGGCGGGTACCTTTAAAAAAGCGTGCGCAAAAGATTTAGATGCATTGAAAACCTATTTGGAGAATAACTGAAAATGTTCATTTGAATAACAAATATTGGTTTTTCCAATAATGAAGAAGGTGTAACAACGTTCTTAGTAGAAATTACATAATGAAGAAAAAAATGATGAAAATGAAGGTGGATAACATGGGAAGATTAATTCATTTTGAAATTCATGTAGATGACATGGACCGAGCAAAAACGTTTTATGGGGAAGTATTTGGTTGGAAATTTGAAGATTGGACTGATTATGCAGGCATACCTTATTTCGGAGCTGTTACTGGCGATGAAAACGAACTTGGTATTAATGGAGCATTGATGCAACGACAAAGTCCTCCTCCGGGAGCGAATCAGCCTTTGAATGGCTATGCTTGTACAATGGGTGTGGAAGATTACGATTCTACTGAGCAAAAAATTATTGCGAATGGCGGAAAGGTTGCATTGCCGAAATATGCGCTACCAGGAATGGCATGGCAGGGCTACTATGTGGACACAGAAGGTAATATTTTCGGGATTCACCAGCCAGATGAAAATGCGAAATAGTTTTTAAAAGCCTCGCAATTTAAGCCTTCTGCCCAACAAAGGAGCAGAAGGCTTTTAAATAAGTTATGTATTTTGATTAACGATGCTGGTCGAAAAGTATTTGATTGCCGTCTGGATCTTCGATTACAAAATGAGCTGGTCCTTCAGTTGATTGGTCTGCCTCAGTCAACATGGTAACGCCCTTTTCTTTTAGTTCCTTTTGAATTTCACGAACTTCCGTAAACGAATCTAGATTTTGCGCGTTTTGATCCCATCCAGGGTTAAATGTGAGAATATTTTTATCAAACATTCCTTGGAATAACCCAATTACCGTATTTTCATTTTTCATGATTAGCCAATTTTGAGTGATGTCCCCACCCAAAGTTTGAAAACCAAGTTTTTCGTAAAATTCCTTTGATTTGTGAATATCCTTTACATTCAAGCTTACAGAAAATGCGCCTAGTTTCATATTCTCTCCTCCATTATTTGATTAATTTTACTATAAAGGAGTATGCTGAAATAAACAATATTTTCTATTTTTTATAGTGGTTTACTTTATCAAATGAAAGTTAATACGGAAGAGTTAAAAACGAAATTAAAAGAGGTGTAAAAAAATGGAAAAAACAAGAAGGATAGAACAGGTTGACCAATATATTTTAAAACTACCCGAGGATATTCAAATAATTACAACTGAAGTAAGAAAAATCATTTTAAATGCTTCTCCTAATCTGAATGAAGAGTATAAGTGGTCGATGCCCAATTACACCTATAAAGGTTTGGTATGTTATCTTCAGTCATCAAAAAAGCATGTGAATCTTGGTTTTCATAGAGGAATTGAGCTACAAGAACAAGATACAAATCAATTGTTACAAGGTTCTGGAAAAGGAATGAGGCATATTCGAATCACAAAGATAGAAGACATTCAGCCAGAGGTTTTTACTGAATTAATCAAGGCTGCAATGGAATTGAATGAAATGAAAGCATAGAAGGGTATTAAGTTAGTTGAGTTGGGGGTACTATTATGGACTTTGAGGTTATTATCGTTGGAGCTGGCTCAATGGGTATGGCGGCTGGCTATTATTTAGCTAAACAAGGAAAACGTGTATTGTTAATAGATTCACATAATCCACCACATGCAGAAGGATCACATCATGGAGAAACAAGAATAATTCGCCACGCCTATGGTGAAGGAGAAAGTTATGTTGAGATGGCACTCAGAGCTCAGGTTTTGTGGAATTAACTTCAAGACATGTCAAATGAAGAAATTTTTATTAAAACAGGGGTTATTAATGTTGGTCAATCCAACTCTACGTTTATTCAAAATGTAATCAGTAGTGCAAGCAAATATTCATTAAATGTGGAACATTTATCTGCTTCGGAAATTAATCAGAGATGGCAAGGCTTTAATGTACCGGAAGGTTATATCGGTTGTTATGAACGGGATTCAGGTGTTTTAATGAGTGAAAATTGTATTCGCGCATATAAAACAGTGGCCTTGAAACATGGGGCCATTTTGAAGCCTAATTCACCAGTCTCATCTATTTCTATTTATGAAAATCATGTAGAGGTAAAAACAGAACGAGACAGTTATAGTGCTGAGTCACTCATTTTTACTCCAGGAGCGGGTACCAGAAAGCTTCTTCCTTTAATTGGCTTAGAATTGCCGTTACAGGAAGTAAGAAAAACATTTTCATGGTTTGATACAGATGATGCTCTCTATCATTCCGACATATTCCCGGCATTTGCATTTGAAATTCCTAACGAAACATTTTACGGTTTTCCTAGTATTAAAGATGCAGGTGTCAAAATCGGGAGACACGACGGTGGCCAACTAAGAGATATGGATAAGCCAAACGAAGAATTTGGAACATATGAAGAAGATATACAGGATGTTAGTCGTTTTGCAGAGCAGTTTATTCATAAGGTTGGACTACACAAAATGGGTAAGGTATGTACATATACGAACACGCCGGATGAGGATTTTATTATTGATAAACATCCTAAACATGATCATGTCGTACTTGCTTGTGGTTTTTCAGGTCATGGGTTTAAGTTTAGTAGTGTTGTAGGGGAAATTTTAAGTGAGCTAGTAACGGGAGACCGTCAAACTAAGTTTGATATTTCTCCTTTTTCAATACAGCGATTGAAGAAATAGACAAATAAAAGAAATAAGTAGGAGCCCACGTAAGTATGGGTTTCTTTTTTTGTGTTAAATAGTTTACTTAATTTTTAATAAATTCAAGCAATATCATTGACAGATTTGTGTATTTCTTATTAATATTATGTTATATAAACGAGGGTTAATAAAACATAATGGATGTTTTGGGATAAGGGGAGTGAGGAGTTTGAAGCTTAAAGCAAAGCGAAGTGAATTAATAGAAGTAGCAAAGGGGAATATAGCTGCCGATTTATACATTAAAGGCGGTACCGTTATTAATGTGTATTCAGGTGAATATTTAAAGTTAAATGTGGCTGTGTATAAGGATAGTATTGCATATGTTGGAGAGAGTGAAGCGATGGTTGGAGAACATACAAAGGTCATAAATGCTGAAGGTAAGTATGTATCCCCCGGGTTTATTGAAGCGCATTCACATCCATGGGTGGTCTACAATCCGATTAGCATGACGAGCAAGGTATTGCCGCTGGGCACAACGACCTCTGTTAATGATAATCTATTTTTCTATTTACATATGGGAGCCAAGGGATTTAAGAATATGGTTCAAGATTTAAAATCGTTGCCTGGTAATTTCCTTTGGCTTGTGCGGCTAGTTTCTCAGGCCGATTATCCCGGGGAACGCGAGTGGTATAACCATCAGGATATTCAGGAGTTACTGGCAATGGATGAGGTAGTTGGCTCAGCAGAAGTCACCCGCTGGCCGCTGCTATATAATGGGGATTCATTTTTACTTGACACAATGGATTATGTAAAAGAAATCGGAAAAGTATCGGACGGTCATACTTCCGGCTGTTCCTATGAAAAATTAAATGCAATTGTTGCATCAGGAGTGACAGCTTGCCATGAAGCAATCACGGCAAACGAGGCACTAGATCGACTTCGATTAGGAATGTGGACAACACTGCGAAACAGCTCGCTCCGACCAGACCTTGAAGAAGTCATCAAAATAATAACAGCAGGACATGTCAACACTAGCCGAATTGTGATGACAACGGATGGACCACATCCTGGCTTTATTGAAAGAGAAGGGTTTGTCGATGGACTTGTCCGTCACGCGGTAGAGCTCCGAGTGCCAGTCATGGATGCGATTCAAATGGTGACAATTAACGCAGCAACCTATCTTCGACTTGAGGATTATATTGGCGGAATTGCTCCGGGAAGAAAGGCAGATATTCTCTTACTTCCAGACCTAGTTGACTTCCGGCCTGACTTAGTCATCGCGAGTGGAGAAGTTGTGGCAGAAGATGGCCATTTACTAGCATCCATGCCTGAAATTGACTGGACAAAATACGTAATTCGTGAAGCTTTCGAATTTCCGAAGTCAGTTCTTGAGAATCCAGAACTCTATCAATATCCTCACCCAGATGGCAAGGAACCATTACCCGTTTCCTATTTTAAAAGTAATGTGATTACTGCACGAAAGGACACGATGATTCCTTCGGTGAATGGATTCGCAGATTTACGAGGTCATGAAGGGCTTATGTATTCTGCATTAATTGACCGACGCGGGAAGTGGGTGAGTAGAGCTGTCCTCGAAAGATTTGCTGTTACCCTTGATGGAATGGCATCAACCTATAATACAACGACAGAATTGCTTGCTGTCGGAAGAAATCCAGTAGCGATGGCAAAGGCAGCTGCAAGGGTACATGAAATTGGTGGCGGAATTGTTATTGTTGACGGTGACCAAATCATCCTTGAAATCCCATTGCCGCTAACAGGAATGATGACAACGAATCCATCCTTTGATAAAGCAGTTGAATACCATGATGAATTGCTTAAAACCTTGCAGGAGAGAGGATTCCCGTTCCATGATATTCTCTATACGTTATTGTTCCTAACTTGTGACTTTTTGCCGGGATTACGCTTGGTACCGTATGGGCTGTATGAAGTGAAAAAAGATGATATTTTGTTGAAGGCGGAATCGTTTGGGGCAGAAGTAACGAAGTAATTAAATTTATTTTAAAAAGAAACCTACAAATAATTGATGTTTGTAGGTTTCTTTGATTTTAAATTCTTTTATTTAATGATATTCCTCACCAAGAAACTCGAGCAAAGCCCTCACTGCAAAGGATTGGTATCTGTCTTTTTTTGTTATGACAACAAGTTCCCACATCGGTGGAGAGGCAAGCTGAATCATGTTAATTTGGGTGCCATCCATTTTTGTAAAGATGGATTTTGGTAAAAGAGTGACCCCGAGTTGTGCGATGACAAGTTCCGTTATCAAGTCCCATTGTGAGCTTACATAAGCAATTTTAGGAGAAAATCCTGCATTTTGACAATGTTGAATAATTAGATTATGCAAGGCGAATTCTTGATTAAAGAGAATAAAAGATTCATTTTCAAGTTGTTCTAGTTTTACAGATTTATGACTAGATAATGGATGTGTGGGATGAGCAAAAAGCATAAACTCTTCTTTGATAAATGGATGGACCATAAATTTATTTTCATTCGTTGGATTTACAACAATGCCAACATCAACTTGTCCCTCATCTACTAAATGTTCAATCCGTTTGGCTCCAAGTTCAACCAGTTCTAATGCAACCTGTGAATGCTTGATCCCAAATTTTTGAGCAATCGTTGGAAAGAAGAGTGTTCCAATTAAGGGAGGAATCCCAATTTTAATATTCCCAGTCGATAAATTTATTAAATCGTCCAATAAAGTGTGAAGCTCATTTGTAGCATCCAGTATTTTGGCTGCTTGTTTATATACAATTTTACCTGCATCAGTCAATATCAACTTTCGGGTTGAGCGTTCGAATAATTCTACCTTGAGTTCTGTTTCTAACTTTTTGATGGACTTACTTAGTGTTGGTTGAGAAATGTAGGTGTTAACTGCTGCTTTTGTAAAACTACCATAATCGACAACTTCCATAAAGTAGCGTAAATCCTTTAACTCCATTGAAGCCTCCTTATATTCCATTTCAAAATAAAGTTTATTCTTATTATTCATTTTACGGATAAATAGGTTTGTTGTAAAATTTTAGTAAGAAGATATTGAAAATTGCGAAATATAATAGAGGAAACATGTAACGTTATTCATTTTTATAGGAGGGGAAACGAATTGAAAACAATATATACAAGCTTCGAGGAAGCTGTAAGCGGTATTAAAGATGGGATGACCCTGATGGTAGGTGGCTTTGGTCTCGTTGGAATCCCAGAAAATCTGATTCAAGGTCTTCGGAAGACAAATGTAAAGGATTTAACCGTGATTTCGAATAACTGTGGGGTAGATGATTGGGGACTTGGGATCCTTTTGCAAAATAAACAAATCAAAAAAATGATTTCTTCATATGTGGGGGAAAACAAGGAGTTTGAAAGACAGGTTTTGAGCGGGGAATTAGAAGTGCAACTCGTTCCACAAGGATCATTAGCGGAGAAGATTCGTGCAGGCGGAGCGGGGATTCCTGCGTTCTATACACCGGCAGGAGTGGGAACTCCAATTGCCGAAGGACGCGAAACGAGAGAGTTTAACGGAAAAGAATATTTACTAGAAGAAGGGTTAACAGCTGATTTTAGTTTGGTAAGGGCATGGAAAGCAGATAAACAAGGTAATTTAGTTTATCGAAAAACAGCACAAAACTTTAATCCAATGATGGCAGCTTCCGGGAAAATCACTATTGCAGAGGTAGAGGAAATTGTAGAAGTTGGTGAACTCGACCCTAATGAAATTCACACACCAAGCATCTATGTTCAAGGACTTATTGTAGGTAAGCAGGAAAAACGAATTGAGCGTCTAACGGTTAGAGATTAAGGGAGGGAATACGATGTCAAATAGCGTGAGAGTGCGGATTGCACAAAGAGCAGAGCTGGAAATTCAAGACGGAAATTATGTGAATTTAGGAATCGGTATGCCGACGATGGTGGCAAATTATATTTCTGACAACAAACATGTCGTTTTACAATCGGAAAATGGTTTATTGGGTATTGGTCCATATCCGACAAAAGAAGAGGTAGACCCAGACTTGATCAATGCTGGAAAAGAAACAGTGACAGCAATGCAAGGTGCGAGCTTTTTTAGCAGTGCTGAATCATTTGCGATGATTCGCGGAGGTCATATCGACATTGCCATTTTAGGTGGTATGGAAGTAGCTGAGAATGGGGATTTGGCCAACTGGATGATACCAGGAAAGATGATCAAAGGCATGGGTGGTGCGATGGATTTAGTCCATGGCGCAAAAAAGACGATTGTCATCATGGAGCATGTGAATAAGCACGGACAACCAAAAATCCTAAAAACATGCACTCTCCCACTCACCGGTCAAAAAGTAGTGGACCGAATTATTACGGACAGAGCTGTGATCGATGTTTCTGAAGAAGGATTAAAATTAGTTGAGGTGGCAAAGGGCTATAGTATTCAAGATGTAGTGAAATCAACGGAAGCAGAATTAATGGTTTCTGATGAGGTTAAGCTAGAGGCCTATTAATATGATAATGAAAAAACTCCAAATCCAAGCGTTTGGAGTTTTTTTACGTAACAAATCATTAGAGGAATTTGTATGATTATGGTTAAATAATGGTTATGGATAAAAATAAAAAGCCGGGTGAGGATATGCATCGTGTAAAAACCGAATTAAAAGAAGATAATTACAAAGTATTTGCTTTACTAAGCAATTATTTAAATCATGCACCTGACTTTGTTGAACAGGAAGAAATCGAGGAGATTGCAAACAGTGGCGTTTCATTCGAGTATGCGTTTGGTGTCATTTTGGCTGCTGCCTTCGGATTAGATATTCTTGATAATCCAAATGATAAGGATTTTTTTAACCACTATTTTAATAATATGTTTCATCGACTTGATGTAAAAGAATATTCGACCAATCCCTATTATCAAAATATCAAGATTCCCACGATAAAAATAGGGAAGAGTGAATTAAAATATGAAAAATATAAACCGTTTGAGGGATTTGTTTGTGATGATATTATCCAAACAAAAGAGGGAAGAATGATTCCCCAAATTGGTTTTTTTGAAACTGAATTTTCATTTCCAGCTGTACTCGAAAATGACCGTATCTGGATGACGATTACTCCGAATGAAATCGAAACGATGAAAGACGCAGTTAAGAAGGCCTCCGGTAATGTGCTTACTTATGGCCTCGGACTTGGTTATTATGCGTATATGGTTTCTGAAAAGACAAATGTCGAAAGTGTTACGGTTGTTGATAGCAATCAAGATGTAATTGACTTATTCACGCAATACATTTTACCTCAATTCAATAATGCCCAAAAGATTAAGATCGTTAAAGCAGATGGGTTTGAATATGCACGGGAAAAAATGCCTGAAGGTAACTATGATTTTGTGTTTACGGATTTATGGCATGATGTTTCAGATGGGATCGCCATGTATTTAGAAATGAAAAAGTATGAAAAAACATGTCCAAATACTGAATTTTCCTATTGGATTGAGAAATCAATTTTGTGCTATTTATGATAATTTGAACGTTCTCTTTATACACTTCCAAATGTTGTAATTAAGAATATTTGGGAGTGTGTTTTTTTATGTCTTAATGAGAATGCCGCTTGCTTAAATATGAGCCATTTTACTACATAATAAAACGTCATTTTCTATTCTAAAAGGAGAATACACTTCCAGTGATAGATAAATAATATTGATACTATCAATAGGAGGAAATGACGTGAAAAAAGATCAATTAGATAGTCTTGAAACGATCAGAAAAATAGAGATTGAACAAAGTGAAAGATGGATAAGTTATTGGCAAGATTATTCGAACTTTCATACGTGGCAGATTTGGGTTGTCTTTGCCATGTTTTTGATTCCACTCGTTCTGTTAATTCTTTTCATTGACCGAAGAAAACTATTTCATTTAGGGTTTTATGGATATAGTGTCCATGTATTCTTTGCTATTAGCGATGCATTTGGAGTTTCAAGGGGATTATGGACTTATCCTTATAAGCTACTTCCGGCACTTCCAGCCAATATTAGTCTTGATTCATCGTTTGTGCCTGTAGCTTTTATTCTTATGTACCAATACACCCTCAACAAAGGAAAAAATTATTATTTGTGGATATTGATAATATGCGTTGTTTTTGCTTTTTTTGTTAAACCTCTTATGCTGGGGATGGGTCTATTTCGCTTCGGAGGAAGAGAGAACTTTTTAATGTTATTCTGGTTTTATGTAGCTGTCGCCCTGATTGCAAAATGGATAACTGACGTATTTCTTATTTTGGAAAGAACGAGAAAGTGGAGTTTACACAATAAATAATGACAAAAAGCAAAAAAATGCATCGATCCTAACAAGGTTCAATACATAACATTACTAAGAATACGCCTTCTATCCAACTCTGGGGTAAAAGGCCTTTTCGTAATACGCATGAAGCTTAATAAATTAAAATGATTACTTCTGGCAGACGCAGACTGAATATATATATACAAAATACATATTTTAAAAGACTATCAACATGCTAAAATACCAATATAATGAAAATTTACGGAGGAATATGATGAGCAAAATCATAGAGAAGTTGCAGCCTTTTTTACCAGTAAAATCATATGAAAAAGCTTCGGAGTTTGATGAAGGGTACTTTGACATCATTGAAATTGGAACAGATGAGCTAATTGGGAGTTACTCCCTGAATGAAAAAGGAGAATTAATTAGTTTTTCATTAATGGACGATGAGTCAGAAGGAAAATTTTCAAAAGATCAAATGAGTGCAATTGCACAAAAATTCGTTGATACTTTTTATCCAGAACAAAAAGAATTTGAACTATCAGGAATACTAGATTTAGATAATACATATATGGTCACTTATGAAAAAAGAGATGAGAAATACGGGGTATTTTTACATAGTACAGGGTTTACGATTTCAATTTCGACTTCAGGCCAAATCACAAGTTTTTATTGTGCAGATGAAGATTACGAGGTACATTATTCAGATATTGTTGTTTCGGAAGAAGAAGCTTTAGCAACATACATTAATGGGCTGAACTTTGAGGTGATTATCCAGAAATTTGATCAAGAAGTGTATAAAAATGGTGATAACCAATACCATCTGGCTTATAACGTGATTGAACAAGTAATGGATATTCCGGTTGATGGCTCTGACACGACAAGTATTCTTGAAGGACATGACCTTGAAGCGGCAATCCAAAAGAGGGATATTCCGGGTCAATCCTTGTATGAATTAGTTGGTTTAACGGGCGAATACAAGCTCTTGGATAAGCGAATAGAGGAAGGTCGGCGTATTGAAATTTGGTCTACGCTTGAGAATGGGAACGAATATTCCTTTGATTTAGATGAGACTGATGATCATGTAATAAAGCTTTGTTTTGATGAAAAAACGAATTTGATTCTACAAGTTTTAAATGGAGATGAAAATGAAAATAATGGAGAGGAAATAGGATTGGAAGTTGCGAAGGAGCGGGCGTTGGAAGTAATGTTCAAGCTCTTTCCTGATACGCATGAAAGGTTTCGGTTAGAGGTTCTTGATTATGATAATGACGATATGGAAGAACTAGATGAAGAAGATGTTGGAGATGAGGAATTCATTGATGAAGAAATGGATGAAGACGAAAACGATGAGGATGAATGGGACGAAGAATATGTAGAACACGAAGATAGCTACACATTTTATTTCCATTTGCACCATAAAAAGATTCGCGTTGATCAGCATGTGTCACTCCTTTCAGTAGGGAAGTATACTGGGAAAATAACACATATGAACTTGGACGTTCCGCCGCAAGACCTGTATGGCAAATTACCAACTAAACCGATAATCTCAGTCAAGGAAGCAAAAGAAATCTATAAACAATGTGTGAAAATGGAGCTGTTTTTCACTCGCGAATACGATGAAGAAGGGACATCTATTTACACACTTGCTTATGTTCCAGATTTTCCTAAAACAATTGGAAGTGTAAGAGCAATCGACGCTGTCAACGGAAAGGCAATGTACGTTGATGTAGGAGATGCAATGTTTATGAATTAGTGGGATAGGGACAGGTTTTTCGTACCAAACAGGTACAATGAACCTGTCATTTTTATCTAACTTCATTTATAATCGAACTAAATCCTTAAAAAGCATGGAAGGGTAATAGAATGATTGATTATTTAAAATCAGATTGTAAAAATTGTTTCGGGTTATGTTGTGTCGCATTACCTTTTGCTAAATCAGCAGATTTTCCATTTGATAAAAATGGTGGAAAACCGTGCCAAAATTTATGTTCGGATAATCGTTGTAAGATACACAATCAATTGAGGGAAAAAGGGTTTCGTGGATGTGTTTCATATGAGTGTTTTGGTGCTGGGCAACAAGTATCCCAGAATATCTATCATGGCTGTGATTGGAGAGAAATGCCAGAGAATGCCAGGGAAATGTTTGAGGTGTTTCCACTTGTTCAACAACTTCATGAAATGCTTTGGTATCTACATCAGGCTCTTAGTCTGAAGGAAACACAATCTTTTCATTCATGTCTTCAAAACATGTATAAAGAAACAGTAAATTTAACAGAAAAAGAGCCTAACGAAATTTTAGGGTTAGACATTTCTGCACATCGAGGAAGGGTAAATGTTTTATTACAGAAAACAAGTGAAGCATATCGTAAGAATGTAACTAAAAAAGAAAAGAGACGCCTTGATTATGTTGGAGTAAATCTAAACGGTAAAGATTTACAAGGGGCTAGTTTTCGAGGAACACTAATGATAGCAGCAAATTTGAGCAAAGCGGATTTAAGAAAAGCAGATTTTATTGGAGCTGACCTTAGAGATGCAGAACTCCACAATGCCAACTTAGAAGATGCGCTATTTCTTACACAAGCTCAAATAAACTCTGCAAAGGGAAATAAACATACAAGAATACCACACTACTTAACAAGACCAGTCCATTGGGGATAATTGTGGGACATGGGGACAGGTACATTGAACCTGTCCCTTTGTCCCAGTTATTTATTAATCATTGGTTTTACCACAGAATCGGCTCGATTATATTTGATAATATTGAGGAGTTGTTCGGCCATGAAATGGGGGCTGTATTTAAAACCTCCATTGATCCATTCGGTGACCATTCCTAGGATTGCATATGCTTGATAATTGGCATGAATTTCTCTATCTATTTTGGGATCAGTAAGTGTGTTGTGTAAATCTGATAGAACGAGATCCTTCAATACCGTACAAAACTTATTTTGAAAACCTGTTAATGTGCTAGTTTTGACGATATGTGAATAAAAACTTGCATATTTATAAACATGGTCAAATATTTTCACGGCTGAGGTCGACAGCTTTTTTATTTCCAATATTTCTACATCTTTGTATGGTTCACGGTAGGATTCAATCAAGTCAGTGATTACTTCTTCCATGAACTCATGAAGAATGTCCTCTTTATATTGATAATGCTTATAAAATGTACCACGATTAAGGTCTGCTACGCGTACAATATCAGAAACAGAGATCTCCTTAAAATCCTTTTCATTCATTAAAGCCAGAATCGCTTCCTTCATTGCTCTTTTTGACTTTATAATTCGTCTGTCAAGAAAGTCATTATTAGTAGACATACGTTTCCTCCAATGTTTGTTAAATAAATATATTGAACAATTAGGTATAATTTTGTTGTTTAGCAAACATTTAAACTCGTTTTTGCTGATTGAAAACGCTCTATCAAACTTATTATACTAAAGTTAGTTGCTTATTAGTAAACAACTGTTTATTAAAATGTATTCAATCAATAATTGGAGGAATGAACATGAGACTTGAAAATAAAGTAGCTGTTGTTACTGGGGCTGCTTCAGGTATGGGAAAAGAAATCGCTATTCTTTTCGCAAATGAAGGCTCAAAGGTAGTCGTTTCTGATATCAATATCGACGCAGCAAAAGCAACGGCCGAAGAAATTAAGGCGAATGGTGGAGACGCTATCGCAGTTATGACAAATGTGGCCAAAGAAGAAGACATTCAAAACTTGATTAATACAACTGTTACTACTTACGGAACTGTAGATATTTTAGTAAATAATGCTGGAATTATGGACAACTTTGAACCAGCGGGTGAAATTACTGATCAAAACTGGGAACGTATTTTTGCAGTTAATACAACAAGTGTAATGCGTGCAACACGTAAGGTATTGCCAATCTTTTTAGACAAAAAAGCTGGAGTGATTATCAACATAGCATCAGCAGGCGGACTCCAAGGTGCGAGAGCGGGTGCTGCATATACAGCATCTAAGCATGCGGTGGTAGGTTTCACAAAAAATACGGGATTTATGTATGCGCAAAATGGTATTCGCTGTAACGCGATTGCGCCAGGAGGCGTTGAAACAAACATTTCTGCATCCATGACAGGCCGAAGTGATTTTGGAATGGGCCGTATCATGTCAGGCTTAGCCCTTAATCCACGAAATGGAAAACCAGAAGAAATCGCCAAGATTGCATTATTCCTTGCATCAGAAGATGCAAGCTTCGTAAATGGAACAGTCATTACTGGAGATGCAGGTTGGACAGCCTATTGATAGATGAAAAAATGCTTGGGGCGAGTTGGCTCCAAGCATATTATTTAAACAATCACTACTTCAAAATAATCTTTAGTTGATTTCCTGACGGATCCTCTGTGGTAATGACATTATTATCTTCGGAAAATGAGAATCCTAATTTCGTAAGTTGCGATTTTGCTTGAGTGTATTCCTCTTTAGTAAAATGTGTCGTATAAAAACGCAATCCAAGAGCATTTTCAGGAGGCTTTGGCAATCCTACACCAGCCCATGTATTCATTCCGATGTGATGGTGGTAATCATCTTTCGAAACGAATAACATCTGGGTATCTCTTGCCACTACATTAAATCCGAGTGCATCCACATAAAATTTTTCTGCTTCCTCAATGTTGGATACTTGTAAGTGCATATGTCCTAATCTTGTATCAGTTGCTAAACCATCCCATTCCTTACCGTTCATTTCAGATATTAAATCTTTGACATCAAGTTGGTACGTACCACCAGCGTATCCACCAGCTTCGTCCTCAAGCCAAAGATTCGGGTCTCTATCAACATAAATTTCGATCCCATTCTGATCAGGGTCTGCAAGGTAAATTGCCTCGCTATATTGATGATCAGAAACCCCTTGGATCGGGTACTGTATATCGATTAGATGTTTTAAGATTAAAGCCAAATCTTCTCGGTTAGGTACTAATATTGCAAAATGAAACAAGCCTGTCGTTCCAAAAGGCCTTTCCACAAAAGAACTTTCTTCGATTAATGTTAGAATCGGGGTTGTTCCATCAGTCGTTAATTTGGCACTATTTCCGTTCTTTTTTAACAATTTGAAACCAATGATTTCTTGGTAAAACTGTAAAGAATTATCTAAATCCGAAACCTGCATTTCGACGTAACCAAGTCTTGGTTCCATTTCTCCTGTATAATTTAATAGTTTTTTGTTGTTTTCCCATGGCTTAAATGCTATGAGAACGACCGCTATAACGACCAATAGAATAATAGATAGCCATGCAAAGTTCTTTTTAAAAGTCATTTCTTCCCTCACGAGGTACAAAAGGACAGGCACATTGTCCCCAGAGGGTCATGTACCTGTTCCTCTGTCCATAAATTTAGTTAGTTTCGCCTACGATTGTGAATCTTTGGTTGATATGTTTTGGATTTTCGATTTCATCGACTACGGCAATAGCGAAGTCTGCGTAACTGATATAGCTTTCTCCTTTTGAATTTACCAGTAAGTTGTCTTTACCTAATTTGTAGGAACCTGTTCTTTTTCCCTCTGCATCGAACACAGCGGAAGGGCTAATGAATGTCCAGCTAATATCAGCTGTTTCTTGTAATTCTTGAAAGTTACGTGCTTGACCTTTTGCTGTGGGTTTGACAATATCTGGAAATTCTGGAGTGTCGATGACTTGAACAGTTTTTGCCTCATCAACATAAAGGCTACCTGCACCACCAACAACGATAATTCTTGTGTTTGTTCCCTTAACAGCCTCAATTAATGCATGGCCTGCATCAACATGAGCTTGCTCTTCTCCTAGAGGTGCACCAAAAGCATTTACCACTACATCGAAGTTTTTAACATCTTCGGATTTTAATTCTAGGACGTTTTTTTCTAATACAGACACCTGATCGTTCTGTATTTTAGATGCGTCCCGAACAATCGCCGTAACTTCATGACCTCTTTCAAAAGCTTCTTTTAAAATAAGACTTCCTGCTTTACCACTTGCACCGATAATTCCAACTTTCATTTTGTAGACCTCCTATGTAATTCAACTTGTAATTATAACGATTACATGTAATTATTATAGTTACATGTGTTCTTCATGTCAACATATTCATATTTAAGGTATAATAACTATATTAATTGTGACAGTACGAAAGTAGGGTGAACGAACGATGTCCATCAGTAGTCGATTTTCTGTTGGTATTCATATACTTTCCCTCATACATTTAACGAAAGAGGACGAGTGTTCTTCAGGGTTTTTAGCATCAAGTGTGAATACAAACCCTGTTGTTATTCGAAAAATTATGGGGATGCTAAAAAAAGCAAACTTAATTAAGGTGCATCCGGGTGTGGCTGGTGCAAAATTAGCAAAAAGACCTACAGAAATTACAATGCTAGATATTTATAAGGCGGTTGATGTAGTAAAGGATGGCGAGCTTTTTAGTGTTCACGACAGCCCTAATCCTGATTGTACCGTTGGTAGAAATATTCAAAACACGATAGAGCCTCTATTTGCACAAGCACAATTTGCAATGGAGAAAGTCCTTGCAAGCGTAACCTTAGAGGATATTGTGGATGGCATTTATGAAAAAGAAAACTGTTGAAAATGAGATTTCGCAATCCTTTTCAACAGTTTTTTTGGTACAAGGGGACAGTTACAGTATCCCCCGGAGATTACAAATCTTTTTCTTTGTTTGCTTGCTCAGACGTATGTTTCACCTGTTTTTTAGAAGATTTTTGTTCATTTTTGATATGTCCTTTTGCATCTACTTTTGAATCCCTCAGCATCTTATCAGCCTCCTCATTTCCATGTATACTGCTTTTATTTTACCAAAAATGGGTTCTATTATTCGGATGTAAGGATGGAATGCAAATGAAAACAACACTTATTTGTTGAACGTATTCAAAAATGTAAACAAAGATATATTTGGATAGTTTGCTAGTAGACTAATATGTTTTTTTGTGTGCCAACGATATAGAGAATAGTGTTGTGAAGTCAGATTTGATTTACGGGACCTGTCCCTTCGAATCAGCATGCTGTATACTAGAATAGAATTTTAGATTGATAGAGGAGCATGCTTTGATGAATGAGGAATTTCTTTATATTATTTTGATTATAGCGCTTGGTTATGTTTTGAAACGTATTCATTTTTTGAAAGAGGCGGATGGAGAGGTAATTGCAAAGATTATCTTTAAAATTACGCTTCCAGCACTTGTTCTGGTGACGTTTGATCGCGTTGAAATCGAAACGAACCTTATTTTGATTCCGATTATTGTCCTTATTTATGGTATTGTTGTTTCATTACTCGGCTTGCTTATTTTCAAAAATGAGGAAAGTGAACTTAAGGGCTCGATTTTGATGATGTCTTCGGGGTTTAATGTTGGCTTGTTTGCATTTCCGCTTGTGTTTGCGATATGGGGAATGGACGGATTGACATATTTTAGTATGTTTGATGTGGGAACCTCTATCATCGTCTTTGGGATTGCTTATATTTTAGGAAGCTATTTTTCAAAAGATGGCCTAAGCTTAAAACCAATTGAAATTGGAAAAAAGCTTGTGAAATCCGTTCCGTTAATGACATACTTGTTTGCTAGTATTTTAAACTTAAGTCATATCAAATTACCGGATCTGGTGATTGAAGTTGCGAGTACTGTTTCAGGGGCCAATATGCCGTTGAGCTTAATACTATTAGGTCTTTATTTGAATTTTAAGTTTGAAAAAGAATTTTTAAAACCGATGCTTAAATTTTTAACCTTCCGTTATGGAGTAGGCTTGCTTGTTGGAGTTACATTGTTATTTTTGCTTCCGTACGGCGAGATGTTTCGCTACACGATCTTAATTGGCTTGTTACTTCCTGTGGCATCGTCATCAATCCCATTTGCAATCGAGTTTAAATACAGTAACGACAGCATTCGATTAATGGCAACAACAACTAATATTACCATTTTAGTGAGTATCGTGATTTTGTATGTGTTTGCGAATTTAATTTAAAAAGTAAGGACTGGGCTATAACACTCAGTCCTGTTTTTGTTGTTGCTTTTTCATATTGAACATGCCCGTTGAGATCTCATTTAGTTTATTGAGAAAACGATTAAAGCCAAAACCGACAAAAAAAGCGACACTAACTTGAGCATATGGACCGTCGATATTATCGGTGAAATCAATCATTAAAATGCCACTTTGGATTAAGTTGACAGCGATGACAGCTGTTCCGGTTGCAAACAGTGGGAAGAATATATACATGATCCAGTGTCTAGGATCAATGATATCATCGTTCATATAATGGGAACAAAACATATATAGGTGTCTAAGTGAACCGCCAATTGCTCCGGCAAAAAAATAATACAAAAATGGCTTAATTTCTGATAATTTGGGATATGTTTCTTCAAATGCTCCAATCCATAAGGCACCTACCGCTAAGAAACTCCCGAAAAATAAAATGGAAAGATACGCTAAAATCAAAATTCTTACCCATCTTTTCACGTTAATCACCCCATTTATATTAGATTATGAGAGGTCTTTGAAAAACGTGCCTAGGACAAGTTCCATTGTTATACTAGGGACGATGTACCTGACCCTCCGTCCGATATGTGTAACTTTTTTTGAGTTGATTCGTACGTTATGGAGTAGGATTTTGTGAAGGAGTTAAATAATATGAAAAAGGAAGCAAATGGGTTAAAACCTTTTTTTAAGTTAATTTTGTCGGCAAATATTCCAAAGGCAGCGTTAACAATTGGGTTAATAGGGAGTATTATTACGACTTTTGTGGGACTGTCGATTCCGTTATTGACGCGGGAGCTTGTCGATGGGTTTTCTGGTATATCCGTTAATGCTACGCTTATTGCGGTGATTGCTGCTGTGTTTATTTTTCAGGCAGTCATTGATGGAGTGTCGACCTATATGCTTGCTGCAGTTGGCCAACGAATTGTTGCTCGGTTGCGTGAAAAAATGTGGGAGAAAATCATTCGTTTACCAGTTAGCTACTTTGATAAACAACAAAGTGGGGAGTCAGTGAGCCGGGTTGTTAATGATACGGGAATTGTAAAGGATTTAATCTCACAGCATTTCCCGCAATTTATCACTGGTGTCATTTCGATCATCGGGGCGATCATCATTCTATTGATCATGGACTGGAAGATGACGCTACTTATGCTCATTTCAGTACCACTCACAATGATTATTATGATGCCGCTTGGGCAAAAGATGGCGAAAATATCGCGAGGGTTACAGGATGAAACCGCGACATTTTCAGGGAAAATTCAACAAACAATCAGTGAGATTCGCTTAATGAAGTCCTCAACAGCTGAGGGCTTTGAAGAAGAAAAGGGAATAAGGGGGGTGCGAAATTTACTTACATATGGATTAAAAGAGGCGAAGATTTTCGCTCTAATCGGTCCAATCATGTACACAATTGTGATGATTGTCATTGTCACTATCATCGGGTATGGAGGTATTCGAGTAGCGAATGGGTCGATGACGACAGGGTCTCTTGTTGCCTTTCTGCTTTATCTGTTCCAAATCATTTTTCCAATCACATCATTTGCAATGTTCTTCACCCAGCTTCAAAAAGCAAAAGGTGCGACAGAGCGGATTATCGATATCATTGACCTTCCATTAGAAGAAGGCCAAAACGGAAAAGAACTGGATATCTCGAATTTACCAATTCATGTAGAACGTGTATCTTTCGCCTATAGTAAAGAGGAGCCGGTTATTGAAGATGTCTCATTTGAAGCAAAACCTGGCCAAATGATTGCTTTTGCTGGGCCAAGTGGGGGCGGAAAAACGACGATGTTTGGTTTATTGGAACGTTATTACGAGCCGACTTCAGGTGAAATAAGGATCGGAGACACACCAATTCACGAACTCTCATTAGAGTCTTGGCGAAGCCAAATTGGCTATGTCTCTCAGGAAAGTGCGATGATGGCGGGAACCATTCGTGAAAATTTATGTTATGGACTAAAAGATGCAAAAGAAATTTCTGATGAACGTTTATGGCAAGTTGCAAAAATGGCTTATGCTGATGAGTTTATTCGTGCATTTTCATTTGGATTAGACACAGAAGTAGGCGAGCGCGGGGTGAAACTTTCAGGTGGACAAAGACAACGAATTGCAATTGGACGGGCGTTTCTACGTGATCCGAAAATCCTCATGATGGACGAAGCAACTGCAAGCCTAGATAGCCAATCCGAAAGCATCGTTCAAGAAGCACTGTCACGCTTAATGGAAGGACGCACCACTTTCGTCATTGCCCATCGCTTATCAACGATTGTCGATGCCGATCAAATTATATTTATTGAAAAAGGTAAGGTCACAGGGAAGGGAACGCACCAGGAATTAATTGAGGAGCATGAGTTGTACCGAAGCTTTGCAGAGCAGCAGTTGACATAATGGAATACAAAAACTTCATTTATTTGTGATACGGTTCAATGTAATGCATCAAAATAAGTTTTTTTGGACTTTCGAGATAAACCTTACTCTATTTTTAATAAAAGATTCTTAATCGAGTATAAGTAGCGAAAGTAAAATAAGCGGAGATTTTCCGGTTAAATGCTAAACAGGGCTCGTTTCGGGGTAAATAAAGGGAGAATTTCCGATTATGAAAAGCAAAACCTTCCATTTTCGCATTTTTCGAGTAAATAGGCGGAATTTCTCCATCTATTTAAGCTCTTATTAATTGTTAATTACAAATTTAGTGGAATTTTTCCGTCTATATATCAGCTTGGTTGCTTCACCTGATCTTCCAATCGATAAGTTGAGCGCTCTTGATTCTAGATGTGGGATTTAGCAGCAAGATCAATGAAATTGGTACTCAAAACGGCACTGTAAATGATAGAAGTTTTGACCCTCTTTTTTAATTGTATTATTTTCCATCATAATAATGATATCAATTGTTATGTCAAAGTTAACGGAATTTCGTAGAAACCTTGAAAAATAAAGAAATAGACGTATGCCAATTCATACGTCAATTATGGTGTGAAAATGCACCTAAAAACAGAACCCTTTGGATTGTTTCCAAAGCTTTTTTATCATAACCAAGTATTACCACTTTTCAACCAATAGCACTAGCGTTATAATATTTTAACTCTCCTACCTCACAAATTTTAGGAGGTATTTAATATGGCAAAAATATCGATGATCGCAAAACAAAAGCGTCCATCTAAATATAAAGTACAAGAATATACACGCTGTGAGCGATGTGGTCGTCCACATTCTGTATATCGTAAGTTTAAGCTTTGCCGTATTTGTTTCCGTGAACTAGCTTATAAGGGACAAATACCAGGCGTGAAAAAAGCAAGTTGGTAAGCTTTTCTCCCTCCATTCAGGAGGGTTTTTTTATGTTTATTAACTAATGATGCTTCTCCCTAGATTATCTTTGATTATCGTAAAGAAAAGGATTGATAAATTAAGTTATAGGCAAACTATATTTATCCATGGTATATGGAATATTTTTCGATAAGTAGAGGAGTGATTTTCGTTGAGAGAGAGAGCGGAACAACGATATTGTACAAATTGTAAAAAGGAGACTCCACACAAATTAAGGGAGACAGCTTTAGAAATAGACTGTATCTGTACAGAATGCAACAAGCAGGAAGAGACAGTTAAAACCTTTTTTTAGTAAGCCACTTATTGAGTAGTGGCTTATTTTCTACTATATATTTGTTTTTAGTCCACACCTCGAAAAGAGAGTATATGTTCGTATACTATTTAGACTATCGTATGTATAGACTTTAGTAAGAGGCTATCATAGGAGGGATTATATGGATGTGCATGAAGCAATAAGGACACGTCGAAGCTTTGGGCTCGTCAAGGATGTAGAAGTAGAAAAAGATAAAATAGAAAGAATTTTAGAAGCAGGGACTTGGGCTCCTTGTCATTTTAGAACAGAACCATGGCGTTTCTTTGTCTTTCAAGGAGAGGGAAGGAAACGTCTAAGTGATGTGTTACTTAAAATCGCCAAGAAAAATGGTGAAACCGAGGCGAAAAAGCTTGAAAAGATTCAAGAAAAACCATTTCGTGCACCAGTAATTATAGCGGTTGCTGTTGAACCAAGCGAAAACCCAAAAGCAATAAAAGTCGAAGAATATGGTGCAACATATGCTTGTATTCAAAATATGTTACTTGAAGCACACAGCTTGGGACTGGCGGGATTCTGGCGAACAGGAAAGCCAACGTATGATCAATTAATGAGGGAATTCTTCGGTTTATCTGAGAATGGCGAAGTTCTTGGCTTCCTCTATTTTGGTTTTCCATCAAGGAGTTTACCGGAGGGAAAGCGAGTACCATTTGAGACACTCACAAAATGGATAGAATAGCAAACAGATAGTCCTGTTACAAATAAATTTATTCCTAAAAATATAATGTGTGTTGCTTCAAAACTAATCCAATTGAAATAGTAGCTATAGATAGTATCTTTATAAAAATATAGTATTTTTGTAGAATGTGTTTTGGAATAATTTGGGGGTTGATGGAATGGTGGTGAGATGTTACTATAAATTTTGTCGCTTCGCTTTGAAGAAAACAACACGATGTTGACATAAGTTATTTATTATGTTAATATAACAAAGTTGAGTTTTGTTCTGTTGATAAAATTGATAGATTGAAAACGGAATTGACATTGGTTTTTAAAATTGTTATACTAAAATAACTTCCTTGCGAGAAGTTACTAACAAAAGTTCTTTGAAAACTGAACACAATACAAGCGTCAACGTTTTAATTCTAAGTAACAAACTTATTGAGCAATCAATACT
>NZ_JBALOV010000028.1:0-78637 GCF_036965045.1 Bacillus sp. JJ1533 | reverse complement strand
GCAACCGTATTAAACGGTAAATCCCCAATCCGTTAAACGATAAATGATATGCCGCAACCACAAAAAAACGGGTAGTAACTTAGCAGATTGATTTTCACTTTATAGGTTATATTTCTTGACGTTTATTTTAGATAGTGAGTAAATAACATTAACCGCATTGAATTAGTATGTTTTAACCATAAGCGTGAGGGAGAGAGTGACATGACACAAAAAGATCAGACTATTAGCTGCGCGATTCCCGCAGAATCTAAAAAGCCAGCAGAAATAAAAGCAGATGGTTCATTCAACCGTCAAACGAATCGCTTTACGACACCTTTTGGAAACAAGCCAGAAGAATTACCCGTTGAGTCCGGCCGCTACCGTTTGCTATGGTCTGCTGCATGTCCATGGGCACACCGTTCTGTAATTGTTCGAAAAGTGCTTGGATTAGAAAACGCAATTAGCCTAGGGAAAGTAAGTCCTAATGAGACCAAGAATTGAGCGTGTCGATTGGGAATTTTCCTTAGATGAAAATGGAGTTGATCCTGTACTTGGCGTTCAGTATGTGAGTGAGGTTTATAAGAATGCCGATCCTACCTATACAGGCAGACCAACTGTACCAGTCATGGTCAATCTTGAAACCAAAAAGGCTGTCAATAATGACTATTTTAAGCTTACCAACTATTTTGAAACTGTTTGGGCTCCTTTCCATAAGGAAAAAGCTCCTGATTTATATCCGATTAGTTTACGCGAAGAAATTGATGCATTGAATAACGTTATTTTTCATGATGTAAACAATGGTGTTTATAAATGTGGATTTGCTCGCTCTCAGGAGGCCTATGAACAAGCCTATGATACATTGTTTGCTAGACTAGATGAATTAGAGGAGCGTTTGTCCAAGCAACGTTTCTTATTTGGGGACTTTATTACCGATTCTGATGTTCGATTATATACAACGTTGGCGCGCTTTGATGCTGCCTATTATTCTGCTTTTCGGACGAACCGAAATTTAATCCGTGAGTTCAAAAATTTATGGGGCTATGCCCGTGATTTGTACCAGACTCCAGGGTTTGGTGATACAACGGATTTTGATGCGATTAGGCGACATTATCACTTATCTATCACCATTGATCCTGCAAAGGGAGAAGTGAATATTCTTCCGAAAGGACCGAACGAATCGGCATGGCTCTCCGTACATAACCGTGAGCAGTTAAGCGGAAAAAAAGAAAAGTTCTTAATAAAAGGGTAGGTGAAATCCGTACATGAAAATACGTGATGCGAAACAGGATGAATTGGATTTTATTCGTGAGCAACGGGTTGCTGCTTATTTTGAACATTCAAGTGTTATTCCAGCTGCTCATTGGCAGGCCCTTAAGCAGTCCATCTCTTCTGAGGCTGATCGCCTCCATGGCTCTGAGCTTATTGTGTGTGAGCTTAATGGGGGAATTGTAGGAAGTGTCGTCTTGATTCCCGCTAATACAGACGCATATGATGGCCAGTTGGATGAGTTGGAATATCCAGAAATACGAATGCTAGCAGTGAGTCCGGAGGCTCGTGGAAAGGGTGTCGCTTCAGCTTTAATTACCGAGTGCATCCAGCGTTCCCGAGCAAAAAATCACCGACACATCGGACTACATACTGGCGAGTTCATGAGACAGGCGATTAAGCTATATACAAAACACGGCTTTGAGCGTCTACCACAATATGATTTCGAGCCCGCAAATGATGGGATAATTGTGAAAGCATTTCGATTGTCTATCTAATCACTATAAAAAACCAATTCGCTATTTAAGCGTCTTGGTTTTTTTCTTGTGTTAATGGGCCTTGAAATTCTTCTTGAAATTTCCATTGAAATCGAACGTATATTCTCCTATCATTAAGAATATAATACGAACATACATTCTTTTTGGAGGTGATGTCAGATGGTGGATTACAGTCAGTTGCCCGTTCAAAAGATTTTATGCGTGGATATAAAAAGCTTTTATGCAAGCTGTGCTGCCGTATTATTAGGCCTTGATCCACTTGAGTGCTATTTGGCGGTTGTTGGAGATACAGATCGCCCAGGAAGTGTTGTTCTTGCAGCCTCACCAAAGCTAAAACAGGAATTTGGGATAAAAACAGGATCAAGACTCTTTGAAATCCCAAAGGATCCACGAATTAAAGTTGTAAACCCAAAAATGGCAACATATTTACGAATTTCAACAGAAATCACAAGACTTTTTAATCGGTATGTCCCCAAAAATGCGATTCATGTGTATAGCGTAGATGAAAGCTTTATCAAGATTGATGGAACTGAAAAACTATGGGGAGACGCAACAACGATTGCGCGTAAAATCAGGCAAGAGATTGAAGCTGAATATGGGCTAACCTGTGCGATTGGGATTGGTCCTAATATGCTAATGGCAAAGCTATGCTTAGATTTAGATGCAAAGAAACAAGGAATTGCGGAATGGACCTATGATGATGTCCCTGAAAAACTATGGCCTGTGTCGCCGCTACGAGAAATGTGGGGAATTGGGAGAAGGGTAGAGCGAACCTTAAATGGGATGGGAATTACAACCGTTGGCCAGCTTGCCCACTACCCGCTTGAATTACTCGAGAAAAAATTTGGAGTGATGGGAAATCAGCTGTATTATCATGCCTGGGGTGTCGATTTATCGGAAATTGGTGCCCCTATTATGCAAGGGCAGGTCAGCTTTGGAAAAAGCCAAATCCTTTTGCGTGATTACCCAGACCCGGAAGAAGTAAAGCATGTCATTCTAGAAATGTGTGAAGAGGTAGCAAGGCGGGCACGACGACATAAAAAGGCAGGTCGAACGATTAGCCTTGGGATTCATTATAGCCAAGATGAGTTTGGCGGAGGATTTTATCGGTCGAAAACAATTGAAACTCCAACGAATATTACGATGGAAATGTATCGTGTCTGCCTCGAGTTATTTGAGAAATTTTATGCTCAAAAAACGGTTCGCAAAATTTCAATTGCGCTTTCTAATATTGAGGATGACAGACAAATGCAATTGGATTTGTTTTATCTCAATCGAGTTAAACAGCATAAGCTTGGGTACGTAATGGACGGCATCCGAGGAAAATACGGTTCAGATGCAATCCTACGTGCAGTTTCCTATACAAATGCTGGAACATCAAGACATCGTAGTAGGCTTGTCGGCGGACATAAGGCAGAATAATACCAAAAGTGGAAGCACCTTGAACAGCCCCGACAAGCGCTGGAAACCTGACGAGGAGGCTCAAAAATAAGCAAAGCTTATTTTCTGCGAGGGTTATGCTCACGTAGCATTCCTTAGCGTTGCCGCCGCAGGAAGGGTGAAGCGACCTCGAGGGGCTAGGTGCTGGAGCTAGATGTAAGAAAGAAGGTAATAAGGATGATACGGGACCGCGGAGCGATAAAATGGACAGCAATGATGCTACCAGAACATGTGAAAATACTTAGAGATTGGGCGAAAGAAGATACGTATGAGCAAAAGCCAGAACTCGATGAACAACAAATTGAAGAGATGAATGGCATTCTTTGTCAGGCAATGGAGGAGGGGAAAGAAGTGGTGATCACGCATTATGAAGCGAAACACCACAAACTCCTTCTTGGCACCATTCATTATTACGATGACCTACAAAATAGATTGCATGTTATCGATAAATTCGGGGAAGTACATTACATCCCTATAAATTCGTTAGTCGATCTGCGTTTTTCTGATTAATACTTTAAAAAAGCATGTTTCTATATCACCCACCCGATGAGTTTAGTATAAAGCCTAGAATCCTAATTGAAGCAATGGGTGGGTTACCAAAAGTAAGCAGCTACCTTAAAATCACGCTTTCTTAAGCAAAAGATAAATAAAATAAGGTGCTCCTATAAGAGCAGTCATAATTCCAGCAGCAATACCTTCTGGTTCCAAAATGTTACGCCCGATTGTATCAGCAAATAATAAAAGCCACCCACCAATGAGCACAGCAAGTGGGATAAAAAGCTGATGACGGGCGCCAACTAATGTTTTTGCGATATGTGGAGCCATTAAACCGATAAAAGCAATACCACCTGTAACAGATACTGCGGAGGCAGCTAATGCAACTGCCGTTAATAGTAAAAGAAGCCTCTCCCTTTCAATAGAAATTCCCAGTCCAACTGCAGTTGTCTCACTTAAATTAAGGATATTCAATCGATTCGCTTTAAATAAAGTAAAGGGAATCAGAACAAGCAACCAAGGTAAGAGGGCTAGTATGAATGGCCAGTCTGTCCCCCATATATTCCCTGCCAACCATCTGGCAATAAAGTCTACTTTTTCACGCTCAGAGGAGGAGATGAGTAGGACCATTGTCCCGGATAACGCCATTGAAAATCCAACACCAATTATAATTAACCTAACTGGCTGGAGGCCAGCACTTCTGCTATATGAAAATAGATAAATTAAGCATGCCGTTATGAGGGCACCGAAAAACGCTATAACAGGAAGTAAATAAATAAATGATCCTACATCAATCGGAAAATACAAAAAGAAGACCGAAATGGCTACACCCGCACCAGAGTTAATCCCAATGATTCCAGGATCAGCGAGGTCATTTCGTGTAGTTCCTTGTAAGATAGCTCCGGAAAGGGCGAGTGCCATTCCAGCAAGAAGTGTGATAACAATACGCGGTAGCCGTACAGAAAATAATACAAATTCTTCTTTAAAAGTTCCTTCTCCTAGAAGTGTAGGTATCAGTCTGCTATAAGACAGGGAGGAGTATCCCAACCCCATACTAACGATAGTTGTCATGATAATTATTAAGAGAATACCAGTAAGTAAGAAGCGATGTTTGTTACGTAAACTTGGATGGATCATGAAAAGGCCTTACCTCCTTTATGGACAATGAATAGGAAGAAGGGGAGCCCCAGTATAGCTACAATCGCAGGTACTGGTGTTTCAAAGGGAGCATTTAAATTTCGTCCAAGCGTATCTGCAAATACCATAAAGGTAGCACCCGCAACAGCTGACATCGGAAGAATATAGCGATAATCCGTACCAACGATTGCTCTTACAATATGGGGAATCATCAAACCGAGAAAGGTAAGATTTCCAACAAGTGCAACCGATGCACCTGCTAACACGATAACGATTACGAATAAAAAAACCTTAATCAGTAAAATCTTTTGACCTAAACCTATCGCAATTTCCTCATTCAGGCTAAGAACCGTAATCTGTCTTGAGAGAAGTAGAGAAACTAAAATGCCAATTAAGATAAATGGAATGAAAACTTGAAGCTGAGCCCAAGTGGTTCCAATAATACCACCAGCACTCCACATTGAAACATCTTTAGAAATGTTAAAATAAAGTGCAATCCCATCGGCAACTGCATAAAGAAAGGCAGATACAGCAGCCCCAGCTAACACGACTCGAAGTGGAGAAAATCCACCTTTTTTGGCCGAACTAATACCTATAACCAAACAGGTTCCAACGCCGGCTCCAATAAAACAGGCAAGCATAATAGTAAAATAGTTAGCAGTAGGAACTAAAGCAATGGTTAAGGCAAGAGCAGCATTAGCACCAGCCGTTAATCCAAGTAAACCAGGGTCTGCCAGTGGATTTCTCGTTACCCCTTGCATAATAGCGCCAGCTACTGAAAGAGCAGCACCAACAAATACGGCCGCTATTTCTCTAGGAACGCGGATTTCGCGTATCATAGTGATGGTGTCATTCTTCAAATTAGTTGAAAGAGCTAGCCACACTTCTTTTAAAGTAGTATCAGCAGCACCAAAAATCAATGAAATAATGAACACAATTATGAAGAACAGTATGCCTAAGGCAAGTTTCACAATAAATGGAACTGAATTTGTGTATTTTGTCATATAATCTCATCTTTTCCTTTTCCAGAATGAAAGAAGAGGAATTCTTCTCATAAGAACTCCCCCCATATAAATGTTAGTTGCCAAGAAATGATTCAATGAAAAATTCTAGTTGATATTCAAGTGTAATCGGATCATTAAAGTAAAACTCCTTTGCATTTGCAACATAAGCTTGGTTGTTTTTAACGGCAGGAATATTTTTATATGTTTCTGAATCCATAAAGGAAGTTTCAGTATCTTCTACTTTACTCACAATAAGATAGTCTCCTACAAACTCTGGAAGTACCTCTAAAGATAATGAATAGTAACCTGCTTCCAGTGCCATTTCTTTTACCTTTTCTGGCATATTCAATTTCATTTCTTGATATAAAATCTCTGTACCGCGTGCCCAGTTATCACCAAAGACATAAAGCTCCTTATTGAAATTTTCAATGACTGTAACTGTTGCATCTTCACCAATCTTAGCTTTTATTTTTTCTCCGGCCTCTTGGGCACGCTTTTTAAAGTCATCAATCCATTTTTGTGCTTCAGCTTCTTTGTTTAATAACTTACCGATTTCTAACTGTTGAGATAGATAATCCAATTTTCCATAAGTAAACGTAACAACAGGGGCAATTTCTTTTAATTTATCCACGTTTTTCATTGTAGAGAGACCGATAATTAAGTCCGGCTCTAGTTCAATGATTTTCTCTAGGTTTTCATCCGTTACTTCTTCGACACCGTCTAATTTATATCGAGGATTTGCTTTAGACCATGAATCGACACCTACGACTGGAACGTCTAGGGCAAGAACATTTCCTGCAAAGGTAGAAAGTACAACCACACGTTGTGGATTTGCGGGCACTTCTACAGGTCCATTCTCAGATTGATATGTAATTGTGTCAGAAGAAGTTCCTTCTTTTGATGTACCGGCTGATTCACCAGCACTACCATCACAAGCAGCTAAACTAAATAGTAAGATTATTAGTAGAAAGGGAATTGATAGTTTCTTCATTTGATATTTCTCCTTTTAATAAATGATAAGTTAGACACATAGGCTTGCTTGTTCGAGGATCTTTCCCTATGAGAGCATCAATATGAAATACTTCTCGTAGGACCTCGTTCGTAATTACTTCTTCAGAAGTACCAGCCTTTACGATTTGACCATGCTTGAGGGCAATTATGTAATCAGCAAAACGTGCGGCATGATTTAAATCATGCAGAACCATGACAATTGTCCGCTTCTGTTCTTTGTTAAGCTTTTGTAAGAGTTCTAATATCTCAAGTTGATGCGCCATATCAAGGTAGGTTGTAGGTTCATCTAGAAAAATCATCTCAGTCTCTTGTGCTAATGCCATTGCAATCCATACACGTTGGCGTTGTCCGCCGGAGAGTGCATCGACAGGGTGATATTTAAAAAACGACGTACCCGTAACGTCGAGTGCCCAGTTTATTATTTCGATGTCCTTACTTGTTAGACGACCAAATCCTTTTTGATAGGGGAACCGTCCGTAGGAAACGATTTCTCCTACTGTCAAGCCACTAGTACTTTCAGGGTTTTGAGGGAGTATAGCCAATTTTTTTGCAAGTTTTTTGGTATTTTCTTTTGAGATGCTTTCTCCATCCAAAATAATTGAACCAGATTGATGCGGGATTACACGTGTCATCGCTTTCAACAGAGTAGATTTTCCACAACCATTTGATCCAATAATCGTTGTAATCTTTTGGTCAGGAATTTCAATACTTAAATCCTTAACGATTACCCGGTCGCCATAGCCAATATGTAGATCCTTTGTAAAAAGACGAACCATGATATTCCTCCAGTCGAAAGATTTTCAAAAATGATATTGATAATCGTTATCATTTAAAGCTATAATGATACTATAATTCTATTGAGAATCATTGTCAACTAGGTTTTTGGCAATAAATAATTTGTTGTGGATTTTATAGAAATATATACGAGGAGTGTTTTGAATGCTAAACCTTGAATGTTACGATGTGACAATTATTGGTGGAGGTCCTGCGGGTCTTTATTCTGCTTTTTATAGTGGATTACGAGAAATGAAAACAAAAATAATCGACTTTCAACCCTATCTAGGGGGAAAAATACATATTTATCCTGAAAAATTGATATGGGACATAGGGGGATTAACTCCACTTCCTGGTGCAAAATTGGTCGAGCAGTTAGTGGAACAAGGTCTAACATTTAATCCGACAGTTGTACTTAATGAACGAATCATTTCAATAGCCAGAAATGAAAATGGATTGTTTGTTCTAAAGTCGGCTTCTGGTAAGGAACATTATTCTAAAACAGTGATAGTTGCTGTAGGGAGTGGAATCTTAAAGCACCAAAAGTTAGATATTCAAGGTGCGGAGCGGTTTGAGATCTCAAATCTTCATTACACGGTCAAATCTATTAAGCATTTTAAAGATAAGAACGTTATTATATCTGGTGGTGGAAATACAGCAATTGATTGGGCTAACGAATTGGAGCAAGTTGCGAAGAAAGTATATATTATTCATCGCAAACCGAACTTTTCTGGACATGAAGCTCAAATTACAAATCTAGAAAATAGTACAGTAGAATGCTATTTCAATACAGTTTTTACAAAACTCATTGCAACTGATAACCACGATGAAATTAGTAGTGTAGAATTAACAAACAACGAGACTGGTGAAATCTTCTATTTATCAGTTGATGAAGTCGTGATAAACCATGGTTTTGAACAAGATACATCATTACTGCAAAATAGTGAACTGGAAATTGAAATGCTAGAGAATTTTTATATAGCCGGAAATGCTCAATGTGAGACGTCTATAGAAGGTCTCTTTGCAGCCGGGGATATTATAAAGTATGACGGTAAAGTAAACTTAATTGCAGGTGCATTTCAAGACGCTGCAAATGCAGTAAACAAAGCAAAGAGGTTTATTGAACCAAGTGCGAATGAAACAGCAATGGTTTCATCCCATAATGAAATGTTTCATCAAAGGAATCGGGAATTAATAAGTAAAATATTGAAATAAGTTTTACATATGCTTGCATTCTATTTGAAGGAATTTAATGAGTGGGAATAGAAGAATAGTAGGATACAAAAATGGAGGGAGAAGGTTCTATGTTCGTATACCAAATTGACGAGGAACTGTCCTTGAAATTAATCGAGTTAAGCGATGCCGAGCGAATCTTTGAATTAACAGATCAGTCAAGAGCATACTTAAGAGAATGGCTACCATGGCTTGATATGACAACAAAGGTAGAGGATACAAAAGCATATATGGAATCCTGCAGGAAAAGCTATGTTGACAATAAAGGACTGCATACCGTTATTGTCTATAAAAACGAAATCGTGGGTGTCGCAAGCTTTAACTCAATCGATTGGAGTAATAAAATAACCTATATTGGCTACTGGCTTGGTCAGCAATACCAAGGAAAAGGAATTATGACAAGGGTAGCAGAGGCATTAACCGATTATGCTTTTAACGAGTTAAAACTAAATCGAGTTGAGATTCGCGCAGCGGTCAATAATCATAAAAGCAGATCAATACCAGAGCGATTAGGCTTTGTAAAAGAAGGAGAGATTCGGCAAAGCGAGTGGCTCTATGATCACTATGTTGACCATGTTATATACGGCATGCTTGCGAAGGATTGGAATCAAGAAAACTAAGAAAGGAGCCAACAGGGCTCCTTTTTACGTATCTTTCCCCATATGAAAAAATCGGTACGTCAAAATAAGTCCAATGAAAAATAAACAAAGCGCAAAATAAGCGGGTAGCAGATGAATAAAGGTTGTATATCCGATTGCGAAATGAATCCATATTCCCGCCAAAAAAGCGGGAATTCCTCCTATAAGCAACGTCCACCAAACCCATTTATTTCCCTGCTGAAAACCCCAAAGAGAGATAGTTAACACTAACAATCCAACACTAAGCAGGGCACTTCCAAAACCAGCGCGGTCATGAGCAATGACTGAAATTAATTTATCATTAAACAAATCCAACATTTCAGGCGGCATACAAATATAGAGGATATCAGAGGGCACAAATACATTGGTAATCCCTATAAATGAGATGACAATACCGCCCAAAACAAATGAAAATCCAAGGAAGATAAAGGATAATTGCCCGACTAAACTTTGTTTCCAAACCTGATGATTACGAGCATTAAGCGATGTTGGCGTCCCTCTCAGATGTCTCGTTTTTATAAAACCAGTTATAAAGATTGGGAGTAAAATGAGCCAAAAAACTAGATGAAGCCAATCAAAATAGCCGTAACCAATAAATAAGAGTATCCCTAAAAATCCAAGAATGGCTGCAAAATCAATGGCCTGCTTAGTCCAAAGAATCTGGTTACGCACTCCAAAACGAGCCAATGCCATATAAACGATGCCGCCAGAAATCATAGTTCCAGCAAGTGTCATCCGATCATGGGCCATAAAATAAAGAATCCGTTCATTAAACAAAAGGATTTCTTCCCTTTGCATGCCAAGAAAATGCTCATCATAAGGAAGAATAATGGTTGTCAAGCTAAAGAGGGTCGCAATTAATCCACCAATAACAATGGACAAACCAAATAACCAATACCAAATCCACGCTGGATGTAGCGGTGGATTTACTTGAAGTTGCTGCAAAAGAGCTTCTGTAATTCTTTTTGTAAGGCCAGGTCCAGAAAAAACATAGCCTTCTGAAAGAAGAACAAGGTCTGCACCTGCACCCAAAAGTGCAAGGGCGTCGACTGGTTCATAAATACCACCGACCGTTATGATGGGAAGAGTGAACCCGTTTTCTCTTAAATAATGAATCGAATTTAGTAATTCACGTAAATAGTCGTTTGGCCTATCCTCTAGTTCATCAATTACGACACCAGAACAAGTAGACTGAATCAGATCAAGAGCTAGAGTTTTTACGTCTCCAACTGGAACTGATAGATAAATAGGTCGATCAGTTGTACTATGAAGATTCGGAGAGGACGTGACAAATGCAGCAACATATGGCTCCAATTTCGTAATCAAATCCTGTTGTTCATCAATCGTCCCAGCTAATCTAGCCCAGACAGGCTGTTTTGGCTTCTTCTTTTTAAGCCTTTGGACCGTTTTGTCGATTCCGATTGATTCATAGTTTGAGGAAAAATCAATTTGCTGTTTTTGCCAATCTACAAATGGAAGAGATGGGTCCTTTGTTGGCTCCTTTGTCACTGGACCAATTTCGATAAAACCAAATCCAAGATTGGAAAAAGCGTTTGACCCAGTTAATAGTGGATCAATTTTTCCAGATAATCCAATTGGATTTGGATAAGATACACCATGTATTTCTTTTTTTACAAGTTCAGAAGATTCCTCCCTACCAAGGAAATGAATAAGACGGTGTCCTCCTGGAAGGGTGGCGATTAGATTCATTCCTCTATGGATAAATTCCCGGGATTGATAGGGAGATAGACGAGATAAAATAGGTTTAAAAAGGATATGATACGACCAATCAGGCATATTTCGTCCTCCATGATAGGCTTTTACCCGTATTGTATCATAATTGGTACTCATCCTAACGAAAAAACCGAATGCTACTTGAGCATCCGGTACAAAAACGGTTATTCTTTTGGAGCGCGTACGACTGATTCGAAGTGGCCTTTATGGGAACCGTCGCAAAAAGGTTTATTATTGGATCTGCCGCATCTGCATAAGGAAAAGGTTTGTTTCGTTGGAAACTTATTCCCTTCAGCGTCAACCAGATCAACTTCGCCTGTAATGCGTAAAGAACCATTATCGTTTACCTTAATGGTAACCTTTGACATCATGAGTACCCCCTTACATGATCATATTATATTGATAATAAGGTAATCATTACCAAAACTCAACTATTTGTGAAGATGAGAGTCAGTGTAATGATATGTGGAAGGGAACGAAATATGTTAAAATAATCATACAATAATAGAAAGAGGAGAACGACATGAACGTTACATTTACAGAACGTGCGATTGAAAAACTAAATACGCAAATTAAAAATAAAGAGAAAAATTTAAAACTAAAGTATGAAACAGAAGGTTGTGGCTGTGTGATGAGCGGGGTTACGGCATTATGGCTGGTAGACTCTGGGGACGAGGATGACTTAACCCTCGAAACAAATTATAAGCCCTTATTAGTAGAAAAATCTAAAATGGTATTCTTAGATGAAAATATGACAGTGGATTTTATTGAACAGGCAAATTGCTATATGTTAAAGAGTCCAAATCAAATTTTAAATCCACGTTTAAGGTTAGTAGAAGTGAGTGATGTACATGAGTTCCAAGCTTAAAACAATCCGAAATATAGCCGAAGATAAAACATGGGTTTCTTTTTTACATGACAACCATCCTTATAGCCTTTTGCACTGGTCTATTGCAGGGGTTAGCCATGACCAGAAAGATGTATGGTTGCTACAGGATGAAGTGACGTTTGAAGTGCAGGAATTTGAAACGATTGAACTTGCATTAACCTGGATAGATGAGAACTTAACAGAAATTACAGATGTACTTGGGTAAGGGACTAAAAATATTTAGTCCCTTACATATTTGTCTAATAAATCATCAATTACTTTTTCGTAGGCTTCCTTGTTATCAGCAAAGGAATAGGCATGTTTGCCTTTTTCGGCAATCAGCATCTGCTTTGGACCATCCTTCATTTTATATAGCTCCATTGTCATTTCCGGCAAGATATAATCATCTTTTGCACTATGGATAAATAAAACGGGATTCTTGATATTTTGAATGACGGAAACAGGGGAAACATCCTTGATACTATATCCATCCCGAAGCTTTAAAAATACATTGGCAAAAGGAAGAACAAGTGGTGCAGGTATTTTGTAATCAACCTTTAATAGATATTTCAGCTGAGCTTCAAAATCAGAAAACGGGCAATCTACAATATAGAAATTAGCGCCGTCTTCAATCATTCCAGCGTATAGCAGCGTCGTCACAGCACCCATCGATTCCCCGTGAATACCAATCGTACTGTCATCCCCGAATCTTTCTTTCAACCAGGAAACGACCGATTCAAGATCGAATTTTTCATAGTGCCCATAGCTTGTTGTCTTTCCACCGGTTTCTCCATGGCGGCGATGATCATATAAAAGGACATTCCAACCACGCTCCAAGAAAAGCTTCATGTATTTAATCGAATTTAGTTTATTTTGTGTCACACCATGAGAAATGACAATAAATTGGTTTTTATCCGATTCTTTTACAAGCCAGCCTTTAATTGTGTATCCAAATTTAGATTGAATGAATACATCCTCTTTTTTTAGAGACTCAACTTCATCTAAAGTAAGACGTCCTTCCTTAGTTTCACGTTCAAGAATTTCTTCATCGGTTTTCTTCTTCATAAACATGACAATATTTGTAAAAATCATCCCAATTGTGGTTATATAGCCGATGAGAATGCCGAGGAATATCAATATCTTTTTCATTCTTTTCATGAAAAACGCTCCTTCGAAAAATGCATCAAATGTACTTCAATTTTACCATTTTGCGCCAAAAAGAAAAACCGTACCATATATGGCACGGTTTCTTACTTACTGCTCTGAATTTTGGCGGTTAGTAGGGTGAATGGCTTTTTCCATCTCTTCGGCAGCCATTGTATTGTTAGTCGTATCTGCATTAGGTTTCCCTTTTTGAGCACGACCTTTATCACGTTTTGCCAATGATAACAACTCCATTTCCTTAAAATCATGGATAGGATGTGGAGTTTTCAGTCAAAATATTCTTATTTTGCCGTTGCAGACGATAAAATTTACTTTCAATAGGATGGCTGAGGTGAGGTTTTATGACATCCACAGCTTCTACAAGCTTTGAAAGATCGAGACCTGTTGAAATCCCCATTTTCTCAATCATATACACAACATCCTCAGTAGCAACATTACCAGTCGCACCAGGTGCAAACGGGCATCCACCTAAGCCGCCAGCAGAGGTATCAAAACGGTCAATTCCAGCCTGGAGAGCAGCAAATACATTTGCAAGTGCCATGCCACGAGTGTCATGAAAATGGGCCGTCAACATTGTGTGTGGCAATTCTTTTTTTAAGATGGAAAAAAGCGAGAAAACTTCTTTTGGATTGGCTTTTCCAATCGTATCGGCAACACTCAATTCATCAACACCATACTGAACAAATGTTGAGCACAGACGGAGCACATCCTCTTCATCTATTTTACCTTCATATGGACAGTAGAAGGAGGTGGAAATACATGCACGTACAAAATATCCCTTTTCTTTTATTTCCCCAATAAGAGGTTTAAGTTCCTCCATACTTTCAGAGGTTGTTTTATTGATATTTTTTTTATTAAAGCTTTCACTGACCCCAACAAAAACAGCAACCGCTTTACAATTTGTGCCGTACAGCCTTTCAATCCCTTTCTGATTTGGAGCCAACACAATATTTCGAGTGCCATCTAAACAGGATGTAATGATTTCTTCAGCATCCTTCATCTGTGGAACCCATTTTGGTGAAACAAATGAAGTAAGCTCCATTTCTTGAATGCCCGCCATTTTTAACTTTTTTATAAAATCAATTTTTGCCTCTGTTGGGATTATGCTTTTTTCGTTTTGTAGCCCATCCCTTGGCCCGACTTCAATAATCGTGACTTGCTTAGGTAAATTCACTGACACCCCTCCAGCAATCCATATTATTATCTCTTATTCTAGTGGAGTCGCTTCACGAAAATCAAGAATAATAGGAATATAGACAAAATAAGAGGTATTTCGAAAAAAGTATCGAAATATATATGATATTGAATACATAAAGATCGAACGTATAAGGGGATGTTGAAATGAGTAATGAAGTAGTAATTGTAAGCGGTGTCAGAACAGCGATTGGTAGCTTTGGAGGAAGTTTGCAGTCAGTTTCGGCTCCTGAACTTGGTGCAGTCGTTATTAAAGGAGCTTTAGAAAAAGCTGGGGTGGATCCAAAGCTTGTGGATGAAGTGATCATGGGAAATGTTTTGCAGGCCGGAGTAGGACAAAATCCTGCAAGACAGGCAGCCATTAAAGCAGGATTACTACAGGAAACTCCAGCAATGACAATAAATAAGGTATGTGGTTCTGGATTAAAAGCAGTCCACTTAGCAACACAGGCAATCATATCTGGTGATGCCGATGTAATTGTGGCAGGTGGAATGGAGAATATGAGTCAGGCTCCGTATCTTTTAAAGGGTGCCCGGAATGGATTTAAGATGGGCGACCAAAAGATGATTGATAGCATGATTTCAGATGGGTTATGGTGTGCATTTAATGATTATCATATGGGGATAACAGCCGAAAATTTATGCGATAAATATGAAATTACGAGAGAAGAACAAGATCGTTTTTCAGCTCGAAGCCAGGAGAGGGCAATAGCTGCAATTGAAGCAGGGAAATTTAAGGAAGAAATTGTCCCAGTTATCATTCCACAACGAAGAAAAGAAAGCATTATCTTTGATACGGATGAATATCCTAAAGCAGGCACAACCGTTGAGAAGCTCGGTAGCTTGCGTCCGGCATTCAAGAAGGATGGCTCTGTTACGGCCGGTAATGCCTCTGGAATAAATGATGGGGCTGCTGCATTTGTAATAATGAGTAAAAAGAAGGCTGATGAGCTTGGTATTAAAGGATTAGTGACGATAAAAGCGAATGGAAATGCTGGAGTGGACCCTAGTATTATGGGGATTGGTCCGGTTACAGCGGTGCAAAAGGCACTGAAAAAAAGCGGATTAAGTATCAGTGATATGAATTTAATTGAAGCAAATGAAGCATTTGCTGCTCAGTCTATTGCGGTGGACCGAGAGCTTCATTTTAACCATGAGATTTTAAATGTGAATGGTGGGGCAATTGCTTTAGGACATCCAATTGGTGCAAGTGGTGCAAGAATTCTTGTTACTCTAATTCATGAGTTAAAGCGTCGCAATGATCGCTACGGATTAGCAACCCTCTGTATTGGCGGCGGTCAAGGTGTAGCGACAATTATTGAAAATATCGATTAGCGGGGTGTGTAAATGAAACCAATATATTCCTCTTTTCAGGAAGCGATAAAGGAAGTCAAAGACGGCTCTACGATTATGGTTGGCGGATTTGGTTTATGTGGTATCCCAGAAAATTTAATTTTCGCTTTGGCTGAGTCTGGCGTGAAGGATCTGACCGTTATTTCAAACAACTGTGGCGTTGATGATTGGGGACTTGGTTTACTTTTACAAAACAAACAAATTTCAAAAATGATTGGATCGTATGTCGGGGAGAACAAGGAATTTGAACGGCAAGCCTTGTCAGGGGAACTAGAGGTTGAACTTGTTCCCCAGGGCACTTTGGCGGAAAAAATTAGAGCCGGTGGGGCGGGGATTCCAGCATTTTTTACACCAGCAGGAGTCGGAACCCCAATTGCCGAAGGAAAGGAAACCCGTGTATTTAATGGCAAGGAGTATGTGCTAGAAGAAGCATTTGTGGCTGATTTCAGTTTGGTTCGTGCGGAAAAGGCCGATAAGATGGGAAATTTAATCTATAACAAGACGGCACGTAACTTTAACCCGATGATTGCTGCTGCAGGAAAGGTCACGATTGCAGAGGTTGAACAGCTCTATGAAATTGGCGACCTTGATCCAAATTTGATTCACACACCAAGTATCTATGTTCAAGGATTAATTGTGGGTGAACAAAAGAAGCGAATTGAACGATTAACATTATCAAAGTAAGAAGGGAGAAGGCGATGACAAATACACGTGAAAAGATAGCAAAAAGGGCTGAAAAGGAAATTGAGAATGGCTTTTATGTTAATCTTGGAATTGGAATGCCCACCCTTGTTGCAAATTATATATCTTCTAATAAACAAGTTGTTCTCCAATCAGAGAATGGCTTGCTAGGAATAGGTCCGTATCCAACTGAAGCAGATGTTGATCCAGATTTAATCAATGCCGGAAAAGAGACCGTTACAGCGATTCCAGGAGCAGCATATTTTGACAGCGCAGAATCTTTTGCAATGATTCGCGGTGGACATATCAATATCGCAATTCTTGGGGGAATGGAAGTTTCAGAGACGGGTGACCTTGCAAATTGGATGATCCCTGGGAAAATGATAAAGGGAATGGGCGGGGCGATGGATCTGGTTCATGGTGCCAGGAAAGTCATTGTTATTATGGATCATGTGAATAAAAAAGGGGAAGCGAAAATCTTAACAAGATGTACCCTTCCTTTAACTGGAAAAGGGGTCGTAAATCGAATCATTACCGACCGTGCTGTAATCGATGTAACTGAGAATGGTTTAAGATTAGTAGAGGTTGCGAAAGGATTTTCCGTGGAAGATATAATAGCTTCTACTGAGCCAAAGCTTATTATTGATGAAGACGTCTTACTAGAAGCGTATTAATCAATTATTGCGAGTAACCTCCAAGCGGTTATTCGCTTTTTTTGCTATAATAATAATCAAATGGCTGATGTATGGAGGGAATAATATGGCTAAAAAGAAACATAAGCCATCTGTTAAAAAGCAAAAAGATGAGAAGCTAAGTCTCGGTGATTTACTAAATGACGATATTGTTTCAAAGCTAAAAAATACACAACAGATGTTAAAGGCCCAAGAGCAAAAGAAACAGGAAGAAGAACTTGAAAAACAAAGAAAAGAACGAAGACAACGAGAAAAAAATAAGTCATTTGAGGAGCTGTTGAAAGAGAGTAACCTTAAATGGTCAGATTTTAAATAATAGTATAACCCTATAACCCCACAGGTTGCTGTGGGGTTTCTTGTTCGAAAAAATTTGATGAAGTAGTAGAAATCACCTATGTTGCTTGTAAACAGATGCCTTCGTAAGTTCTCTAATTTTCTGTACCTCTTCATCTGTTAAAGATATTGCATTTGCAGCTTCAACATTTTTTTCAATTTGTCGGGTGGAACTAGCACCTGTTACGACGGAAGCAACTGCATCCTCGTATAAACAATATTGCAAAGCGATTTCTGTTAATGGTCGATTACCCGCTAGTTGTGACTTTATGTTAGCAATTACATCAGTAAGTTCTTCGTAAGAATAATCAAGATATCCATTTTGTTTCATACTTTGACTAGCGACTTGAATTGGTCGATCGGTCAGTAATCCTTTTGCGATCGGTCCACGTGCAACGACACTAACTTCGTGTTCGTGTAAAAAGGAAAGCATCTCCTCCTCAGGACGTCGATCTAAAATGCTGTATTGCATCATCACACTTACGATCGATGATTTCTTAACAAATTCTCGTATCACATTTGGACGGATTGAGGAGATTCCATAATAACGAATGACGCCTTCTTCTTTTAATTCCTCGAACGCTTCAATACTTTCATCAATATTATCTTCAATAGTTCCACCATGGAGTTGGTAAAGATCAATATAATCGGTTTGTAAGCGTATGAGACTATCCTTTACAGCAGACTTTATGTATTTTTTGGATGGGTCCCAGGACCATCCTTCTTTCCCTTTTTCAAAACGGTTTCCAACTTTAGTGGCTAAAATAATATCTTGTCTTTTAGATTTTAAGGCTTTTCCAACGAATTCTTCATTGAGACCTTGATCATATAAATCCGCGGTATCAAAATAATTAATCCCTAAATCTATAGCAGCATCAATGATTTGTAATGCTTTTTTTTCATCGGTACCAATGGACATACAGCCAAGTCCAATTTTACTCACGACTAAATCAGAAGAACCGATTCTTCTTTTATCCATCCGATCCCCTCCAAATTTTGAATTTTTAGCATCTAGTCATAGTTTATCTGTTTCATTATCGAACTACAAATAATTTGAAGGGAGTAGTCAGGTAGGTTTATTTTTTCTCCTGTTCCAGCTTTCCTTGATTGATCCATTCTTGGACAGTTTGAAAAGAACGGCTATATTCCTTTAATTTTGCACGAATTTCCCAGGCCTTTCCGACTAATGCTACCCGATTCTCTCCAATCACTATTTTCATTGCGAACCTCCTTTTAAAATACAAAAAGAACTATGCTAAAATGTATGAAGTACATATATTTAGTAGAACAAGGAGCTGGCAATGATGGATCATTTACGAGAAAAGACAATTAGTAGGGAAGTCCTTTATGAAGGAAAGATTATCGACTTGCATATTGAAGAGGTAGAGTTACCAAATGGACATACGAGTAAACGAGAACTTATCAAGCATCCTGGAGCTGTCGCTATACTTGCATTAACGGACGATCATAAGATAATAATGGTGCAGCAGTATCGCAAAGCTTTAGAGAAGATAATCGTTGAGATTCCGGCAGGAAAGCTTGAACAAGGTGAGTTACCGGAGGCAACTGCAAAACGAGAACTTGAAGAAGAAACTGGTTATGATTGTGAGACATTAACGCCACTCATTTCTTTTTATACATCACCAGGCTTTGCAGACGAATTGGTTCATCTATTTATAGCAAAAGGGTTAAAGAAAATTGAAAACCCTGCTGGCTTAGATGAAGATGAATTTGTCGACTTGGTTGAAGTTACTTTGGATGAAGCACTTGATTTGATAAAAGAAAAGAAAATTTATGATGCAAAAACGGCATATGCAGTTCAGTATTTACAATTACAGCAAGCATTGGGAGAATAAGCCAAAATGAACAATTACTATGTTGACCTCCATATCCATATCGGCAGAACGAATTCAGGCAGACCGGTAAAAATTACAGGAGCAAAATCTCTTACAATTGGTAATATCCTGCAGGAGTCCACTGAAATTAAAGGGATGGACATGATTGGTGTAATTGATTGTCATGTTCCAGAAGTCATTGAAGAACTCGAGGCGTTAATTAGAATTGGTGAAGTATATCCATATCAAGAGGGTGGATTACGATTTAAAAATGTGACCCTCTTAATCGGGTCAGAGCTTGAAATCTATGATGAAACCTGCAAAGGCCCTATCCATGTCCTTGCTTTTATACCTACAATTGAAAAAATGAGGCTTTTCTCGAATTGGCTCTCCGAACGAATGAAGAATATTACATTGAGTTCACAAAGAATTTATGTGAGTGGCAGGGAGCTCCAAAGAAAGGTTAAAGAGTTATCTGGTATTTTTATCCCTGCACATGTCTTCACTCCATACAAAAGCATGTATGGGCGCGGGGTAAAACAATCATTAACTGAAGTGTTTGATGAAGATTTAATTGACGCAATTGAGCTTGGATTGAGTTCGAATACCAATATGGCCGACCAAATTAAAGAATTGCATTCCTATACTTTTGTATCAAATTCAGATGCACATTCCCTTCCGAAAATTGCCAGGGAATATCAAATTATCAAAATGCAAGAGCCTACCTTTGAGGAGCTAAGGCTGGCACTCCACCAAAAAGATGGTAGAGAAGTTGTTGCAAATTACGGGCTAGATCCTCTGTTAGGAAAATATCATAAAACAACCTGTGAGAAATGTTTAACAATTATCGAGGATGTTGCGCAAGAGGTTTGTCCAAGCTGCGGGCATTCAAAGTTTGTAAAAGGTGTTTTTGACCGGCTTCAGGAATTAAAAACTACGGATGAAGCAAATCCAAATCGGCCGCCATATGTGCATCAAGTTCCACTTGAATTTATTCCCGGGTTAGGGCCGAAAACCTTACAAAAATTAAGGGATTATTTTAAAACAGAAATGGCAATTCTACATGAAATACCTGAAGAAGAACTAAGACATGTGGTGAAAGGCTCAATCGTCGACATTATTATCCGAGCACGACAAGGAAAACTCCGGTTAAAGTCAGGGGGCGGCGGAAAATATGGAAAAGTAGACTCTCAATAAAAAGAGTCTCTTTTTTTTGAAGATAAAATAGTATAAGATTTTTTTCGAAGTTTTCGATGTCTAGCTCCAGGCGCCATCGGCTCTCTGGTCTAGCCAATCGCTTCGGAAGGCAAAAAGCGCCTTCTGTCAGCGCTTGTCTTATGCTTGTCGCCGATAGACGGGCGCCTTGCGCTTTTCCAAATCACTAGAAATAGTTTTGGCAAGTTGTCATAGAATTCTATTTGTCCTCATAGAATCTACTAGAAGATTGATAGGAGGAACGATAGATGAGAAAGCAACCGCCATATAAAACAATTATAGTTAACCATTTTCGTGAACATTCATCCATATATATATTTATTTCTGTCCTATTCTTAATGGGTGTTATCTTCGGAGCAATCGTTGTAAACAGCCTTAATCCCAGTCAAAAAGACGATCTCTTTTTCTATTTAAGTCGATTTTTCGGAGAGGTGGCTGAGGGCACCTATGCCAATTCAACTGATATGTTCAAACAAAGCATCCTTCACAATCTGAAATATGTCGGTCTCATGTGGATATTAGGAATCTCCATCATCGGGCTGCCGATCATCTTAATTTTGTTATTCCTAAAAGGGGTAGTCGTCGGATTTACAGTTGGTTTTCTCGTCAATCAAATGGGCTGGAGCGGGTTTCTTTTATCATTTGTTTCCGTACTGCCTCAAAATCTACTCATCATTCCGACTTTCATCATCGTCGGTACAGTTGCTGTCGCATTCTCATTGAAAATGATTCGTCAGCAATTTATGAAGCGTATGAACGAGCCCATTTTACAGTTATTGACTCGCTATTCGCTGTTAATGGTTGCTGTAAGTTTCGTGATTTTAATGGCTTCAGCTATAGAGGCATTTGCTTCTCCCGTTCTAATGAAGGAAATAATTGATGTAGTAAATAAATAAGAATTGTTATTAAATAATAAGAATTGTTTACTCTTGTTTATAATTATTTTATTTGGACAGTGCCCCTTCTTCTGTTATAATAATGAGGTAACGGCGAGGGAGGGAAAGTTTTACATGGAAAATCGGATTGATCGTATAAAAAAACAGTTGCATTCGTCTAGTTATAAGCTTACACCACAGCGTGAGGCGACCGTTCGGGTACTGCTTGAACATGAAGAGGATCACTTAAGTGCCGAAGATGTCTACCTCCTTGTAAAAGAAAAGTCGCCAGAAATCGGCTTAGCAACTGTTTATCGGACCCTTGAATTACTTACCGAATTAAAGATCGTTGATAAAATAAATTTTGGAGATGGTGTATCCAGATATGACCTTCGCCAAGAAGGGGCAGCACATTTCCATCATCACTTAGTGTGTATCGAATGTGGTGCAGTCGACGAAATTCAGGAAGACTTACTTGAGGATGTTGAAGAAATCGTTGAAAAGAATTGGAATTTTATTATTAAAGACCATCGTTTAACTTTCCATGGTATTTGTCATCGTTGTCATGATAAAGAGGTTAAAGAAGAAACAGATCATCTTAAATAAACTGCCCTTTTCCTTTCGAGAAAAGGGTTTTTTCATTTTCATAATTTAATAGAATCGAAAGAAATCGCAAAACTCGTGTATAAAACCATGTAAATTTGGCATATCTTCTAATAACGATGGTTTTGGAGGATTATTAAATGAGACAATGGTTTCGAGTTGTATATGACACATTAAAGGTTTTTGTATTGTTTACTGGATGCACGGTTTTATTTTACTATGGTATTATATGGATTAATGAGGAATATCAAAATTACCACAAATATGATGAACCAGAGGGTTCCTCGGTGAAGGCTACCTCAATGATTGAAGAAAAGGAGGAAGGCCTTCTAGATAGATTACTGTTTTTTTACCGAAATGGGGAGTAGAGACCAGTGGAAGATCAACTGAAAGATTATTTACATTACCTAGTTGTTGAAAGAAGACTTGCTACCAATACGGTGAAGTCCTATGAACGGGATCTTAAAAAATACTATCAATATATGACTAAGATTGAAAACATTACATCCTTTAATGATGTGAACCGATTGCTAGTCATCCATTTTTTAAAATCTCTAAAGGAACAAGGAAATTCATCAAGAACCTTAGCAAGACATATAGCATCTATCCGTTCGTTTCATAAGTTTTTGTTTCGTGAAAAAATTACCGATCATGATCCAACCGAACAGATTGAAACACCACAAGCAGAACGGACATTGCCGAAAGTATTAAATATTAATGAGGTAGAGGCACTATTGGATGCACCAAAATTGGACAAACCACTTGGCATACGTGATAAAGCAATGCTTGAGCTCTTATATGCAACAGGGCTTCGTGTAAGTGAGCTTATTAACTTAAATCTAGCTGATATCCACTTATCGATGGGATTTATCAGATGCCTCGGAAAAGGAAATAAGGAGCGCATCGTTCCACTTGGGAGTGTAGCGACGAAGGCTTTGCAAGCTTATTTAGATTATGGTCGCGGTCAACTAGTGAAGCAAAAGAGAACCGACGCCTTTTTTGTGAATCATCATGGGAATCGTATGACACGACAAGGTTTCTGGAAGAACTTAAAAAAAATCGCGAAAGATGCACGAATCGAGAAGGAATTAACCCCGCATACTCTACGTCATTCATTTGCAACACATCTTTTAGAAAATGGGGCTGATCTTCGAGCTGTGCAAGAAATGCTTGGTCATGCTGATATATCTACAACACAAATATATACGCATGTCACAAAAACCCGTTTGAAGGATGTCTATAAAAACTATCATCCTCGTGCTTAATACTGATTAAGAGAATGCTAGACAATGATGTCTGGCTTTTTTTTGCTAAAACTCTTGTAATCTACTTGAAAAGACAATCACTGACACTTATACTCAAAGATGTCAGACTTCTGACGATTGAACAAGTGTGAAAAATTGAGTAAGTTGCAACTTGAAGGGGAAAATAGATTTACGTAAACAAAGAATACTTTGGGAGGAAAATACATGTCTACTTATACATATAAACGAATTTTCCTAATTGTTATGGATTCTGTTGGAATTGGAGAAGCACCAGATGCGAAAGAATTTGGTGATGAGGGTTCAAATACTTTAGGACATATAGCGGAAGAAATGAATGGCTTACATATGCCAAACATGGCGAAGCTTGGCTTAAGCAATATTCGTGAGATTAAAGGTATTCCGATTCAAAATCAACCACTTGCATACTATACAAAAATGCAAGAGGCTTCTAATGGTAAGGATACGATGACAGGACATTGGGAAATCATGGGCTTACATATCGAAACACCATTTCAAGTTTTCCCAGAAGGGTTTCCAAAGGAATTATTAGATGAACTTGAAAAACGGACTGGACGAGGAGTTTTAGGAAATAAGCCAGCATCCGGAACTGAAATCATTGATGAACTCGGCGAAGAGCATATGAAAACAGGAAAATTAATTATCTACACATCTGCTGATTCGGTTTTACAAATCGCAGCACATGAGGAAATTGTACCTTTAGATGAGCTTTATAAAATTTGTGAAATTGCACGTGAACTGACCCTTGATGACAAGTATATGGTTGGACGTGTCATTGCTCGCCCATTTGTTGGGGAACCTGGTAATTTCACAAGAACTTCAAACAGACATGACTATGCGTTAAAGCCATTTGAGCGTACTGTGATGAATGAATTAAGTGATCAAGGTTTTGATGTGATTGCAATTGGAAAAATTTCAGATATCTATGATGGTGAAGGAGTTACACAATCACTGCGTACAAAGTCAAATATGGATGGAATGGATAAATTAGTTCAAACTCTTAATATGAACTTTACGGGCTTAAGCTTTTTAAATCTTGTAGATTTTGATGCTTTATATGGACACCGCCGCGATCCAAAAGGCTATGGTAATGCTCTTGAGGAGTATGATGCACGTCTGCCTGAAGTGTTTGAAAAATTAACGGATGATGACTTATTAATCATTACAGCAGACCATGGGAACGATCCTGTTCACCCTGGAACAGATCATACTCGTGAATATGTTCCATTACTTGTTTATAACAAAAAAATGGGTGGTGGTAAGGAACTACCATTACGAACAACGTTTGCGGATATAGGTGCAACAGTAGCGGATAATTTTAATGTAACATTGCCTAAACATGGAAAGAGTTTTCTTTCAGAGATAAATGGGGGAAGATAGAAATGGAAAAATCAATTATCGAAAAAGCAGCACAATTTTTAAAAGAGAAAAGCCCAGCAGTACCTGAGATTGGTTTGATTTTAGGTTCTGGACTGGGAGTTTTGGCAGATGAAATTGAAAATCCAACGAAAGTGCCATATGATCAAATCCCAAAGTTCCCAGTGTCAACAGTGGAAGGGCACGCAGGGCAACTTGTATTTGGTACATTGGAAGGAAAATCAGTTATCGCTATGCAGGGACGCTTTCACTTTTATGAAGGATATAGCCTTGATAAGGTTACATTCCCTGTACGCGTTATGAAAGAACTTGGTGTCTCAACGGTAATTGTTACAAATGCCGCGGGTGGGGTGAATGAATCATTTCAGCCAGGAGATTTAATGATTATTACAGACCATCTTAATTTCGGTCAAAACCCACTGATTGGACCCAATGATGCAAAACTCGGAGCAAGGTTCCCAGATATGTCAGAAGCATATACAAAAGAACTTCGTATCCTTGCAAAAGAAGTGGCCAATGAATTGAATATCGGAATACAAGAAGGTGTTTATGTTGGAATGACGGGACCATCGTATGAAACACCTGCTGAAATTAAAATGCTTCGAACTTTAGGCGGGGACGCTGTTGGAATGTCAACTGTTCCGGAGGTAATTGTTGCCCGTCATGCTAATCTAAAGGTGCTTGGTATATCCTGTATCTCAAATATGGCAGCAGGCATTTTGGACCAGCCACTTACCCATGATGAAGTAATTGAAACAACAGAAAAAGTAAAAGCAGACTTTTTATCACTTGTTAAACAAATTGTGAAGAAAATGTAAATCACACATACGAATGTTGGAAAAAGGTGAAAAATGATGAGAATGGTTGATTTAATCGAGAAAAAACGAGATGGCATGGAGTTAACTTCAGAGGAAATTTCGTTTATTGTAGATGGGTTTACAAAAGGTGAAATTCCCGACTATCAAATGAGTGCTTTTTCAATGGCAGTCTTTTTTAAAGGTATGACCAAACAGGAACAAGCAGATTTTACAATGGCAATGGTTCAATCAGGTGATACGATTGACCTTTCAGGCATTGAAGGAATCAAGGTAGATAAGCACAGCACGGGTGGTGTCGGTGATACGACCACTTTAGTGCTTGCTCCTTTAGTTGCATCAGTAGGTGTACCGATTGCAAAGATGTCAGGACGTGGTCTTGGTCATACGGGGGGTACGATTGACAAGCTTGAGTCTGTTTCGGGCTTCCATGTCGAGATTACCAATGAAGAGTTTATTCGTCTTGTCAATCAAAATAAGGTTGCAGTCATTGGGCAAAGCGGGAATTTAACGCCAGCAGATAAAAAGCTTTATGCGTTACGCGATGTCACAGCAACGGTTAATAGTATTCCATTAATTGCGAGTTCCATTATGAGCAAGAAAATTGCAGCAGGAGCAGATGCGATTGTTTTAGATGTAAAAACAGGCGCAGGTGCTTTTATGAAGGATTTAAATGATGCAAAAGAGCTGGCGAAGACAATGGTTGATATCGGGAATAATGTGGGCAGAAATACGATGGCCATTATTTCAGATATGAGTCAGCCCCTTGGGTTTGCAATTGGCAATGCACTTGAGGTAAAAGAGGCAATTGATACATTAAAAGGGGAGGGGCCAGCTGATCTTGAGGAGCTCTGTCTCGTTTTAGGAAGTCAAATGGTCTTACTAGCGAAAAAAGCAACTTCTCTTGAAGAGGCTAGAGGGCTTCTCGAAAACTCCATCAAAAATGGAAAAGCGCTTGAATCCTTTAAAACCTTTTTATCTTCACAGGGTGGGGATGCTTCTGTCGTGGATTCACCTGAAAGACTTCCTAAAGCAAAATATCAGTTTGAATTTGAAGCAGATTCCGATGGATATGTTTCAGAGATAATTGCTGATTCAATTGGCACAGCGGCTATGCTCCTAGGTGCCGGAAGGGCAACAAAGGAGTCATCGATTGATTTGGCGGTTGGTCTTGTTTTACAGAAGAAAATCGGTGACAAGGTTTCAAAAGGTGAAAGCCTCGTAACGATTCATAGCAATTTTGAAGATATTACTGAAATCAAAAAGAAGCTATCTGAAAGTATTTCAATATCGCCAAATCCAGTAAAACCACCAACATTAATCATAGAAAAAATATCATAATTCAAAATGCCGAGGATAAATTCCTCGGTTTTTTTATTTTCTGTATAATTTTTTATTTCTTGGAAAAAATGGGAAAGTATAAAGAATGGAGGGTTTGGAGATGAAACGCGTATTTATTAGTCTGTTAATTTCAACAATCATGATTTTTACGATTAGCCCTTTCGCTTCTGCACAGGAGTCAACTGTTGATCTAGCGAATAATGCAAAATCTGCAATTTTAATTGAACGTGATACCGGAAAGATTCTTTACGAAAAAAATAGTGATGAACAGCTTCCACCAGCAAGTATGACGAAAATCATGACACTGCTTTTAATCATGGAAGCCCTTGATAAAGGTAGTATCACTTATTCTGAGAAAGTTAGAACAAGTGAACATGCCGCATCAATGGGGGGATCCCAAATATTCCTTGAGCCAGGCGAAGAAATGACTGTTGAAGAAATGTTAAAAGGTATTGCGATTGGTTCAGGAAATGATGCGTCTGTTGCCATGGCCGAAAAAATAGCAGGTTCAGAAGAAGCCTTTGTTGAAATGATGAATGAGAAGGTTAAGAAATTAGGCCTTAAGAATACACAATTTCAAAACCCAACGGGACTTCCTGCAGAAAATCATTATAGCTCTGCCCATGACATGGCCATTATGTCCAAAGAATTATTGAAATACGAAGAAATCACTAAATTCACTGGCCAATATGAGGATTATTTACGGCAAAATTCAGATAAAAAGTTTTGGCTAGTAAATACAAATCGACTTGTTAGATTTTATCCAGGTGTAGACGGGTTAAAAACAGGCTTTACTACTGAAGCAAAGTATTGTTTAACAGCCACTGCCGAAAAAGATGATATGCGTTTAATATCTGTTATTTTTGGAGCACCAACTCCAAAGGAACGCAATGCGCAAGTAACAAAGATGCTTGATTTTGGATTTAGCCAATATAAGACACACCCTTTATATGAGCGCAATCAGGAGGTTGCTGAGGCGAAGATAAGCAAGGGCAGTGAAAAGAAAATTAAACTTGTAACATCTGAGCCTATTTCACTTTTAACAAAAAAAGGTGAAAAAATAGATGATGTTCAAAAAGAAGTAGTTGTTGCTGATAAGCTTAATGCACCTATTAAAAAAGGTGACGAGATTGGAAAACTTGTGATTAAAAAAGATGGAAAAGTTTTAAGCGAGAGCCCATTAGTAGCAGAAAAAGATATTGATGCTGCCAGTTGGTGGAAATTATTTAAGCGTACAATGGGAACTTTTAATAAAACTCCTTAGTTTTTTAAGGCTCGTGATGTCCAGCTCCAGCGCCTAGCCCCTCGAGGTCACAAGCCAATCTGTCAAGAAGGTCAAAGAACAACCTTCTAGCCAGCTCGTCTTGTGCTTGTCGGGGCTGTTCAAGGCACTTGCGCATTTCAGTATTTTTTGCCGAAACTGCACTAGTTTTGTCATCTAGAAGGAATCTTTCATGTGAATAGCGAAAAGACTCTCTATACGATTTAAAGGAGGCATTGTAAAGTGAGTCTTGGAATTGAACTAGAGGTAAAACACAATGTGTTATGTATTCGGCTTACTGGTGAGCTAGACCATCATACAGCTGACGAATTGCGATTAAAGGTAACAGATACGATTGAGAGCAATCAAATTAATCACATCTTATTGAATCTTGAAAAGCTTACTTTTATGGATAGCTCAGGATTAGGTGTAATTTTAGGAAGATACAAGCAAATCAAAAATCTAGGTGGAGAAATGGTTGTTTGTTCTATTTCCCCTCAGGTCGAACGTTTATTTGAAATGTCTGGTCTTTTCAAAATCATTCGATTAGAGCGTAATGAGTCTTTTGCGCTTCAGACATTGGGGGTGGCGTAATGAAAAACGAAATGCACCTTCAATTCTCAGCACTAAGCCAAAATGAGTCATTTGCCCGTGTTGCTGTTGCAGCATTTATTACACAACTAGATCCAACCCTAGACGAACTAACTGAAATTAAGACAGTTGTGTCTGAGGCCGTAACAAACTCGATTATTCATGGATATGAAAGTGATCCTAGTGGGATTGTTTATATTTCATGCAAAATTGAAGACAGTACTGTATATATCACCATAAGAGATGAAGGAATTGGAATCAGCAATCTTGAGGAAGCAAGGCAGCCATTGTATACAACAAAGCCAGAACTTGAGCGATCAGGGATGGGCTTTACCATCATGGAAAATTTCATGGATGAGTTTGAAGTCGAAACAGGTTCAGCACGAGGTACAACATTACGGCTAACAAAGCATTTATCAAAGAGTAAAGCGTTATGCAATTAAGGAGACTTGCCAATGGATGTGGAGGTCAAGAACAACAAAAGTGAAACGTATTTAAAGGACAATGAGGTTAAGAATTTAATCAAACTTAGCCAAGAAGGACAACAGGAAGCACGTGATTTAATCGTCCAGAAGAACATGAGGCTAGTTTGGTCTGTTGTACAACGATTTTTAAATCGAGGCTATGAACCAGATGATTTGTTTCAAATAGGCTGCATTGGACTTTTAAAGTCTGTCGATAAATTTGATTTATCCTATGATGTTAAATTTTCAACCTACGCTGTTCCTATGATAATTGGTGAGATTCAGCGGTTTATCAGAGATGATGGTACAGTAAAGGTGAGTCGTTCATTAAAAGAGACCGGAAATAAAATCCGTAAAGCAAAGGATGAACTGTCCAAGCAGTTTGGTCGAGTTCCAACCATTGCTGAGATTGCAGAATACTTGGAGATTACTCCTGAAGATGTTGTTTTAGCCCAAGAAGCTAGTCGTGCACCTTCATCCATTCATGAAACCGTATATGAAAATGATGGTGACCCGATTACTTTGCTTGATCAAATAGCGGATAATAATGAGACTAAGTGGTTCGATAAAATTGCTTTAAAGGAAGCGATTCGCGAGCTGGATGAACGTGAGAGATTAATCGTTTTCCTGCGTTATTATAAAGATCAAACCCAATCCGAAGTCGCGACAAGGCTTGGTATATCCCAAGTACAAGTATCAAGGCTTGAGAAAAAAATATTACAACAAATGAAAGACCGAATGGACGTATAATCCATTTGGTCTTTTTTTTGTAGCTGTGGTAATTGTTGGAGTTTGCAGTCCAATCGCATTAGATAAATAAGATTTAACATACTACATATATAAGGAAAACAATGTGTAGGGTGTGAAAGTGATGGAAAAATCAATTTATGTTCGAATGCGCCATCGCATATTGGTACAACCCAATGCAACAGTAAAAATTGGAGAAATCATTCAAATAAGTGCAGAGGAAAATGTTGCACAGGAAATCAAAAAGATCGTCATCCATCAAGTAAGTAAACAGGATAAAAATATTATCGTCATTGATGTGATGAAGGTTATCGATCAAATCAGGAGGCGATTTCCTCAAGTTGATGTTCAAACGGTAGGACCCGCACAAACCATTATTGAGGTAGCAATTGAGAAAAAACGGTTTGCACCTGCACTATTTATAGCCGTTTGGTTTTTATTATTTATAGGGGCAGCTCTAACGATGATGAACTTCCATGAAGACGTGTCAATGAGAGAGGTCCACCTACGTATCTATACCATGATAACAGGTGAAGAGGTTCCAAAGCCATTGCTCTTTCAAATTCCCTATTCAATAGGTTTAGGACTAGGGATGATATTATTTTTTAATCACTTTTTCCGTAAACGCCTAAATGAAGAACCAAGTCCACTAGAAGTTGAGATGTTTAACTACCAGCAGGATTTAGATAATTACTTAATTATTGTAGAAAATAAAGAAAGCATGAAACACATCGATGACAATTAAAGTCCTTTTGATTATTTTTATAGGATTAGGAAGTGGACTTGCAGTTGGAGGCGGTTTTGTCGCTTTTTTAGCTGTCTTAGGTATTATTCCTCGACTCACGCAACTAACGAAAACCATGAAATATATTCGCTTTTATGAATGGGGGGTTGTACTCGGTGCAGTATTTGGTGGCTGGTTTACTCTAAATGATCAAATTTTTTATCTTTGGGATATTTTGGTGCTTCCCCTAGGTTTAGCAAGTGGGATATTCGTTGGAATGCTAGCGGCTGCACTCACAGAGGTACTGAATGTTTTTCCGATATTAGCTAAACGAATCGGAATCGAAAATAAAATCGTTATTTTAGTTATGGCGATTGTTTTCGGAAAAATTGCAGGGTCTTTATTTCAATGGATATACTACGTGAAATGATTATATTTAGCACATAGGGAGTGAACATGAAGTGGCTAATAAGAAAAAAATAAAAGACGATTATAAAAACAGTATTAAAAAGTATCAGCCAAAACCGAAGTATTTTCTAAATTGCTTAAAAGCATTTCTGGTTGGAGGAGCGATTTGCTGTATTGGCCAGGGAATACAGAATTTCTATATGACAGTTTTTCATTTCTCAGAAAAAGATGCTGGAAATCCAACTGTCGCAACACTTATATTAATTTCTGCCTTGCTAACGGGGTTCGGTCTATATGACAAACTTGGGCAATTTGCAGGTGCGGGTTCTGCGGTTCCTGTGACAGGATTTGCAAACTCGATGACAAGTGCAGCGATGGAATATAAAAGCGAAGGTATTGTTTTAGGGATTGCCACTAATATGTTTAAGCTTGCAGGCAGCGTTATTGTTTTCGGAGCAGTTTCTGCGTATATTGTCGGGATTATTCGTTATTTCTTTAATCTCACAATTTCTTGAATGATTAAAGGAGTGGACTAACATGAGGCTAGTTGGAAAACAAACATGGGTATTTGAAAATCAAATTTTCTTGAATTCAACAGGGACAGCGGTGGGTCCAAAAGAAAGCCTAGGTCCTTTAGGCACTAGTTTTGATATCAAGCATGATGATTTGCATTGTGGTGAAAATTCCTGGGAATCAGCAGAAAGAAGGCTTATGGTTGAATCGATAGATTCTTGTCTGCAAAAAGTGAATATAACAAATGACGATATTGACTTATTTTTAGCTGGTGATTTATTAAATCAAAACGTAACGACAAACTATGCGGCTAGACATCATCAAATCCCAGTACTTTGTATGTTTGGGGCTTGTTCAACTTCAATGGAGACACTTGCTGTTGGTTCAGCACTTGTTGATGCCGGATTTGCGAACAGAATCTTAGCTTCGACGAGTAGTCATAATGCAACAGCCGAAAGACAATTTCGATATCCTACTGAATATGGGGGACAAAAGCCGGATACAGCAACTTTTACTGCTACAGGGGCTGGGACTGCTTTAGTGAGTAAAGAGAAGGGGCCGATTCGCATTACTTCTGCAACGATTGGAAAAGTTGCTGATTTAGGAATGACAAATCCATTTGATCTTGGTTCAGCGATGGCACCTGCAGCAGCGGATACCATTACCCGACATTTTAAGGACTTAAATATCAGTCCAGATGAATATGACTTGATTGCGACTGGTGACCTCTCAGGTGTAGGAAGTCCAATTTTGAAGGAAATGGTAAAAGAAGAAGGCTATGATTTGGGAAATACACATAATGACTGTGGGCTGATGCTATATAATTCAGACCAAGAAGTATTCGCTGGTGGAAGTGGCTGTGCTTGTTCAGCAATTGTTACTTATGGCCATATAGTAAAAGAACTTATTAGTGGCAATTTAAACAAGGTTTTTATTGTTGCAACTGGTGCACTTCTTAGCCCAACTATGATTCAGCAAAAGGAAACCATTCCTACAATCGCACATGGTGTAGTTTTGGAACGTGTTCAAGGTGGTGAGTAAGAAATGGAATATTTATACGCATTTTTAGTCGGTGGAGCAATATGTGTGATTGGACAGCTCTTACTGGATTTTGCAAAACTAACACCTGCTCATGTAATGAGTGTGTTTGTCGTAGCAGGATCAATTTTAGATGGATTTAATCTATACGATAATTTAATCAGATTTGCAGGTGCTGGAGCGACTGTTCCAATTACAAGCTTTGGTCATTCACTTTTACACGGTGCGATGCAAAGTGCTGAAGACCACGGGTTTATTGGTATTGCAATGGGAATATTTGAACTAACTTCTGCTGGCATATCTTCGGCTATATTGTTCTCTTTCTTAGTTGCATTGATCTTCAGAGCGAAAGGATAGGATGTATGGATGAAAGTAGAAGGAAAGTAATTCTAGTAACAGATGGGGATGAATATGCACAAAAAACATTAGAATATATCGCAAAAGAGGTTGGGGGACGGTGTATTTCTAACTCACAGGGAAACCCAACCACCTTATCAGGAGAAGAAATAGTGAATTTCATCCTTGCTACGCCTTACAGTCCTGTTTTTGTGATGTTTGATGACAGTGGATTGTTGGGTGAAGGAAAGGGTGAACAAGCCTTAAAATATGTGGCAAATCACCCTAAGATTGATGTGTTAGGTGTTATAGCTGTAGCATCAAAAACCCATCAAACAGAATGGACAAAGGTAGATATTTGTGTTGACAGGGACGGGAACTTAACGGAATACGGTGTAGACAAGAGTGGGATTCCCGAATATGACATTGGTCGAATTAATGGAGATACAGTGTATTGTTTAGATGAATTGGATGTGCCAATAATCGTGGGTATCGGAGATATTGGAAAAATGGCACGAAAAGATGATCTTAAGCTAGGTGCTCCTGTAACGAGAAAAGCAGTGGAATTAATACTTGAAAGGAGTGGTTATGATCGGACAAAAAAAGAAAATGACTCCAATCTCTCCTGAAATAGGTAAAAATGATCAATATTTCGAATCACGTATTGGATTAGGTACTACCAACTTTGATATTGGTGTTCGAAAGTTTAAGATTTTAAATAAGGAAGTTCATCTGTATTTTTTAAATGGTTTGTGTGATACAGCATTTATTGTTCAAATATTAGAAGAATTGGTCAATATTAATGATAATGAGAAAAACTCCAATCAAGCAATCGAAATCATTGAAAATCGCCTTGTCCATCAGCAAGTAAGTACCATAAAAAACTTAGATGAAGCAGTTGATACAATCCTTTCAGGACTTATCCTCTTTTTAATAGAAGGGGAAGATTCAGGATTAGCTGTTGATGTACGGAGTTATCCAGGTAGAACACCACAAGAGCCTGATACCGAAAAAGTAATTCGTGGTGCTCGAGATGGATATGTGGAAAATATTATTGTGAATTGTGCATTAACGAGAAGGAGAATTCGGGATGAAAGGCTCCGGAATGAGATTATGCAGATTGGTGAGAGATCAAAGACAGATATTTGTGTTTCTTATATTCAGGATGTGGCCAACCCAAATTTAGTAAAGATTATCAAAGAGGAACTGAGTAAGATTAATGTAGATGGCTTAACAATGGCCGATAAAACAATCGAGGAATTTATCGTTCATCAAGGTTTTAACCCATACCCATTGGTTCGATATACAGAGCGTCCCGATGTTGCAGCCACTCATTTGCTTGAGGGGCATGTTGTTATAATGGTTGATACATCACCAAGTGTTATTATCACTCCAACAACAATGTTCCATCATGTGCAGCATGCTGAGGAGTATCGACAAGCTCCCGCTGTTGGTACATTACTGAGGTGGACGAGGTTTATCGGGATAATAGCTTCCATATTTCTTTTACCACTTTGGTTCTTAATGGTTCTGGAACCGGATATGATTCCAAAGGCAATTGATTATATTGGTCCAAATGAAAAGTCAAATATCCCAATTGTTGTCCAAATTTTCCTTGCGGATATGGGGATTGAATTTTTAAGAATGGCGGCCATACATACGCCAACACCATTATCAACGGCGATGGGATTAATCGCAGCGGCATTAATTGGTCAAATTGCAATCGATGTTGGATTATTTGGCCCTGAGGTAATCCTTTATGTAGCGATTGCTGCAGTTGGTACATTTGCAACGCCAAGCTATGAATTAAGTGCTGCAAATAAAATAGCAAGATTATTTTTATTAGTCCTAGTCGCTATTTTTAAGGTCCCAGGTTTTGTAATTGGATGTACTGTTTATTTCTTGTTCTTAGCCAATATCCGATCCCTAAATACCCCATATTTATGGCCTTTTTTACCATTTAACGCAAAAGCCTTATTGCAAATTGTAATCCGGACTTCTGTGCCTGGAGCTAAGTTAAGACCCAGTATCGTCCACCCCCAAAAACCTTTCAAACAATAGTTGCACCATATAAAACGTTGTGTTAATCTATTTTTCATAGCACAGCGTTAAAGATGTAAATGACAGCTGATGACTACAAGTGATTAGCTGTCTTTTTTTTTGAAAAGGCGAAAAATGCCGAAGGTCTGGATGATTATCTATGAAGGAATGAGGGGAATTGAATGTTTTTACATGGAACAAGCAAAGTAAATGAAAAAAACCACTTAGAAATTGGTGGTGTAGATACTGTAGAATTAGCAAAACAATATGGTACACCCTTATATGTATATGATGTTGCACTTATAAGAGAACGTGCTAGAAGCTTTCGTGAAACATTTAAACGATTAAATATTCCTGCACAGGTAGCATATGCAAGTAAAGCCTTTTCAACAATCGCAATGGTTCAGTTGGCTCATGAGGAAGGATTATCCCTAGATGTCGTTTCAGGAGGGGAATTATTTACTGCCCTACAAGCGGGTTTTCCGGTGGAGCGAATTCACTTCCATGGTAATAATAAAAGCTATGAAGAACTAGACATGGCGGTTAAAAATAAGATTGGCTGTATTGTTGTAGATAATTTTTATGAACTGTCTTTGTTGGAGCAGGTTTGTATCGAAAATAAAGCATCGATGAAGATTTTATTGCGTGTAACCCCAGGAGTTGAAGCACATACTCATGATTATATTACGACTGGGCAAGAGGATTCTAAATTTGGATTTGGACTTGGAAACGGACAAGCAGACCAAGCAGTCGAGCAGGCAATTCATTCAGAATACTTAGAGTTATTAGGGATTCATTCTCATATTGGTTCGCAAATTTTCGAAACGACTGGATTTTTGGTCGCTGCAGGTAAAATGTTTACAAAACTCAAAGATTGGAAAGACCGCTTCGAATTTGCACCTAAAGTGTTAAATCTTGGCGGTGGGTTTGGGATCCGTTACACAGAAGAAGATAAACCACTTCCAGTATCAGAGTATGTTGAAGCGATTATCGGGGAAGTAAAAAAGTATGCGGATGAGCTTTCAATTGAAATTCCTGAAATCTGGATTGAACCGGGGCGATCAATTGTTGGGGATGCTGGAACAACAATTTATTCTGTAGGGTCTCGTAAAGAAGTACCTAATATTCGTCAATATCTAGCCATTGATGGGGGCATGACAGATAATATTAGACCGGCTCTTTATCAGGCAAAATATGAGGCGGTTTTGGCAAATCGCGTTGAGGACCCTGTTGAAGAAACAGTTTCAATTGCCGGTAAATGCTGTGAATCTGGAGATATGCTTATTTGGGACTTACCATTACCAAAAGCAAACGCTGATGATATGTTAGCTGTATTCTGCACTGGTGCATACGGATACGCTATGGCCAACAATTACAACCGGATTCCAAGACCTGCAGTTGTATTTGTAGAGAATGGAGAGGCGCAACTTGTGGTTCAACGTGAAAGCTACGAGGACCTTGTAAGATTAGACATTCCTTTAAAATCAAAAGTAGTAGAATAGTCCAACAAAAGAAACCCACGAAAATTCGTGGGTTTTCTTAATAATCATTATTTAAAAAGATTTTTGATTGCATCTATTAGGCTAATAAAAAATTCTTTAATCTTATCTAAAAAACTTTGCCCTTCTTCAGATTCAAGAAAGTTTGTAAATTTCTCTTTTGCCAAATTTAATTGATCTCCAACCTGATTCCAATCGATATTTAGTTCCATTAGTTTATTAAATAGGTCCATTAGTCGCTCAATATCTGCATCTGTTAACGTAATGCCTAAGTCATTCGCTGCATTTACAATAATGATTCTTAGTTCTTCATCATTCTTCGGGGCGTTTTTAGCTATTTCATCCTTGATTTTTGCCATTAAGGCAGCAGCATCTTCAGCACCTATTTTCTCACTTAATTTTGTCGTTTCGACCATTTCTTCATTAGCAGCCTGCTTCACATCCTCAGGAATTACTTTGTCTGAAGAAACCTCGTAGGCTTTAATAATTCCAGTTAATGCTGCAGTTCCAGAAACAGCAAAAGGTCCAGTGACATAGATTTTAGCATCCTTCACACCAGCTGTAATTAATGCATTTGCATAGATTTCCTCTGTAATTAAAGTGATATGCTTTGAAATTGTTACATCTAGGCCAGTACCTTCTTCCCCAATCGTAATCGATGTTGAAGAAAGGGCTTTGTTCCCGATTCTGGCCTTTGGTATATAGTTACCAAGGTACTGATGTTCTTCTGCGTTGGTGACAACAACAATTTGCGGATTCTCTGGTGCATTCATTTCATTTAAAATGGCTTCTTTTTGAGCTGGAGTTAAGTCTTCCCCGAGTGTAATAATCACATCTCCAGGTGCAGCGTCTGCGAAGCTAAGTGTTGGAAAAACGAGTGAAAACATCAGTAAAAATGAGAGTATTCGTTTATATCTCAAACTAGTTTCCTCCTTTGATTTTTCAAAAAACAAGGAATACCATCGTCCATATTATATAATATTCTGTACTAAAAATTCCTTTATGACCATGATTGAGAAAAAACACCACCTTTCAGATTGGATTATTACAACCATTTATAGTAAAATGAACTCGTTCAATACATATGGACGAAAGAAAATAAGTGGAGGTTTCAAATGAAAAAAGCTAGCATCGAATTTGAAAATGGAGAAAAAATCGGAATCGAATTATATCCAAATGAAGCACCTGGAACTGTCGAAAACTTTGAAAAGCTTGCAAATGAAGGGTTTTATAACGGACTAACATTTCACCGTGTCATTCCCGGATTTGTTGCCCAAGGAGGATGCCCTCGTGGAAATGGAACAGGCGGTCCTGGTTATACAATAAAGTGTGAAACAGAAGGAAATCCACATAAGCATGTGCCAGGTGCATTATCAATGGCACACGCTGGAAAAGACACCGGTGGAAGCCAATTCTTTATTGTGCATGAGTCACAGCCTCATTTAGACGGGGTGCACACTGTATTTGGTCAAGTAACTGAAGGATTGGATTCTGTATACCGCATTAAACAGGGCGATGTAATGAAAGAAGTAAAAGTTTGGGAAGAATAAGAAAGAAGACACAACAAATCATTCTTGTTGTGTCTTTTTCTTTGTCCTATAATGATTCTTGAGGTGAATGATATGGGTAAAGGAAGATGGACGGTATTTTTTGTTCTGCTCTTCATTTCGATTGTGTGGGGAGTCATTTATTGGCTGTTTATTGTTTAAATAAGGATCTTATATGAGTCTCTTATACATATTTTGTATCATAAAGTATTAAATTCGACAAAATAAGAGTACTTTATGTTATACTGTTTTACATCGCTAAAAGAATAAAATATTTTCCTTCGGGGTTAGGTGAAATTCCTTACCGAATTAGGTGTTATAATTCCTTTGTTATCAAGGGTTTGTGACACCTAATTTAATTTTGGTAGGAAATTTGGTAGGAAATTTGAAATAAATAAAAGCCCTTCAAGGATATAGAAGGGCATTAGTTAAGAAGCTTGTCCAATGCTTTTACAGCATCTTCTTGCATATTTGGCATCATATGTGAATAATTATCTAATGTAATCTTGATTGAAGCATGTCCGAGCAATTCTTGTACTACTTTGGGGTGGACACCTGCACTGAGCAGTAAACTTGCACACGTATGACGTAGGTCGTGGAATTTGATTCTTCTCATACCGGTTTTTTCAATAATTCTATTCCAGAACTTAGTGAAATTTCCTAGTGACACAGGTTTTCCGTTTTCCTGGCATACGACTAAATCATTATCATGGTATTTTTCTGCTTTTAACTTTTCTTTTGCAATAAGAGGACGGTGTTTTTTTAATTCAGACATGACAAAAGGGGAAACGGTAATTGATCTACTTGCATTCTCTGTCTTTCCACCATCTTCCTTAATACGATTTCGAGGTTTCAGTGTTTGAGTAATCCTTAGTTGATTATTATTAAAGTCTATGTCTTTCCATCTAAGTCCTAAAATTTCACCTCTACGCATACCTGTATAAATAGCCAATACAAACATGATTTTTTGTCTATGCTCTAATACACTAAAAAACTGTTTCACTTCTTCTGTAGTCCAATAATCAAACTTTCTCCTTGTAACTTTTGGTTTATCTTCTTTACCAAGTAAATTAAAAGGATTTTTTAAAATTAACTCTTTTCTCTCTGCTGATTTGAATGATGTTTGTACTAGGTTAAATATTTTCTTTACTGTTCCGGCAGCAATACTTTTTTCGTTTAATTTTTTAATAAATTCCTCTAAATGCTGTACGTTTATTTTCTGCAAAGGAATATGTCCCAAAACAGGAATAATATGATTCCTTAAATGACCTTCATTTGTTTCTCTTGTTTCAGGGGATACGTCCTGTTTATTTGCTAACCAATTTGTAACATATTCTGAATAAAGCATCTTTGAAGGATCGATATAAGTTCCTTTTTCCCATGCTACACGTGCTTCAGCTTCTGCATTCCTAGCTTTTGTTTTACCGTCAAAACCACGTTTTTTAATTGTTTTACGCTTGCCGTTGCTGTCTTTAACTTCAAACGCATAATACCAGTGTTCCTTTCCATTTTTCATGTACGGATAAATCGGCATCTTAAATATCTCCTTTTCAATTTAAGTTAGATTTGTTATTATTTAAATATAAAATAAAATTATATTCACAAGTATAAATGTAAAATAAAATTAAGTAAAGAGGAACAGTCTTATTATGTCGAATAAAAATATATACAATTATGAAATTAAGAATGACTTTTTAAATGAGTTCTCGGATAATATAGAATCTCAAAATGTGTACTCTTATATATTTAAAATTAGCAAGCCGATGGAAGAAGCATTGGCAAAAGATTTATGTGAGTTCAATTTGAATGAAATTGGAAATGTAATAAAGTACACTGATCCCTTGAATGTAAATGTAGCCAGAAGTAATGCCAGCAAAATATCATCTTACATACTATGGTCAATAAAAAAAGGGATTCACACAGGTGAAAATCCATTAAAAGAAATAAGGAATGACTGGTTTGATCAATATGTAGATCAGTCAAAGAAACTTTATTTTTCTGAATCGGAAATCATTGGAATGGAAGATAAACTTGTTAATTTTCAAGATAAAATTATACTTCGTCTATTGTTTGAAGGAATAAGTGGACAAAGATTAAGTGAAATTTTAAATATAAAATATGAAGATGTTAACTTTGACAACAATATTCTAAGTTTGACAGATGATAAAAAAGGAAATAGACAACTTACGGTTAGTGATAGATGTATATCTTTTATTAGAAGGGCATTTACTGAAGAAAAATATTACAATAGAAATGGTGAGGCTGAAATTGAACGTAGAGCCTATTCGTTATTAGTACAAAATAATTTCCTTCTAAGAACAAATAAAACTCGAACAACTAATGAGGAAAGAGCAAATGTCCATCTTATATATAGGAGACTATCATTTATAAGTGAATATTTTGGTTATGAAAATCTTACTGCCAAAAGTATTCAAAGATCAGGTATGCTGAAAATGGCTTATGATTTTTATGTTAATAATAAAAAACTTACTAATGAAGATTTGAAGATTATTGCCGAACGCTTTAGTGTAAATAAGACAAAAGTTAATGGTTATGAAATATATTCCTATAGTGTATTACGGCAATTTATAAATGAAGAAAATATAGAGTTATTATATGGCAGCAAATGAGCTGTCATTGTTTTAATAAATGTAAAATAAAATTAAATAAAACATTGACAACTTGAATCTATAAATGTAAAATAAAATTATATTCAAGTTACCCGTAATCTCCTGAGGTTGCTAATGGTTATTATTAATATTTAATAAGTGTAAAATAAAATTAAATATATTTGTCCAAATGTTATAAATGTAAAATAAAATTAAGTAAGAACGTGAGAGGAGGTGAAATAATGTCAAATCAAATCTTAAATAAACCAGTTCTAGATGTTGAGGATATTCAGGAGTATCTTTCAATAGGGAGACGGCAAGCTTATGAACTTGTAAACTCTGAGGCATTTCATGTGGTACGAATTGGGAGACGAATTAAAGTCGGTAGGGATGTTTTTCTTGCATGGTTAAACGGAAATCAGTAATACATAAATTTTTCAATTTACATATCTTACATAACTAATTTTAGGAGGCAGTCAAATGCATGCACCTAGTATAACAATTGATAATAAAGCACTTAACATTTATAAAAAGTTCATGATACAAACAGAATTTATTTTATCAAACAACTTAGAGGACAAATATGTGGATTTCCTTAACACATTAAAATTTGATTCAGCTTGGCTAGAATTTCATCAAGAAATCAATGAAACCATGCAAGAGTATGAAATTACAGAAGAAGAAATTCAGGCAACTATGAAACAACTGTTCATCTTATAAAATTTATTGGGGGTAAAACTAATGGACAAAGTAGTAGACCTAGCAACATTTGAAGCAACTAAGAACAGTCAGAAAAATGAATTTTATGCATTTATTGAAGAAGTAGTGGAGTTAAATAAAGATTTGATTGCAGAAAACATCATTAAGCTTAAACACGATTTTGACCCTTACTTCATTGTTGATACTTATGCATGTCAATGTCTTGCTCATGGATTAAGTAATAAGGATAGTGAATGGTTTTTATCTGCTATCGGTAATGGTAATTTGTTTAATGCAAAATCGTTACTTGTTGATGGTCTATTAAATGAACCTTTAATAAAGCAAGTTTTATAGATAATTAGTTTTTCTTGAAAGGAGGTGAAAGGATATGAAACCAACTGAGGAGATAGTAATGAATCATTTAGGGAAAGTTAATTTACTTCCAGAGGAACTAGCTAAAAGCATCAAAATTGATTTAACCGAATTAGCCAAAGAACAACAACAGAAACAATATGCTGATATAGCAGCAAGAATTGCAAAAATGCAACCACGATTACATAAATAATAAACCGTTATTTAAGAGTTGGTTCATATCATGGACTGACTCTCTACTAAACTACAAAACTTAGGAGGAAAATGAATTGGAAAATCGCAAAGTAGTTAGAGTTTATGAGGATGAATTAAATCAACTTCTTGAACAAAGTAGGGAACTAAGTTTTGAAAGTAATGGATGGAGCAGTATCATTTTTCAATTTGTTCAAAAACACGACTTATTTAAATAATTTGCAACGCATCTGAAGGAATTAAAGAAGGAACAGGAATCAGGTAGCGGTGATATGTATTACGGTGATCTTGATTTTATCCTGTTAGATTATAAGGAATAGATAATATTCGTATTTTGAGGAGGTGAACCTAATGAAAGACAAACAAATTAGTACCACAGAAATGATTGATAATTTGATTGAACAAATTCAACAGCTAGTTGAACTTATAAATATAGATACTTTACAAGAAAATTGAAACTTATAGGTGAAACAATATGCCAACTGGAAAGCAACTAAAACAGATTATCATACATAAAGGCTTTAATCAAAAACATATCTTTGAAGCCGTAGGACTTTCATACAGTGGTCTTAGCGGTTTCCTTAATGGCTGAACGGAAATTTCAAAGTCGAAGTATTACAGACTTCTAGATTGCCTAAATCTCGACTTAGAGTATCCAAGTTTTACTTATAGAAGGAAATAAATAATGAAAAGAGGTAAAACAATGAGTATTAAAAACAAACTGTTCTTTTGTTATGACGTTGCATTACATAGAAAATTACAGGAACTTGGATTTGAGTTAATCACTTGTTCTATTTCATTAAGCAATAAGAAGTATTGGCTATACGAACGTACTGAAGCATTACAGAATGTACTGAAAGGTTAATACAGATTAGTAAGCAAAATAAACACATATACAAAGGAGATTAAAATGCCAAGAGTAAAAAGACAATTAAGAAGTCAGGAAGAAATTAGAAGTTTGTTTGAATCGCAGGGGATTAAATACGTAATGATAAATAATAAAATTATGGATTTGTACCAAAGGGGATATTTCGAATACAAAGTAAAAACAACCGATGAAAAAGGAAATTATATTGAAACAGATGAAGTAAGGAAGGTTAAATTTGATTCTAGAAATCTTGCTCTTTATATCGGTTTGAAGTTCTTAGACAAAATGGAATTTTGGTGCTATGTAGACGAAATTGCAGCATTTATGGGAATGTCCGTAAAGCGAATAAAAGAAAGACTTGAGGAGTTACAGGAAATTAATTTACTTATGAATAATCGTTTAATGAAGGATGGGAAAAACGAATTATTAAAAGAGCCTATGCGTTTTCAGTTAGTAAAAAAACATAAGGATAGAGGATTTGAACGAAATAGGAAGGTAAAAACTTATCGTTGGTACACTCCTTTTGACTGTGAATTGAAAGAAGTTACTAATCCAGAAACAAAAGAAGTGGAATTGAAAGCCCATAAATACTTCATGGTATCGATATATGATTTAGATTTATTTATTAATGGAATATTAGATGAACATGAATTTGCGTTGTATTTGTATCTTGTTCAGTGTTACGACTCTTCGGATAAAGAAAGTAAAGGAATTGCTCAAACTACAAGCAAAATTGCAGAGAATCTAAATGTGAAAGATGTCGATGTGATTCAGAGGAGATTGGATAAATTAATTAATCTTAGGGTTAAGGATAGATTTTGTTTGGAAAATGAGGATTTACCATTAATACATGCTAGTAAGCCGAAGAATTTTAATCATAAACTTATGACCAGACAAGAACCATCATTACACTATTATCCTGTCTATAATGATACAACGATTCAAAAGATACATAATATAGAGCCTGATCCATATCCAGTTGATGAGGAAAATAAAGAGGACACCAACCCGAATAAATTGGACATTGATTTAAAAGTGGACAGTGACTTGGATAATATGGACACTCACTCTAATAAAATGGACGCCAACCTTTTATTTTAGGACACTCGCTTTAATAAATTGGACACCAACTTTTTAAAATTGGACACCTAATTTAATAAAATGGACAGTCAATTACATAAATAGGACAGTGATTCTTATAACTTGGACATCAATCATTCAGTGTCCACAAATAAGCCTTAGAGCGACAAGGGATAGAGCCGTGTCGTTTTCGCTATAAGATATTTAATAAGAGTATATATAAGACAATTTAGAAGATTGATTAACAGATAGTTTAAAAGATGATTCAGAATACTATTCAATAAGATTCGCTAGAATCTTATTAACCTGTTGCCATTCGTCACAGGTTGTTGAACACTATCGTGTTCTGCCACTTAACAGTTTTTGTTTTGTTGTTTTTTTATCAGTAAGCAAGTTAAGCAAATATACATTGGAGGTTAATGAATGAATTTAAATAAATTAGTTCCATTACGTGATAATATATCTCAAGTTGAATTTGATGAAATGGTCAAAAAGGATAAGGTACATTGTAGTCCTGAAAGTTTTCTTGAAAATGGTAATCGAATTAGAAGTAAAGATTATAATTCTAACACTTTAAGTAAATCAGATATTGTACAAGGTTTCAGGAATTATAGAAGTCAGTTAGATAATAATTTGAATTCAGATGAGGAACGAGTATTAGCGGTTAAACAATTAATTGGTGAAGTTGATACTGTGGATGGTTATGATTCTTTTATCAATAGTCACATTATGAGTAAAGCATATGCAGAAAGGCATGGGAATCTTAGTAAAAGTCAACCTTTATCAGAGCATGATCCATTTTCAAAAGGATTAATTACTCTTGAAGATTATATATTTAAAGCAACTAAGAAGGATGAATTAAATGGTTATACTTGGTTGTCGAATGATGCACAAGAGAAAATTATTCAACGTGAGCGATATATCAACTATGAGGAAAGCGATTTTAATAAAGGTAAAGGTAAAGGTATAAGTGAGGATATGCTTGACTCAGCATCATTGGATCATAATCAAAAAGAAATTCTTCTGAAAAGGTTGAGTGAAAAAGTAAAACGAAAACAACGTCAGATATCAGATGGCGATTTATATAAATATCCAGAGTTATTGGAAATGAAAGCATCAATAATTTTACTTCAAGATGAATTAGGGGTTACTGGTGAAGAGAAGGACATAAAGAAAGAAGAATATATTCATAAAGTGGATAAGAAATTAGAAATAGAAAGAAAAAAGGCTTACCAAGCATGGGAGCAAGGTAAACCAAGAATTGACCTTTCACATTTGTACCATTGGTACTGTGAATTAAATACCAAAAAAGAAATTAAAGTGTTAAAGAATCCTAGAAAGTTAGAGTTAATCCGAATTAACTCAGTTACTAAGCCTTTATCTGGTGCAACAGAAGAAGGCAAAAACGAATTAGAAAGAAAATTTCAATCTGTACTTGATTACTATGGTAAGCCAAAGAATGGGCTAGGTCAATATACAAAAGTAAAGAAATTGATAAATGAAGTAGGATATGAAATGCATAAGGTTAGAGAGCAACTTGTAAAACCTATTGAATCTAGGGGATATAAACCAAAGGTAAATGCTATTACATTTGAGAATTCTGCATTAAATATAATTAGAGATACATTTGATATGAGTAATCCAAAACATGTTTATTCGTTATTAAGTTTTCAAACCGAAAGTGAAAAGGTGCATGATGGATATATAATTGAGGTTGATGAAGAGGGTAATGATTCAAAGAAGCAAAAGCAAATCAGAATATCTAATTATTTTCCTGTTTATTCAATGCTGAAAGACAAGTACGGTAATAGACCTGGAAGTGAAATTTATCTGCTCTTAAAACAGTTTAACGAAGCGATTAACGAAGCTTTTAGGCTAGGTGAACTTTCTCCTGTTGAGATGGATATCGTTGCTGTAGTGAAACAAGAGAAGGGTTATTCGATGAATGATAAGAGGATATTAGATAAACATCCGTATATGAGAGCAGTGAATTATATTAAGGAAGTACATAATGTTGAAATGAGTGTTAGAGATATTACATACGCTTTGAAGAATACGATTAGTAAAAGGATTGCACATGCTTATTTAGATCAGGTTGAAGTAGATAAATATCGTACGAAAACTTGCACTTGTTGCGGTAAAGATAAATTAGCAAATGAAAGGAATTTCAGTCCTGATAAGAAGGGTAAACATGGCTTAAAAGCAATTTGTAAAGTGTGTGCGAGAGAAATTAAGAAGGCATATAAATAATACAGTTATTGGCGAAGGGGGTTACTTAAGTGTAATTCCCTTTTTTATTCCAGTTAAAAACATATAAAAATCAAATATAACATACCACAATATATAAAGTCAATAAATAATCTCTATTTTTTTGAAAAAAGTGTACATACTTATCTAATAGTTAATGAGAAGAAATATCCTTACTCATTATTTTTTGTTATAAAACTGAAATAATTTATTAAAATAAATTACTGAATATATTTACTAATTCTGAAAGTGAGGGGAGTTGAATGACAAGAAATGAAATAAATCAACTGTACATGGATAAAAGAAGAAAAGGCCTTTCAAATAAAAAGATTGCTCAAGCAATAGGGTGTAGTCCTAGTTTGATCTCACAATTTTTTAATTTTCAATGTGGACTGTCTTCTGAAAAAGAAATGAAACTTAGACAGATAATTGATACAGCGAAGGAATATAGAACTGTAACAATTCCTATAGATTAATATTCTTGGCCGTATCGGTCTAGTTTATCTAGATCGCCCCGTCTCTCCTCGGCCATTTAAATAATAAGGTTAGACATTCAAACAATTTTGCATAATTTGTTTGATCCTCCAATATTAATATAGTTTTAACCTGCATGAGGTGATTGATGTTTTCTTGACCATACTCAGATGGTAAGTTCTTTCATTTGATCGTGCAGGACATTATGCTTTTGCTTCAACAGTAACATTATTCATTTATATTTCCTCCGCATATAAACTTGCAGGGACTTTCACGAGTCCCTCGTTTGTATGCCTTCCACCTCACTAAATAAGGGACTAATTGGTGTCTGGATTCTTATTTTGAGTTGGAAGTCCGTAAGCATTAAAGGATTATCCAGAGATCTTAGAAGTGCAATCTAATAAAAAAGAAGAATTTTCTGTGCCAAAAACTGTTACAAGTAAAGTGAAGAAAAACAAATTATAATAGATGTGGTAATACAACAAGCAACAAATAAATTTAGAAAATATAAAAGGGAGAGTCAATCAAATATGATTTTAAATAAATTGACGAAGAATTGGAAAAAGAAAATAGCATTTATAGCTGGAGCAATTGCCATCATGGTTATATGTGGCGTTGGTAATGAAATGCAACGTACATCACATAAAGAGGTAGAAGCAGAAACAACATCTATTAATTATAATAACTATTATAACTTATATGAACTGGAACAAAACTATAATGAAATAAGTGATTTGAATAGCGAAGTTCTTGATGTTTATCGTTTTAGTAAATATGATAAATCAAATGGTTATGTTGTTCTTTACGGACAATTAGAAGATTTATATTTTACCTTAGATGAATTCGAGGTTGCACAAGGAGCCAAAGACACATATGATTTATCTGGTTATATTAGCGATGCAGTAATTAATTTAAGAGAATCTGTAGAGTTTGCTATGAAATCACTGAATGCAGATAACCAAATGGAATTAGATAATTATGGATACTTTTTGGACAAACATTTAAAAGAAGGCCAAGAAGCAATTAAAAATGCAAAAACAGAATTAGATCGATTGAAGTAAACGGCGCTAAATAAGCGTCTTTTTTTATTTTCTGAATTAATTTCATGCACCTAGTATACTTAGCTATCTGGATTACTTGAAAGATAAGAACAAGGATGACAGTAATTTAGATATGAATTTTATTCGTTTTTGTGCAAAGGAAGAGTTAATAAAAGATAAATACATTGATTATGAGTTTGTTCCGGTTGGAAATTATGATTTGTTGGAAGTGAAATTGTTGCATAAAATTAATGATTACATAGTTATAAGAGCACCAGAAGGACATCCAAGAGCAATGAGCATTGAAAGTGGTTATCCGATAATTTATGAGCATATATTGGTGGCTGAAAAGATGTTAGGTAGACCCTTAGCAAAGAATGAAAATGTTCATCATATCGACTTTAACCGCGCAAATAATCTACATGAAAATTTGCTTGTAATGGATCATGGGCAGCATAGAAAATTACATGAGTGGATTAATCGAGAAGGCTTACGTGAAGTATTTGAAAGCAAAGATAAATCACATAAAGTTAGAAAATGTGGTTACTGTGATGAGTATTTAGTAAAGAATGCAAAATACTGTGATTTAGAATGTCTTGAGAAACATAGAGAATTAAAGAAAAATGAGAAACCGAGTAAAGAGCAGCTTGATGAAATATTGCAAAGAATGAATAAAACCCAAATTGCAAATTTATTTGGAGTAAATCGAGCAAAAGTTTATCAATGGATAAAGGAATATGAAGATTTAACTGAAGCGTAGTGTGTCAATAGGCTTTTTTATTTTGCTTAAAACTTTAAATTACTGAAAAGAGTGTGAAATTAAATGATAAAAACATTTATTAGTAATTCAATTGACCCAACGACTTATACAAAGTTTTGGTAAGTGGCGTTTATTTATTTTGACCCTGTATTCTTGGCTGGTTTAATTTGTGGAGTATTGTTGATTGTTGCTATATTTTTCTTTTCTGTATGGAAAACGAATATGCAAATGTTTGGACGTAAAAAGAAAGATAAATGAGTTAAGTGTAAATTGAAATACATTTACCATACTTTTTGGACTCGTAGCTTAATGGTTAGAGCAACCTGTAGAAATACAGAGTGGATTACCAGTTCGAATCTGGTCGAGTTCACTAAATTATTATATAAATGATATAATAAGCGTAAAAAATGGATGTGAACGTATTGGATATTAACTATATAATCATTACAGGTCTTATATCGGATGTGGTAGGTGCTATTTTATTAGGAATAGCGTTCTTTAAAGTGAAATATAAAGTTATAGTAAAACAAACAATTCCTATTGCGGGAATACATCCTTTGATTTTCAATAGTTTAAATGAACAACAAGCTTACGGGAAAGTTGGAACTTTATTTTTAATTTTTGGTTTTTTACAGCAAATGCTTGGTAATTTTATTATAATTAATCAGTTTCATTTATTCTTTGGGTTAGTTTTGTTCATCAATCTTCTTATATATATTTTTCTGTTTATTTATAAAAACACATTAATAAAACGTAACTTAACAAAAGTGAAATTGGAGTACGATGCATTAAATCAAGAAGAACAAAATGAATTAGAAATGTGGTATGGTAAATAAATTCTAGCAGGACTTTTGTCACTCCTTGGCGAATATTGGAAGTGTTAATAGTATTTGTTAGAGGAGTGGAGATAATGAGTCAACCGACAGAATACAAGGTAACTTTCTTTTATGTAAATAGTAAATTTGAAGAATTTACTATTGCACCATATGAGGGAATACCAGAGATTAAGAGTAACCTTAATAAAGGTGGTTGGTTTGAAGTTTCGGGTAGAACTATGGTTAATCTAAACAATGTTGTAAAAGTTACCATAGAAGATTAGTTGAAACTATCATTAGGAGTTGGAAATATTGGATGATATATTAGCAAGACTAAATGAGTTAAATGAGGGACGTTCTCATGAAGATGGGCTCGTTGATCATATTACAGCTATTGTTGCATTGTTAATTGAAAAAGGTGTTTTTACTAAGGAAGAGTATTATAAAACCTTAGTAGAAGCAATTGAAGATCAACATAAATAATTCATTAAGGCATCCATACATTGTTTTGGGTGTCTTTTTAATGTAGTGATGATATGACCCTTATGAGTTCGAATTCACTAGCATGACGAATAAAAAATAAGACCTTGAAGGTGGAAAGTCATCAAGGTCACATACATGTAAATGTTTTATGTTAGATATTTAGAAATCTATTAATGTAAAATCCTGGTCGCAATTTTTCAGTAAACCCATAGAATAAAATGTTTTGGTTAAGATAGGTATATTGTATCCTTCACCTAGTTCATAAAACATGTAGGGTTTTGAACAATACAAAAATGGATCAATAAATAAAAAAGGAACAAAACCAACAAAGAAATAAGCAATTACATAAAAATAAAGAAAAAAGTATAGACTTTTGTCCAAGAGTTTTTTAATTACAAAATAATATAGCAGTCCTAGATAAATGGCAACAAAAATAAGTCCAAAAATACCTATTTTCATCCAATAGTAAGCAAACAAGACGATAATTGAAAATACGAACATTATCCAATACACTGCCATTGTGGGCTTAATTCGTCCGTAAATATATAGCATAAATACCCCTCCATATATAAAATTTACCATATACAAAGAAGGAAAAGAACTCCTTTTGTTGAATATTGGAAATGCGAATATTTGATGGGAGATGTGTTTAGTTGAGTAATAATGAATTAAGTATTGTTGATAATGTAGTTAAAAATACCATAAAAAAAGAATTATTAGCGAAATACAATGGAAATACCGTTATTAGGAGCTTAGTACAAATTGTGCCTTTTGGTTCAATTGTAGATTTAGCGCTAACTAATTCATATAATAATATTTTAATAGAGCGTGCTAAATGTTTCTATGATGAATTAAATTCAGGTACAGTGGAGTTAACAACAGAGATTATAGAGTCTGAAGAATTTCTACATGCTTATTTTTCTACTTTTAAAGCGGCACTATTTACGAAGCAAAGAGAAAAAATTAGATTTTTTGCGAGATTGTTCAAAAGTGGATTACCTAGTGGGCAATTGAGTAAAGCAGACGAGTATGATGATTATTTAAAAATTCTAGATGAATTAACTTTTAGGGAAATTTATTTTCTCTTTACGTTAAAAGAAATTGAAAAAGAGACAGGTGGATTTCACAATGATGCAAAAATAAATCATTGGAAACAGTTTGAGGAAACAGTTTATAGGGATATAAAAATTACACCTGATGAATTAAAAGCCTTGGTCGTTAGGATGGTTAGAACTGGTTGCTTTATGGAACAACATGCATTTGTCGGCGGAAGTCATGGTGGTTATACAACAGTTGTATTTGATAAATTATACTCCTTAATTAAATTGAAAGATGAAGATTTAATATTTTATAGAAAATTGTAAAATAATAGTAGGATTTTTGTCACTCCTTGGCGAATATTGGAAATGTAATTAAATATTTGGTGAGGGAGTGTTTGTTCTGGAAAAGTTAGAGGTAGTTGTAAAAGAATTAATGGACAACATTGAGGAAGAGTATGTTTTAGTATCATCATTAGCTCAATCTCATAGAGCAATAGTCGATAAACAGGAAGAAAAAATTAGAGATACTGTTCGAAAATTATTTCCGGTAATGCATGTAATTAAACAAAAAGGTTATATGTTTAAAGGAAAAGATACAGATTATATGAGTGCTAGAGGCCCTGTATTATATCATGATACTAGAGAAAGTGAACTTTATGTTTTCGATGTTGAACAAGGTATGCCTGTAATAGTTGATTTGTACAATCCTAAAGAAAAACCAAAAAATATTACATTTAGAAAGTTGTTAGAAGATGTACCTTTTCCACAAATAATGGATAGTTTATTACTGGTTTTAACTCATCACAGATTCTTACAAAAAGATTATCAAGAATCAATCGATGAATTAGAAGCTGAATTAAATGCTTATGAAAATATATTTTAATGATACTCCTATTCTTTAAGTAGTCGAGGACTTCTCATTATGGATATTGTAACTGGGTTGAAATTGTATCATATAAATACAAATAAAGTTTCCAAGATATATGTCGAAGGTGAGGAAATAATTACACCCACAAATGGTTATAACCGTTTCTTTGGGGATTATGATGTTAAGGATGTTCGTTACGTAAATACCATAGAGTCATTAGGCCAAGGACTTACGTACTATTGGCATTTTGCAAGAGAAACAATATTTGAAGAAATCAGGTTAAATGTAAATAAAGATTTACCCTCAAGACAGAAGTGTATTTGGCTAAGTAGTGGGAATGAAATCGAATATTGGAAACATGAATTAAATTTTAACTCATTTTATTGTCAATTATTAGAACTTGAATTACATGGAAAGTTGTTTAAGTGTGATTCTCTTTTTGTAAGTGGTGGAATAAAAAAGTTAAATGATGTAAGAATTGATGCGACAAATTACTGGAATCAAGAAAAAAGTGATCAAAGTAAAATTGAATACTTGTTCGAAGGTAAAGCAATTGTATCAAAAGTACTTTAAGCACTCCTTAATAGGGTGCTTTTTTATATGGAGATGAAAAACGGTGTCACTATTGAAATACAATTGTAGAAAACGTAGGACACCTATAGGTTATTAATGGATTTGAAACTTTTTGTAAGCATTTAATAACCTATCGAGTTCTTGACTACATTTAATTGTTTTACTGTTTAATAGACCATTTGAAGTAGCAAGGCGAATCATTTCATCTCTTTTTCGCACTATTGATAAAATAAGAGTTTCTCTATTCGGTTGCGTACTTTCCTGTAACAATTATTACACCTCTTTAAAGATTTATAACTTTACTTAAAATCAAATACAAACAATATTATGCAAAATTTTTAACATAAGTAAAATACTTTCGACAAAATATGTCAAAAGAAGATGTGAGATATGTGACAAAAATGTGACAGAAATAATCACCTCTTTACAAAAAGGTTATAAATTGGTAATTTCTAAAATAGGCTCTCAAACAGGTCTTAGGGGGTCTTTTTTTAGATGAAAGTTGGTACAAGAGTAGAGTATCAAGACAAGATGTATACAATCTTTTTTATGTATGACAATGGTTACTGTGAAATCATGGACGAACAGATGAACTATAGGATTATTTTAGTTGATCTGTCCAATATAACACCCCTAGAATAGACAGAAAATTTGATTGGCCTGTTTGAGAGTTCTTGAACATTAATATATATTTCTTGATTTTCACCTACAAATCTTTGTGGGTGTTTTTTATTGGAGTGAAAAGAAAATGTTTAACGATACAATGAGACAAAATTTACAAGCTATGCAGCAAAAACAACAAGAAGATCAAGCGTGGAAAGATGAATTGTTAGCGACTTTGAAAAGTATTGATGAGAGTTGACTACTTTAATTACTAAAAAGTAAATAAATGAAATTAAGGCATCCATAAATTGTTGTGGGTGTCTTTTTTAATGAATTCCATATTTAACCGATATATATTTTGGAGGTGCGATATGGAAAAGATAATAGGTGCTTCAATATACTGTTTGATTTTTGGAGTAATTGTCCCACCAATATTATATATTGTCATATTTGGAATACATACATTTTTTTGGCATGGTCATAATTATGATACGGCAAATTCGATATCCGACTTGTTTTTTAATTGGTCAGGATATTTGAATACGTCTATAGTAGTAGCAATTATTTATTTTATATGGATGATATTTAGTAAAGAATCTTGAAGCGCTCAATAATGGGTGCTTATTAATGAAAGAAAGATTTTTAATTAATTGTCAATCATTTCAAATTGCATTATCATAAACTAGTATATTTGTACTAGGAGTGAAGATGGAATATGGCGAAATGGGAAGTAAGAAAAGTGGATGATGATGCAAGTGCAGGGTTGATAGGGTTTGGATTAATTATTGGAATCGGACTTATTATTTATTTTATTGTTCAATTTTTTCAGAGTCTCTATATACTTCCAATCTCTGATGAAGACCTAAAATCGAATGACTATAGAGAAAAGGCATTTCAAATTTCAAGCGATTATGCCAAGGAGTATGTTTATAAACAGTGGGGTTTAGAGGGTTTTACTGAAGAACAAATTGACGTTAGCGTTGCAGAAGAGTATCAAGCAACCTACGAAGGTGATCGTACATACAAGGTAATTACAACTGTTAGTTCTAAGAGAAAGTCTGATATACAAAGAATAAAAAGTAACATGGAAATAATTATTCAGCTAGACGAAAAAAGGAAGAATTTAATATTTAAAGATTGGGAGATCGTAAATATTAATGTAAATAGTGTAATTGAATAATAATTTGAAGGCACTCATTTGAGTGCTTTTTTATATGGAGTTGATTAGATGGATTATGCTAAAGTAACTCAAGTTATTGAAACAATCTTAAAAAGAAAAGGTAACGGAAAAGATGACCCAATAAGAATAATTACTCAGTATTGGTCATTAGATGGTGAATTATTATTTGAATTCGATCCTTTGGAGGGAAAATAATTGTTATTAGCGTTTCAGATAGTTTTATTTGTAATTATTGGATTGTGTGTATTATTTGTTTGTGATGATCCGATTAAAGAAAATAAAGTTCATTATTCAAGTATCAGTATTGCTGGAATATTGGCCTTGTGCTTTTCGTTTTGGATTAGTTAGATGGCTATTAGGACTATCAAGTGTACAGCGTGTCCGTCTAAATTTAAAGTACCAAAAAAGCTTAATAAGCCTTATATCGGACTTTATAGGGACAGATCTGTTTTCCACTGGTATTACACTTGCAAAAGTTGCGACCATGTTCATACGGTTAGATATTGGAATGAGTATGTCAATCCTTATTTCGATAAGGTGGAAAGATTGCAGTTTGAAATATGGTGGAATAGGAAACAACCAGAATTAGTTGAGCGTTTGAAGAATGAGTTTGAGATTACTAAGAGTGTGTTAAATAGGATTACTGAGGAAATATTAATTGAATTGAAAGGAGTCGGTTAAAATCGCTAAGAAAACATATACACCAGAACAATTACAGGCGATGTATTATCTTGCTTTACCTAAGTCTGAACGTTGGGCATTAGATGAGAATGGAAACAAGGTTAAGTTACTTAATACGTACCAGGATATAGCAGATTATATTGGTGTCCATTTAAATACCCTGTACAGTTGGAGAAAAGATGGAGCATTAGATGAACGTGATTTAAAAAAAGAAATGTTAAAGCATACGACTAAACATCTACCTGAAGTGTTAAATGCTATTAAGGAACAAGCTGTTAAGGGTAGTGGTAAACATGCTGAATTATTCTTAAAGATGCATGAAATGTTAACGGATAAGAAAGAAGTTCGTACAATTAATGAAGACCATACAATAGATATTGATAAGATAAAAGAGAGGGCTATGCAGTTCTCTAATGGTTCAGTACAAGGTAGTGTAAAAGAGGACTATACACATTAGACTATATGTTGTAGTAGAAAGTGCTAGGAATGCCTATATTTAGTGGTGTTTGAGTGGTTATTATAGGTAGTAAATAGGCTATGAAAAACTGTGAAATGAGTATGATTACATTGACTGCAAACCTCCCACGGAGAAAGCCTCAAAATTTTTCGATCCCACTGCATAATGAATGTATATCATTATTATCCCTGTATAAAGTTTGATTAATATGTCGGTATAGTTTTGAAAAGGGTCATAGGTATATCAGAATATACAAGGCCAGTTAGTTTATTGAATGATTTATACAAGATAATTACTGCATAAAAACTTTATAAAGATAATTCACAAACTTACCCGTCATAAACGTTGATACATCAACGAGGTTCTAGAACATACATTATGTAAACAATAGGGTGAAAGTAGCCCTCAACCGCAGATGGCATAAGGGTTTGAACCATGTTACGCATACTTAGAATACTAGCATAGACTATGTGAAGTTCACAAACTAATGATGAATAAATATTTATTGTTTATTCTTTTGTTTTGATCCATTTCATTTGGTGAATAAAGTAATTTTACTTTGTAGTTTACAATAAAAGAAAGTTTTTATACAGTAAATTGAATTGATTTAACTTTATTTTAGTTTATTTTTATTCATTTTATTGTATAGAAATTCATGTCGAACCGTACACAGGGGGGCGTGTCGAATATTGGCGTACATCTAGTGTACTCTAAATCCGCAAATCAAATTTAATCTCCGAAAATGAACTATGTAATGTGGAGATTATAACCACTCCACAAATGAAGGAATACGCAATTTACCTTGTTTAGTTAAGTTTCGGTACTTTACACGAACAGGAATAGGCTTAATGTATTTAAATTTATCATTCTCAGAAACTACTTTGTACATAGAATACAACTGTTTATGCTGTTCTGGTGGCATAAACTCCATTAATCCAGCGTGAGTTCCATCCTGGAATGATAAAAGTAAGCCGAATTTATCTTTACGTAGGCCGTATATAAGAATATTATCATCATACTGATAATTTATTACCTTTAACCATGAATAACTACGTTTACCAATTTCATAAGGTGAATTGTCAATTTTCTTCAACACGATTCCTTCTAGTCCGTTTTGTTTAATTAAATCAAAGTATGCTGATCCATTGCCTTGAATCCATTGAACAGCTGCAACGTGAGGATGATTTGTAGGTAGAACATCTTGGAGTAAGGTCTTGCGCTCAAGAAGAGGAAGAGAAACGACTTTTTCACCTTTGAAATAAATTATATCGAATACACAGAATTGTGCATGATGATTAGTTTTTGATGACATAAAACGTTCCATTGTAGATTCAAAGTCCGGTTTACCATTTTCATCTGATACGACAAGTTCACCGTCTAGGACAGTACCATTTGGAATGTTTAGTGTTGTTAACTCAGGAAACTTTGCTGTAATGTCATTATTATGTCTTGAATACAGTTTTATCTTATCGTCCCATTTGCTGAGGATCATACGGAATCCATCGAGTTTTAATTCGGTGATGTAGGATTCATCATTAAATGGCTGATTTGATTTTTGCAGTAACATTGGTGAAATAAACATAAATACCACCTCACTACTAATTTTAACATGTTAGGAATTGTAAATTTAGTGGGAATTAAAGGTTATAACTATATAAGAATGAAGGGAGGTAAAACCTATTGCTTATGTTAATGGTAAATGGCTAGACCGTCCTCAACGTGAGGAACTAATCAAAGCAACTCGAATTTTAATTCAAAAAATGACGGCTCAGATAGATAGTCTTTCCCCTTCTGAAATAGAAGAATTAGAAACATATCTCAACGAAATTGAACGATTAGAACGTATTCATCGGTCTGAGGTAGATTTACTCTACTTTGCACATGAATACTTTTCTGAACTCCGTAATCCCTTCAATAATGGTAACTGGGAAGGATTCGATATTGAATCTCCTGAAGTTGCAGCAGACTTCCACAAAGAAATATGCTCCATTATCGACAATGTATCCAACGTTGAAAAGAATGCAAAAGTAGCAGTTGCAGCTCCCCGTGGTCATGCGAAATCTTCTTACTTGTCTAAAGCAAATCCTATTCGTGAAATTGTTTTTCGTAAACGTAAATTTATTGTACTCATATCTGAAACTCCAAAGGTTGCAAAGGGTATTTTAGATTGGATTAGTTGGCAACTCAAATCAAATAAGAAGTTGAGACAGGATTTTGGAGAACTGCTCTCACCTAAACAACAAATTAATGTTAGAGATAATCAAGAAGAATTTATTACGTGGGAAGATGAAGGGAACGATTCTAAAAAGTTACTTTCTTATCTTGTATCTGCTTCAACCAATCAAGCAATTCGTGGATTAAACTGGAACGGATCAAGACCAGATTATATTGTACTTGATGATTTGGAAGGTATTCATTCAAACGCAGGTACAGCAGAACAACGAGCAAAGTTAAAGGATTGGTTTGCTTCAGATGTAATCCCATTAGGTGATGCAAAAGGTCTAATCACATCATTTATCTATATGGGAACAATTGTACATCAAGACAGCCTTCTTAATAATGTAATCAATGAAAATCCTGACTTTAAGTCAATCAAATATAAAGCGATTATTGATCCACCTGAGAAACAAGAACTTTGGGAACAATGCCGTTCTATTTATTTGGATAAGGATTTAACCAAAGAGGAACGAAAACAACAAGCAATTACATTTTATGAGTTGAATCAATCCGAAATGGATAAAGGTGTTAAGGTATTGTGGAAGGAAGCGCAGTCCATCTTTAAGTTAATGAAGTGGAAATGGGATTACGGTAGTAAAGCATTTAATACTGAATATCAGAATGAACCTAGAGACGAAGAATCTCAAATTTTCAACGCTGAAGCATTTTCCTATTTTACTGATGCTGACTTAGTAAATCAACCTTTAGACTTCTATACATTTTGGGATGTTGCACTTGGTAAGAATCTAAAACGTACTGACTATAATGCAATTGTCACGATTGCTAAGAATAGAAGGACTGGAGTCTTATATATTGTCGATGCTTGGGCTTCTAAATGTAAATTAAATGAAGCTTTAAAGATTGCAGTTGAAAAGATTGAAATGTACTCACCTAAAATATTTGGTGTAGAAACAATAGGTATGGCTCATGATGTGCCTAGCCAATTAAGAGATGCTTTACGTAAGAAAGGTATCTATTCAGCAAGAATTAAGGCTGTAACTAGTCACGAAATTAAGAAAAAAGAGGATAGAATTGCAGCACTTGAGCCACTTGTTGAAAGTGGTTTTTTATTGTTCAAAAAAACAAATCAAGCATTATTGCATGAACAACTTGAGCAATTTCCTGGTGGAACTAACGATGATCTTCCAGATGGACTTTCCGCTTGTGTTTCACTAGCAGGTGGAATGAAGCGTAAACGATTAACTTCAAACAAGAAGCCTATGGGCTTTTAGGAGGTGTACTATTTGACATTATTTAAAAAAGGTGAATTTTTTCCACCAACAAGTGATGAAGCAAGAATTGAACGGTATCATGTCAACCGTGAAATATTCTTAGGTCATCATGATAGTATTTTTCAATCAAAGCAAGATTTATTAACACCTGAACAATTAAATAAACTATACATTAGTTCAAATATTGCAGGGTTAATTTGTCGGAAATCTGCTGACTTTTTATTTGGTGAAAAGCCTACTTTTACAAGTGGTAAAAAGAATAATTCAAATGAACAAAAACGACTTGAAGGTTTAGTGAATGAGAATGGACTTTATACAAAGTTTTATGAATCTGCAATGTCTAATTCTTATCGTGGAGATACATTCTATAAGATTCGATATGGACAAAAGTACGGTGGACTTGTTGATTCTACACTAGACCACTATCGAGTATTTATTGAGCCACAAAAAGCTGAATATGTCTTTATAGAAACAATTCCTGGTTCAAATACTGTACTTGCTTATCATATTGCAATTCCTAAAGTTGTTGAAGGTACAGGTGATCAGGAATGGATATTAGATGTTGAATCTCATTATGTGGGAGTCATTAAGTATTCAAAATATCAAATGTCTCCATTAACATTCAGTTCCTATGAGAATCGAGTGGAATCTTGGAAAATTGTTAAAGAATTATACTCAGACAGAGAAGATGTAGAGACAGAAATCAATGAGCATTTAATTGTGCATATTCCAAACCTCAAGACTGACGATATGTTATTTGGGATTGATGATTTAACCGAACATCATTCACTATTTGCAGAATTGAATAACCGATTAAATAAGATTGCAATGATTTTAGATAAACATTCTGACCCTATTCTTGCAGTTCCTGAAGATATGTTAGAAGAAGATGCGAATGGTAATCGTTATTTGAATGCAAGTGAAATGAAAGCAGTTGGTATTCAAGGTAAAGACGATGTTAAGCCTGAGTACATTGTTTGGAATGCTTCACTTGATGCGGCTTTCCGTGAATTAGATTTTATCTTGAATCAAATCTTGCTAGTTACTGAAATGCCTGGTGTTGCATTAGGCTTACAGGATTCCGGTACAAGTGGAGGTTCAGGACTATCTATTAAATGGAGAATGTCACCACTCTTAGCGAAAATCAATCGTAAACGTCAATATTTTGACGAAGGTATTAAGAAAATCCTACATGTTGCTCAACTCTTAGAACATGCAAATAACGACAATGTTGACTATGAAGTATTTACTCCTCATATTTCCTTCAAAGACGGACTTCCAGACGATGACAGAGAAAAGGCACAGATCATTAATATGAGAACAAATGGTAAGTCTACACTATCCCAAAAGACTGCATTAATGGAGCAATACGACATGACTGAGGAACAAGCAGAAGAGGAAATTAAACGTATTCGTGCTGAAGATGAAGCAGACGGTTTAATCCCATCTTCTACAAATAGAGGACGTGTACATAAACAAGAAGACCCGATAGTTAATCAGAATGAGAAAAGAAAAGGCTTTGATGAATAATGAGTCTGAATGTTCCTGTTCCTGAGTACGACTATAAAGTTAATAAACTTGTAAATGCTTATAAAAAAGGCATTCAATCATTAATCCTAGAAATGTCTAGATATGATGTGAGTGACTTATCAAGAGCAAATACTATTGCAATGTTGGCCTATTTGAGTGAAGTCTTATCTGAAATTGATGAGGAGTCTGTGAAGTGGGTTGAGGAAGTAATACCTGTTATTGTTCGTGATGGTACTATTCGTACTCTAATTAATCTTAATGTAGTTGATACCATTGAGGAAGCCCAACAAATAATTAAGTTTAATCGATTGAATAAAGAATTGATTAAAGTTGCGATTGCAGATACTCAAAGTGATTTATTAGCGGTTACAGACAAGATCGAAACCAATGTAAGATTAGCGGTTCGTAAAGCATTTGGTGAGTCCATGCGTGAAAATATGGCGGCTGGTATCAACGGATACAAGACGATTAAACGAGATACCATTCAAGCATTAGAAAAACTTCTCAAAGATGCATTAGAAGGTTCAATTATTTATGCAGATGGTCGAAGGGTAAAGCCTTCTGATTATGTCGATATGTTGGTTAGAACTAAGATGATGGACATTTACAATGAAGCCCATACAAATGAAGCTATTTCAAGAGGGGCTTTTTATGCTGTCATTTCTTCTCATGGTGCAAAAGATGCTTGTCGTTTTCATGAGGGAAGAATTATCAAATTGACTTCTGAAGCACCTGGAGACTATCCGACATATGACGAACTAAAAGCGAGTGGACAGATATTTCACCATCGTTGTAAGCATACATACAGCGTTATAAGAACAATAGATTCATTACCTAGTAGTGTGCTAGATAAAGCGAATAAACAGTCTGAAATAGGCTCTAAGGCTTTATCTACTGGTAAACGTAATCCAGTTTTAGAAGATTAAAAACTTGACCTGAGAAGGTCGTTAAATATATCTAATTCGAATCGTTCACGTTACGAACGTAATTAAGGAGGATTTTATCAATGTTAGACCAAAATCAAAACCAAGATGTAAATAATACAGATCAAAATACTAATGGGGATCAATCGAGTACGAACTCGCAAAAAAACGAAAATACGATTCCATATGACCGTTTCCAAAAGGTAAATACTGAAAGAAACGAGTTAAAAACTAAATATGAGGAACTTCTGAAGCAACAGCAACAAGCAGATGAAGAAGCCAAAAAGAAACAAGGTGAATTCGAGTCTCTTTATACAGACTTGAAATCAAAACATGATCCACTTGTAGAGCAATTGAACCAATATCAAGAAATCTTTAAACAAGACTTTGAAACAAAGTTAAACTCTGTTCCTAAAGAATTTCATGATTTGATTCCAGAAGGTAGCGAACTAGATAAACTCAAATGGATTAATAATGCCATTGCAAAAGGCCTATTCGGTAAAAAAGAACAAAAAGCCATCGGTGATATGACAAATGGCGATGCAACTAAGAATGAAATCACTAAAGAACAATTTAAACAAATGTCTATCTCAGAGAAAACAAAACTAGCCAATGAGAATCCAACTTTATACGCAAAGTTAAGAGGATAACCAATAGGTATCCTTTTTTATTTGGTCTTTTCGCTTAGACCTTGCCAAAAAGAAAGCAAAACAAACTATAAAATTATAAAGGAGTTTTTATATTATGGCACAAACAAAAGCATTAGATTTAATTAATCCAGAGGTACTAGCAGATGAGGTTTCAGCAAATTTACCACAGAAAATTCGATTCGCACCTTTTGCGAAAATCGATGACACTCTAGAAGGACAGCCAGGTGATACAATCACTCGTCCTCGTTATGCATACATTGGAGCAGCAGATGATTTAGTTGAAGGCGTTCCAATGGATCCTGCTAAGTTAAGCATGACTACTACTCAAGTAACTATTAAAGAAGCTGGTAAATCCGTTGAGGTTACTGAGAAGGCTGTTTTAACTAATTTAAGTGGTACTCTAGATGAAGCTGAGAAGCAAATCACTATGTCACTTGCTGACAAGATGGAAATTGATTATTTAGCTACTCTAGCTTCAGCACAATTATCTTTCGCTGGTGCTGCAACTTCAGCTGCAAACATTATTGATGCAGTTGACGTATTTGGAGACGAGGACGAAGAGGATTACATCCTATTCATTAATAACAAGGATTACACTAAATTAGTCAAGTCTTTATTCAGTGTTGGTGGAGATGCACAAGATAAAGCATTATCTAAAGGACAGGTTTCTGAACTTGTTGGGGTTAAAGACATTGTGAGAACAAAACGTTTACCAGAAGGTACTTCTTACCTTCAAAAGCAAGATGCAGTTGAAATTGTTTACAAGCGTGGAGTTAATGTAAATAAAGACGCTGACATTCTTGCACGTACTGTTGTACTAGCGGGTAACCAATACTACACTACTAACCTGTACAATGAGTCTGGTGTAGTTAAAATGACTGCTACTGTTTAATTTAATGATTATTTAAAGGTAGAGGGCTATTAAGTTAGTCCTCTATTTATTTAGGAGGTGTTTTCTATGGGTATGTTATTCAGGCGACATAGAAAAGCAAAAGAACAACTTGAGAAAGTTGAAGAAGTAAAAAAAGATCAATCAAAGAAAGATAAGAAGAATAAAAGTAAATCGGATAAAGAGTAGGTGTTAACATTATGGCAGAGCCAAATTTTGAACCAGATGTTATGATGTGTGATTCCTATCTCAGTTTATATTCTTTAGAGTATGAAGAATGGGAAAGTTCTTCTTATGAGAAGCAAATGCGAACTATGAATGTAGCTTATACAACTCTAAAAAGAAAATATCCTGACTTCATTATTCCTGAAGATGCAGTTTATGCTTTTACAGGTGTGTTATCTGCTCTATTTAGTGATGCTAATAAAGGTCAACACTACGGTGTAGCGGGATATTCCGTTACTGGAGTTGCTTCCTATACATTTAATCAAAGTTCAGTTGGTCAGTCATTAGAAAGATTTATTCCTGCCGAGTCAAAACGATTAATTGAAGAAGTTAATGGTGTAAGTCTAAAACGTAAATTCGGGAGAACAATCTAATGGCTATTGTTCCTATGAATCAAGTGACAGCTGTACATAAAGTGAAAATGGAAAATGGAAAGCCTGTTCTAGATAGAAATGGATTTCCCAAACTTGATAAAACTATTCGGTTAAATTGTCGTGTTGATGAGGGTTCATTCCTTGTCGAGAATAATTCGCTTGGAGTTACTTCAAAAGAAACCGTAGTTGCTACTGCTAAGATTCTTTATGACAAATTAGCGGATATTAGTTACTTCGATGATATTGAATACACCAATGAATTGAATCAAACGATTAAACAGCCTCCCAAGAAGATTAACGTAAAACGTGATATTGGTGGAAAGCCAATTTTGACGGAGGTGTTTATATGAGTTTTGAATTTGATGATTCTGATTTCTTACGACTACTTAATGATAAAGTGAGTGACATTACAAAAGAATCCATTGAACGTATGCATGATTCTGTAGATGACTTAGCACGTATTTCTGTTGATATTGCTCCTATTGATAAAACAACTTTGAGACGTTCAGTCAACAAGGAAGTTTTTCAAGAGGGAGATAAAATCATTGGTGAAGTATCATTCTCTGCAACTGAACAAGATGGAAAGGGACGGTTTAACTATGCTTTATGGACTCATGAAATGGATTATGAGTTAGGGGAACAATCTCAAGCTTCACCTGGAACAGATGGATACCAAACAGGGAACAAGTATTTACAACGTCCACTTGAAGGGGAAAGTGAGAAGTATCTCAAATGGCTTGCAGAAGGTGTAGTAGGGGGGATTAATAAATGAAGTTAGATAGTTTGATTGATTTTATTGAATCCCAAGTTCCTTATACCTATTTTAAGAATCGCATTCCTAAAGAATCCGTTGATGATTGTGCTTCCGTAAAGTTAACTGGTGGATTTCCTACGAGAGATACCGGAATTAAACAACCTTCCTTTCAAATTCTTGTTAGGGGTGCTAATACACCTGAAGGCTGGAGTGAATCGGAGAACATTGCTAATCAATTGTATGAGTCCCTAACTAATTTAGAAGAGGTAATGATTGGAGAGTATTCAGTTGTTGCCATTCGTTGTATGAATTCCGTTCCTTTATTTTTAGGCACAGATGAGAATGACAGACCAATCTATAGTTTGAATTTTAGTATGATAGTTCGCTAATTTAGTGGACTATTTTTTTATTTTATAACCTTATAAGGAGATGTTTAAATATGGCTTTAAAGACGATTAACGTACCAATCGGGCCTGCAAAAGTAGAGTTCGGTGATTCAACTCCAACAATTTTTGATGTTACAAAAGGCGGAGTTGTCTTCAGTGTTTCAAGTACAAAGCAAGATATTACAATTGACCAATACGGTGATACACCAGTAAAGTCAATTTTCAAAGGTCGTACTGCTCAAGTTACTGTTCCAATGGCTGAATATGATCTCAAGAAATTATCTGTGGTCACACCTAATTCAAAGTTTGGTGAAGATGTGGTTGACCCTGAAAAACCTTTGCATAAATTAGAGGTTTACGCTAATGCCGGAGATGATTTGACATCTACTGCAAAGAAATTAGTTATTAAACCAACTGCAAAGGGTACTAGCGAAAACGATTGGGTTACTATCCCACTTGCAGCACCGATGGCAGATATTGAATACACTTACAACTCAGACAATGAGCGTATCGCAAATGTTACCTTCGTTGCGTATCCAGATGAAAAAGGACTCTTGTACTTCATGGGTGATTCTTTAGTAACCATATCCTGATAGTCCCTCTGAGTAGATAATAGCAAAAACACTAAGGTTGAGTGAGAACTCAGCCTTATTTTAATTAAATTGGAGGTTAAAAAATGAATATCAAAAAACTATTTCTTGATAAACAAGGTGTACACCAACTTGGAAATAAGAAAGTGAAAATTAAAAAAGTAACTCCTTATGTTTACAAAGAGGTAATGAATTCGGTTGAAATGTTACCTGGGATTTTATTTGATGCCATGCTTAAATTCTATTCTGGTGAAGAGAAGAAGAATGTTTTTGAATGGATTTTAGTAGCTGGTGATTTTGTAATGGATGAGATTGTAAAAGTTACTTCCATCCTTAGTGGAATTGACGAAGAGTACATAAAAAAGAATGTTGGTATTGATGAAATGGTAGATTATTTATTCAAAACAGTTAAAAAGAATAATTTGGATGAAACAATAAAAAACATGTTAAGTCCTCTACTAAAACAAATCAAACCACAAGAAACTCCAAACGAGTAGAGGACAAACCGTATACATTAGATGATTTTTTAATTGATGCATCCCTTGAATTAAATGTTAGTCAGTTTGAGATTGAAAATAATTATTACATGATTGATATTCCGATTTATCTTAAGCGAAAAAGAGAAAGAAAAAATATAGAAAAATTAGAGCAACTGAATTTAATGATAGCTTCGAATGACAGATCATTAGACAAAGAAGGTTATTCAAAATTTATACAGCAATATTCAGATTTTAACAATGACGATGAATTCAATCGTGACAAGTTCGAAGAACTTAGAGCGTTTACCAATAAAATTAACCAGATGTAGGACGTTAGTTTCTAAACGTCCTATTTTTTTATGAATTGGATGGTGAGGAAATGGCAAAAGTTGGAGAAATTAGGGCTAGATTAGTCTTAGACAAAGGTAGTTTCAACAAAGGAATGAACGAAGCAAGAGAAGAACTTGATAAAACGAAAAACTCTGCAAAGAATACTGAAAAGGCAATTGATGGAATTCAACGAGCATCACTAGCGATTGGTACTGCTGTTGCTGTCGGAGTGGGAATTGCAACAAAAATCGCAGCAGACTTTGAACAACAAATGAGTCGAGTTAAAGCTATTTCAGGAGCAACTGATGCTGAATTTAAACTCTTAGAACAAGCGGCACTTGATTTAGGTGCTTCCACAAGTAAGAGTGCTTCTGAGGTTGCATTAGGCTTTGAAGACCTAGCGGCAATGGGATTCAATGTTAATGAAATGTTGGCGGCTATGCCTGGTGTAATTTCAGCTTCAGAAGCAGCGGGAGCAAACTTAGCACAGACAGCAAGTATAGTTGCAGCAGCACTTAACGGATTCCACTTAGAAGCTAGTGAGGCTAATCGTGTAGCAGACGTTCTTGCAATGACTGCTAACGTTTCAGCAGCGAGTATGGATGATTTAGGTTATGCGTTTAAGTATGCAGCACCAATCGCTCAGACACTAGGAATAAGCATGGAAGAACTTGCGAGTGCTACTGGAATTATGGTCGATGCCGGAATGGAAGGTAGTCAAGCAGGGACTACATTACGTATGGCATTACAACGACTTGCAGACCCAACAAAAGAAGGGAAAGAAGCATTAAAAGACTTAGGTGTAAGCACTGTTGATGCAAAAGGGAACTTTTTAGATTTATCCGAAATACTACCTCAATTTGTTGATGGTCTAAATGATATGACAGATGCTCAAAAAGTAGCAGAGTTAAGTACCATATTTGGAACTGAAGCGGCTAGTGGTATGCTTTCCGTAATTGGGGCAGGCCCGGAAAAGTTTAATGACTTTACTAAAGCACTAGAAAATTCAGCAGGTTCATCAAAAGAGACTGCTGATATTATGAAGGATAATCTTAAGGGTTCTTTTGAAGAGTTTCAAGGAGCATTAGAAACACTTGGAATCAAAGTAGGAAATGAGTTCTTACCTAAATTTAGAGAAATTGTCGAGACTGGAACAGAAATATTTGAAAGTCTAGGAAAACTTAATCCTGAAGTATACGATACAGGTATAAAAATGGCAGGAGCATCTGTCGGAGTGGCACTAGCAGCTACTTCACTTATGAAAGTTGTAACTGCTTTGAAGGGTCTTTCATTGAGTCCAGTTGGATTAGTTATTACAGGACTTTCATTATTAGCAGGTGTTGTTGTAGGTGCTAAATCTCAATATGACGATTTTAATAAAGTAAGCCTTGAAAATGCTGAAGCCATGATGAAACAACAAGAAGAATTATCTTCAATGACTGAAGAATTCGATAACCTTAAACTTCGCTCACAACTAACTAATGATGAGTTTGCAAGATTCTTAGATATTAGTGATGAAATGAACCGTACAACTGATCCACAGATTTTAGAAGCGTTAAGACAAGAGCATGAAAAATTAGCTGAGAAATCAGGACTATCTGCCGATGAACTTCAACGAATGGTAGACCTTAATGGAAAAATTATCGAAGTTGTTCCTGACGCAAATATCAAAATATCGGAACAAGGTAATGCTTATCTTGAATCCACTGATAAAGTGAAGGAGTTCAACAAGGAACAACTTGAAGCCATTCGGTTAGAGTTAGAGATTCAACAAGCAAAAGCAGAGTCCAAAATGGCTGACTTATTAAGAGAAGAAAAGTCGTTGAAGGAAGATATTAATAAATTAGAATCAGACCGTCAAAAAATCGATGAGGAAATCACTGAATACGAAAAGATTATCTTTGACCAGACTCGAAAAATTAATGAAGCCAAAAAGCAAGGTAAAGAAGAATACATCACTTTATACGAGCAAGAAATTGACCGTGCAAATATGGAAATTAAAATCCTAAAGGATCAAAATATAGAAATTCTTGATAAGTTAAAGAAGAAAAAAGACGAACTTGGATTAACTCAAGAAGAATTGAAACAATTAGACGAAGTTAAAGATAAAATGATTGACTTAGAACTTGCTCAAGCTGGATTAAATACTAAAAAGGGTGAAGGTCTAAAGACAGTTGAAAATGAGATTCTTAAATTAAAGCACAAGAAAGACAGCATGATTGCAAATACTGATGAAGCCTTCAAGAATACTACCGAATATCAAGATGGGATTCGAGCGATTGATGAACAAATTGGTTCATTAGAAACTGTTCGTGACAGGGTTAAGAAAATCATTAGTGATGCATCCGTTCTTAACAGTGAATTAGGAAAGAATATAAATAAAACAGTCTATGTTACTCAGCGAACTAAATCAGGTTCTTATTTGACGTATCATACTGGTGGAATTGTTGGAGAAAATCCATTAAATCAAATGCCTAAATTACATACTGGCGGTCTTGCTTCACAAGTGATGCAAATGAATACACCAATGCATAACGAAGTAGATGTGCGTTTGTTAAAAGATGAAATGGTATTAACTCAAGCGCAACAAGCAAATTTAATGAGGTTAATTGATGCCGGAATATCGAGACCAAACCAATCTGGTACTCCAAATTATGATTCTATGGATACATTAATCTCACAATTAATTGCATTAAGTGATAGACCAATATCCGTTTCAATTGATGGTAAAGAAGTTGCAAAAGCAACCTATGAAGATGTTACTTATTATCAAGATAGATACAAAAGTAGAAAACGGACAACTCAAGGAAGGCAAGGAGGGGGTATAATTTGAGAACTTTTAATTTTAACGGTATTGATAGTGGTCAATATTTAATTGTTAATAAGGTAAAACAATCACTACTTCCCAACATAAAAAGAAATTATATTAATATTCCTGGCAAAGCCGGTGCGTATTTAGGAAACACTAATTTAGGTGTAAAAGTTTTTGAGATTAATATTACACTAATTTCAAATGGTGTTAATAACTACGAAGAACTGAAAGATAACATTAAAAAATGGTTATTTACAGAAAGGGAATGTGAATTAAGTTTCTCCAATAGGCGTGATGTTACTTATTTTGCTGTATTAGATAACTCAGTTGATTTAGATGAATTATTTGTATTTGGAGAAGGGACGATAGTATTTGTTTGTCCTGATCCCTTTGGGTACGGAATTGAAAATTCGTATAAGTTCCAACATGATCCAGATTATCCTGGTGATCCAATTGCTCTTGATATAAAAGGTACTTACAAAACTCAACCTCGATTTAGAGTATTCTTCCTCAATCCCTCAGATGAACTTAAAATTATCCATGAAAATACTGGAAAATACGTAAGATTAATTAGAAATTTCAGTGCAGGCGATGTCCTAGAATTTGACTTTTCTAATGGGAAAATCTTGTTAAATGGAAAAATTACAATGCAAATCTATGATTGGTTCAATAGTAACCAATTCAGTTTTGATATCGGTAATCAATTAATAAGGGTTGAACCAGCAGAAGCAGTAGAAACAATAGTCTTTTGGAGACCTAGATATATATAGGTTTCTTTTTTTTATTTGTAAAAAATGGTGGTGTGAAATTGAAAGAATTATTTATTTTTAATAAAGACGAGGAATTATTGACTGTATTGAAACCAGATGATCAATCTACCGTAGATACAGAATGGCTTGTTTCATTGCTTGGAGAATATTATTACGCATGGGAGACTAACTTTCTCTCAAAAGGCAATCTTTCCTATTATGACGCTAAACATACTGAACAAATAAACAATGTAAATCATTTTGAATTTGAAGTACCTGCAAATCATCCCGATAGTCAATTTATCATTGAGGAAAATATGGTTGCATTTATAGATGATGATGGGGAAATGAGACTGTTTGTAATTAAAGAATTGGATGAAATTCATAATGATGATTTATATAAAATAGTTTATTGTCAAGCGGCTTGGATAGCAGAATTAAGTGGTTCTCCATTAGAGGATTTAAGACCTCAAAATAAAACAGCCCTTGAAGTACTTACAACTATTTTAGAGAATACAAGGTGGAGTGCTGGTAAAGTAGGTGAACTAGGTTTATTTAGTACCAACTTTTATTTTGAGAATGTAGTATCCGCCATTAAAAAGATACTTACAATTTGGGGCGGTGAGATTAAAGACCGAATTGTAGTTACAGATGGTAAAATTTCTGGACGGTACATTGATATTCTTATGAGACGTGGCTCGGACACAGGTAAGAGTTTTGAAATTGGTAAGGATATTAAGTCTGTAACAAAAAGAGTGTTATCAAATCCTGTTTCCGCTATATATGGTCGTGGTAAATCTCTACCTACAGATGAAGGTGGTTTTACTCGTAAGACTAATTTTGAAGATGTTTCTTGGATTAAAGCAAACGGTGATCCAGTCGATAAACCGCTAGGTCAAAAGTGGGTAGGAGACGAGGAAGTACGTCAACGTATAGGGAAATTAAAAGATGGAGAAAGACAACACGTATACGCATTTATTGATTATCCTGAGATTGATGACCCTGAAACACTTCTTGAGGTAACATGGAATAATCTACAAAAAAAGAAGTATCCAATTGTTGAATACACCTTAAAAGTTATTGACTTAGCAAGTATTATAGGACTAGATCATGAGAAAGTAAGATTAGGTGACACTGTTTTCATCTCAGATAAGGAGTTCACTCCTGAATTATTCATTGAAGCTAGAATAATAGAAATTAAAAAATACATAAACGAGCCTGAGCGGAATGAAGTTGTTTTAGGTGATTTTATTTCACTTTTTACAGATGATGATCGTTTAGATGAGATTGAATCAAAGTTAAATGACAAAGGTGGAGTATGGGATAAAGGTGCAGAGCCAATAGACGATAGCGATTATCCTGATATTGTACCACCAACACCAACAAACTTTACAGCTGAGGGTTATTTTAAAGCAATCGCTTTAAAGTGGGATTATGCCTTATCGTCTTATATAGCTGCTTATGAATTGTATGCTTCTCAAATAAAGGGATTTGTACCTGATAAATCTAATTTAACTTATCGAGGTAAGACAGGTGGTTATGTTTTTAATGCTGATACAGACCAACAATGGTACTTTAGAGCAAGAACTATAAATCACCATGGAACACCAAGTCCCTTCACTGTGGAAGTTCAAGCCAACACTCAAAGAATATTGACCGATGACATGGTGTTCGGTGAGGAAATGGCTGCTAAACTAAGAGATTTAAGCAAGACTGCTCAACTGTTGGCAGATGGTTCTATTACTGGAGACATGGAAATGGTCAATGGGCAGTTGTTAGTTAGAGAAGCTGCAATTGGAACGGCTGCCATAGCAAATGGAGTAATTGAGAACTTCCATCTGGGTGAAGGTATTATTGATTTTGCTCAAATTAAAAAGGCGATTATCACGGATGAATTAATATCCCCACTAGCAAAGATTGACTTCGCAAAAATCGCAAATGTTGAAATTACTGATGCCCATATTAGCGGTCGTCTTAAAGCGAATAGAATTGAAGTTGGCCCCGATACGGTTTACGAAGATGGGTATGATCCTACTAAAATTGAAGTCGGTGGAAGAAACCTTGTGAGAAACGGAGACTTTTCTAACGCTTTAACACATTGGAGAAACTGGCAATCCAACAGGGGTACGAGAGAACTAATTGATATAACAGATTTACCTGGATTTTTAAAAGGATTTAAAATAGTTGCGAATACAAGTAATGAGTGGGGATATGCTCAGGATTCCCTTCCAACTATTCAGGGAGAGCCTTATATACTTTCCGCATGGGTGAAAATTGAGAGTGGTGGAATTGAATTACAAGAAGGCAATGGTTCGGTTTCTTATAGCCAAACTACAAGTCAAGTCATAGGTAAGTGGCATAGAGTTGAACACCAATTTATCGCTCGAGATAATTTTACTAACATTTATTTAGGTCAAACAAATTCAGCTTCAAATACTATTGCGTACTTCACAGGCGTACAACTTGAAAAAGGAAATAAAGCAACAGAATGGACACCAGCACCTGAAGATATTCAACAATACACTGATAATAAAGTTGACCCTTATGTTGAAACATGGAACAAAGCTGACATTATCAACCAATCATCTAGTTTTGAATGGACACCTGAAGGATTTGTGGCGATTAATCCGTCAAATACGTTGGAAAGAGTTAAATTCACATCCGGTGGAGTGGGAATATCTTCTGACGGTGGAAAAACTTATAAAACAGCTATTACTGGTAGCGGAGTATATACTCAAAGGCTACAAAGTTATGGTTCAAACACGTATATGGAGATAGAGGGCAGTGATTTTTATGTACGCAGCAATAACTCCACCAGGAAGCTATTTGACGCATACTCAACTTTAACAGAGTTGTATGATGGGAACGAAGTAGACCCAGCAATTTTAGGATATGGAAAAATATATATGCAACGGGTGGAAATATACGTGCCTTCAGGTAGTTACAAGGCTGGAGGACTCAGTAGTGAAGGTGGGTATATTGAAAAAACAATTAACATTACCGACTATGTAAGGGTGGCGTTAAGCGAAAGAGCAGTCATCATACCGCAGTCAATACATCGTGAATTCTATGCTTATGAAGTTTTAGGAGGGCGTGTAATGGGTGGAGATTTAGAAAAGATAAAGTTACGCATAAGCCCTTATTATAATGTAAATGTCGGAAGTGCGTTCTACGCTCAAATTGATTTATTAATTGTGGGGTGGAGATAATTGATTTATAAGGTAATTGACTCCCAAACTGTAACTGTAAAAAGCGAAACTGGAGAGTCTACTATTTTAGCAGTAAAGGTGAATTATACATCGGCAGAACAAAATATCAATCATACCAAGGTGTTTGAATTTGAACCTGCAATTTCAGACGAGGAAATAAAAACTCAAATTGAAGCATATGGGAAAGACTTGATTCAAAATGAGGAGAAAATAAGGGTAGTAAATTTAGAAGGCGTAATCAGTTGATTAAACTTTCTATTTTACCAAAACAAATACAAAGGACATTACCGAGTCTTGATTGACTTAGTAATGTTCTTTTTTTTACTTTTCACTTTCTAATTTCCTAATATCATCATGAACTGCTCTTAAATTTTCTACAAACTCATCTTGGACACCAATACTTTCTCCACCAATATCATGTCTAAGTAAAAGTGTTTTTGATACGATGAGTTTTATTTCAGCATTAACCTTTTTATAAAAGTCACTCTCACTATCATAATAAATGTAGTAATCATCTAAATCACTTTTTTCAGCAAAAGATAATTCTCTTTCATCATTGTAGGCACTTTGTAAATGGGATAATATTGTTTTCGTATCTTTAATGAACTTATCAAATTCTCCACTATCTAATTCTGATGGGCTTAAATTAGTTTGGCTTGAAGAACAAGCTGATAGTAAAGCGATTATAAATAATAAAAATATTCCTTTACGTATTTTAATTACCTCCCCTCATTTAACTCTTTTATTCTTTCTATACTTCTTTTAACACATTCACTCTTAGTTTCCCCACGTTCAATACACATTCCATAATCAGAACTTGCATGTGCTTCAAAACAATCCCCAAAATCGTATACATCTACTCTTATATATGTCTTGTTTGGTATTAAAAAAAATTCTATTTTTTGGTCAAGGAACATTATCTATTCTCCTCATCTTCTATATATTCGTACAAATCCTCAACTGTTTTTCCTAGTAGTCTCGATAGCTTAAATAACTGTATTGCCGATGGAATTGATTTTCCTGTAGACCAATTGCTTAAAGTGTTTGTTGATACCTTCATTTTTTTTCGAATATATTCACGACTGTAAGGTGATTCTTTAATACAGTCTCCAATCTTACTTATTAACAATCTTATCAACTCCCCCTATCAAATATTCCACAAAATTAGTTAAATTCCTTTACAAAAAATAGTTGTAAAGAAATTTAACTAATTTTGTGATAGACAGGCAAGTTTTAGGCGAATGCCCATATATTGATGTTAAGAAGCGGGTTAAGAACTATTTACCACCTACTTCTTAACCAATTCGGAAAGGGAGTTTGTTCTATGAAAACTAAAAAGATTAAGGTAAATGTCGGTAATGCTGAGAAGTTGCTTAGAGGTAACTTAAACGGAAAAATTTTTCTATCTAAGGAAGGGAAAAATCTCCTTAAAAAAGCAGTGGTAGAAAAGAGGGTTTGAGATGGGATTGAAAAAGGTGTCTTTAGTCTTGAACGTTGATGATCCAGAACAAGCAGAATTGTATAAATTCGTGAAAAATCTACCAAACGGAAAGAAACGTAATTCTTCAGCGTTTCTCCGTCTCCTGGTAGATAGAGCATATCAAAATGAGAAAATTAGGCAGACTAAGCCTGTCATACGTAATCAAGGTAGTATTAGTTTTAAAGTTGAATAGTTCCTATCTATTTCTTATCTACTTCCGAACTAAAAATAGGCAAAAAAAGAAAAGAGTTTGGCTAGGTATCTGACACTCTTCTATGTCAGATTATGCGAGACTTTTAGAAAACTTGCATGTACATCGAGAATCTGAGGAGGAAAATTTATGTTTTCAAAAACTAAATACATGTCCATTGGTCAGTTCGTCCGAAATGAGAAGGAAGATGTCCTTACAAAGTTAAAACGACACTTTGACAAGTATGGGATTGTTTATAAGATTGTTGGAACTACAATAATCATCTTTGTAGGCGGTGGCGGTTTTGATTATGCTTTTGCGAGTAGTGGGATAGACAGGGAAGCAAAAAAACTTTATTACGAATTAATTGGAATAGGAAAATGGTTGATTGTGTTCAAGGGCGGTATCGATATTATTAAGTCAGTTTCTAATGGTGAATTTGATTCAGCCAAAAAGCATTTCTTTAGTTATCTGTTAATCTATCTATTCCTTCTAGGCCTTCCTTACGGCATGGATAAAGTGGATCAAGTTTTCAGAAGTATGCAAAGTTAAGGAGTGTCACAAATGAAATTCAAACTAACATCAGCATTTGGTGAAGTTTCTCCTATCCGAAACTGGCAGCCCCACACTGGTATTGATTTAGCCATGCCAGACAATACAACATTAAGAAGTTTAAAAGAAGGTGTAGTTGAAAAAATTTATACTGGTGAAGGTTCACTTGGAAAAGGTATTTCTATTCGCTTTGAGGATGGTACGACTGGAATTTACGGACATTTAAACGAGGTTAAGGTAAAAGTAGGGGAACATGTAAATGCAGGGGAGGTTATTGGTTTAAGTGGTAATACAGGCAACTCTACAGGCAGTCACTTGCATTTTGCTTTAAAAGAAAATGGTGAGTATGTTGATCCTGCACCAATAGCGGTACAATTAGCATCAATAAGTGGCGATGGTGTTTCACAAGGTATTTTAACCAAGTTAATTGTAAAAAGCACTGAGGGAGTTCGTGAAACAGCAAAGGAAAATACAAAGGAAATAGTAATAGGTGTCCTTGAGGGACTACGTGATCTAATTGTAGAATCAATAGGTGCTATTGCCTTAATAGGTGGAGGTGTCCTAATACTACTTAGAATAGGTGGTTATAAAGATGGTACAAAGTGGTTTGGAATGCTTCAAGTTGCTAATGTATTGTTAAAATTCTTTTTTGGGGTGTATTAACTTGAAGAATATTAGATTAAGTGAAGTTGTTCGTATTGTTAAGCCTGAATATGTCTATCTCAAGCTTACTCCAAGTAATTCAATCCGTAATCAATCCACTCATAAAATAGCGAAAACAATTTCCTCATTATATCGAAATGTAATCCAAAATATTAAAACTGAGCAGCATAATATGATTAAGGTTTTTCGTAAAGAGTTTTTTCTAGGAACAAAATATTCATTTGAAGTCAGTAGTAAAGTAGGTTATTACATCTACATCGAAAAGAAAAAAGTGGAGTTTTATTTCATTGTACCAAAACATTACCTATCCATTATAAAAGAGAAACTTGGCGATGTATGGTCAAATGTCACAGTCGAACAGGTTGAACAGATACCAACTTTTAATGAATCCTCAACTAAGTATCAATTATCTTATATAAAAGAGGACGGATTAAGTCTTGCTACAGACAGAACTAATAACGATTTATTAAACAGTCAATTAAACGTTGTCGATATTCTTGAACAAGATGACCGTGTGGGAGTGTTTTATAATTTCATTCCCACTTCTCAATTTTCGTGGAGGGCATCCTATGAAAATACTGTTCGCAAAGTAAAGGACAATGCCCCTGTAGACCGTAATAAAATGGGAATTAGTTATACTTTAAGATTGGTAATCAAGTTAGTATCTTCCATTGTTGATTCTTTAGGTGAAGCAATTGGAGGTGAAAACAAATCCAAAAAAGAAAAGTCTCAATTCTTATTATTTGAAAGAACTCTTGAACGGATGAACGGTGGTAAGCAAATCAGTCCATCTACAACTAAAAAAGCTAATTCAACCATAGTAAATACTCAAATTGTCGTATTAAGTGAATCTAAGGATAAATTCAGAGAACGAAATAATGCTAAAAGCCTTTCACAAAGTTTTGATACAATAATAGGTGATAATCGACTGGTTGCAAAACCATATAAAAAAGGATTTGAATTTACCGATTACTCATTACCTGGTGCAGAAATAAATAAAACTGGTGATGAGGAAGTACAGAATTTTATATCACTTGCAGGACGTGACATCTTAGAAAAATACAACTTTATTGATAAGGTAGACACAAAAGAGACTCAAGTACCTGAAGATTTACGGAAGGGTACTATGAGGATTGGTGTCAATACTTTCAGAGGAAACAAACAAGAAGCGTATTTGACTAATCATAAAGAGTATCAGTATTTGTCGCTCTTTTTAATCGGCCCCACCAGAAGCGGAAAAACAACTTTAATCGGTAATTTGTCTTATGATGCAGTAAAAACTGGAGAGTGTGTAATCCTATTTGATTACATTGAGAATTGTGAAATGAGTACAGAAGTTGCTTCATTATTTCCTCAAGACCAAGTATTGAATATTGTATGCGACAATAAAGATAAAGCACAGGGTTTAGGTTACAACGAAGTACGAATGAGTGATGATCCTTTTGAACAATATACCAATGCAAAAGAACAAACTACTCAATTAATGGACTTAATTAATGCAATAAATACAGATGATAAGAGACTAGCCCCAAAAATGGAGAGGTATTTTGAAAGTGCAGCAAACGTTGTATTTATTCAAGGTGGTAGTATTAAAGATGTGTTTACCGTATTAAATAACTTTAGAAAAAGGGCAATTTTTATCAGTGGGGTAAAAGATGAACAGTATGAGTATTTAGAGGAATATATTGAAAGCCTTAATGAATTGGATGATATTGATTCAAAAACTGGTGAAGTAATGGGAACAAAATTACACCTAATTGCAGGAATCATTGACCGTTTAGGCAAGTTAAAAAGAAATCCTTACATGGAGTTAATGCTACAAAAGTCTACTGAGGATAATATTGACTTAGTTGAAGAAATGGAAAAGAATCAATTAATTTGTATAAAAATGCCGGAGCATATGTTCAACACAGATAACGAAAGGGATATCTATACAACTTACTGGATAACAAAAATTTGGCTATCGTTGCAGATTAGAGCAAGTTTAATTCCTGATAAGGATAAACGAAAGAAGGTTAATCTATTCATTGATGAAATGTATCAAGTCCAAAACACAGAAGCGTTTCTTGCTCAAAAATTAAGTAGACTTGCTAAGTTTAGATTGAAGCCTATTGTTAGCTGTCACTATTTAGACCAGTTGAAACATATCAAAAAGGAATTAAGCGGTGCAAATGCTTCCTACATGTTGATAAGTGGATCAGATAAGGATAATTTCAACGAATTAAAAGATGAACTACATCCTTATACAGTCGAGGATTTATTAAACCTTCCTGAATATCATTCATTGAATTACTTAAAGACTAGTAAAAGTTACGGACGTTTTATAACTAAATTGCCTCCACCAATAAATGAACATAAGGAAACCACTTAATGAGTGTAACGGGTCTTATTAGATGTACTAATTTTTATATTATCAATTTTTAACAAAAGAGAATCCCTCTCCCGAAGGAGAAGGATTTTATTGTATGAGGATTAGAAGTTCTTTCCGAAGCTGTCGCTACCAATGATTTGGCTATATAGAGAGTTCGCTTTTGCTGTTCCACTACCATATACAGCATTCGCCGCAGCTCTCACAGCCCCTTCGATTTTCCTTCTATTTGATTGGTTGAATTCATATTGCTTTGGACCTTCTTCAGGACCCATAAAATCAATCAATTGCTCTTTTGTGCCACTGTATGAGAGATATGCTCTACCGTTGTAACGGATATTACTTACGCCATCACCACCAACTTCAACTCCGATGATTTCACCAAAGTCATCACGTAGAGAGTAGAAGTTTCCTGCTTTACTCATTCCTGAACCACCCAAGATGCTATGAGCTTGAGATGCAGAAAGTTTAGTTGGAGCGGCTTGAACCACTTTTGTACCCACTTTTACAATCTTATTGACAGGTTGCTTTGTTACACTTGAAGAAACCACATCTTTAGATGTTAGCGTTCCATTTGTGTAAGTTTCTTTATACGTGATTGTCTTCGTTCCATTAGAACCATTTTGTACTACCACTGTTTTGCCCTTCTCTAAGTTAGCATCATTTTGTGTAACTGTTTGGAATGGGATAGACTCCGTAGCAGTTGTTGTCTTCGTTGTAATGCTATCCTTTTTAGGAGCAGGAGTAGAAGTAGATGTAGACGGTGATTTAGTTGATTCAGTCTTCTTCTCTACTTTTACCGTAGCAGTTGGAGTGTTTACTGTAGACCGCTCGACGGTTGCTGTAGAGCCATCTTCGTTTTCTGTTCCTGTCACTTTTGTGTCATCTTCTTTTTTTTCTGTTTCAGTTACTTTTGAATTGTCTTCTTGCTTATTATCCTCATCTTTATTTTTCAACTTAGCTTCTTCTATTCGTACATCTTTCTCAAT
>NZ_JBALOV010000027.1:0-78521 GCF_036965045.1 Bacillus sp. JJ1533 | reverse complement strand
CGGTATATCGAGAACACGAGAAACAATAACTGATATCCGCAAACATAATTAGGTGCTCTATTAAAGTCAATATTCTTCTGATTTTACAAAATATGATGTTCTACCTTTAGTTACAAGCTTATATTTTTTTAACAGATATTTTCTTATTGTTAATCTAGATCTAATAACTCTACACCATTCCATTATCTGATTCGTTGTAATCTTTCTATTTGGAAAAAGTAAGGTAAATTCCCTCACACTTCGTAACACCGCTGATTCCTTATGTTCTAGCTTTCGACAACTCGGACATACTAAAAAATTTTGATTGGCTGTATCCATAAATGTACATCCACGTCGACAAACAATTCCCTTCTCAATTTCTTCATACGTGTAATCTGGTAACTGCTTATATTGAGACTCCTTAATGTGCAAAGAGACCAATTTTTCAGCTAATCGCATATGTCCAGCAGGAATTTCCCCAGCAGCCAAAGAATTTATTTTATTCAAAAATCGACCTAGTTGTGAGTGAAATATAAATGGGCCTTTTACGGGTGCTTCATATAAGTAAAACTCAGGGTTGATAAATACAATCTCGGATTCAACAGCCAAATGAAATCTTAACTCTTGTAAAAGTTGCCGAAATAAAGATTCACTGCGGGAGACTTGAATGAGTGGGTTTTTAATTTCTTTTCCGGAAAGTAGGTGCCATCTATCACCGTCGATGTAAGGATCGCCTTCGAAGTTTTTTACTTCAAAGATAATAATTTTCTTTTGAGTAATTAGTAGGGAATCGATTTGAAATTGGGTGTTGTTTACTTCCAAGAGAAGATTGTTTAAAATGAGGCATTCGTTTGTGAGGCCTAAAAGTAATTGGTCAAATTGTTTTTCACCGAGCCAGCCTTTGTTGAGGTATATGAAGTTGTTTTTTTCTTTTTCGTTTAACCTCTTGCGTACTCGTAAAGAACGGAATAATTCTAATTCAATATTTTCACCACGAGATTTAACTATCAATTTTCCACATCCTTTCAACAATATTTTACAAAATAATCTGTTTTTTCACAATGCTTCCTTTTAAAAATTACACAGATTCCCTGTTAAAAAGAGAACTAGTCAAAAACCTAACAAATGCCTACACCTTTTCATTTGGAAGACTGTGTTAACCGTGCTACTATGAAGAAAAAGAAAAAGGGAGTTTCATAATGAGTAAACCAAAAATTACAGGAATTCTATTGGCTGGGGGAGAATCAAGAAGATTTGGAAGCCCTAAGGCATTTGCCAAACTCCATCATAAGCACTTTTTTCAATATGCAGTCGAAGCGTTGGAAGGAAATGTGAGCAAGCTCCTTATTGTAAGTCATCCTTCATTAAAACAGCATTTTCAAGAGAAAACTTCAGTAGACGTGATTGAGGATTTGCCTGAAATTAAAGGGAATGGACCACTTGCAGGCATATTTACAGGCATGCAAAAAGAAGCTTCAGATTGGTATATGGTTTTACCTTGTGACACCCCTTTTGTAACAGATGAACTTGTTAAGCAACTCCTCAAGTTTACAAATGACCAAAGGCTCGATGCCGTCGTTCCTGTCATCAATGATCGAAAGCAGCCATTAATCGCTATTTACCATAAAAGAGTTGCAAAGAAAATAGAGCAATTGTTAGAAAATCAAAATTTTAAAATGAGCCATTTGTTAGACTCATGCATAGTAAAATATGTAACAAATCAAGATCTTCAACTTCAAGGCCAGGAATTCGAAAACATCAACAGCCAAATTGAATATGAAAAAATACAACAAAAACCAAATTGAGGGCCCACATGATGTGGGTCACTAATACCAAGACGTTGTCACAGTTAAGCAGCGTTCTTAGTCTTTGTTCCTTAAATAGTATGAATGGCTTTATCGGAAATCTTGTTAACTACTCATAATTTTCTGAAAAATGCGATAAAATAAGAATACAAGACGTTTTGAAAAGGAGGGCTAATATTTGAGAGTAGGCTTAGTATTAGGCATATTAACCTCTGGACTTCTACTGCTCATTGGTTTGTCTACTCGACAATTTGAAACATATTCAGTTATTTCTGGGACGCTGGGGGTTATTTGTTTCTTGCTTGCGGGAATTGTTTCGGATTCCTTTATTAGTGGAGACCGGGCAAGAGCGAATTACTACACCGAAACCAATCATAACCGCAAAAAAAGATTCCGATATTCTTATTTATTTTTCCTCTTGGGGGCACCAAACCTACTTGTAGCTGTAGTGCTAACCCTAAATTACATGTAAACACTTCTTCAATATATTTTCACTTCCATTATTTTTTCACATATTTTAGATGTCTACCTTCAGGGGGCTTTCGACTATCTGCCTAGCTCAGCGCCTCGGAAGATTTGGATTGTCTTAGGCTTACCACCATATACTCATGTTTTGTTATTCCGAATTGTGAACAATTTCAAACACCTCCTTAACCTGTGATGTACCTCACATAATTCACTTTTTTATAGTGTTAAAATGTGGACATTAACAAAGGAGGTTTGCCTCATGTTTGAAAGAGACTATAACAAATACCCATTTATTGTGATTTGGGAGCTAACAAGAGCTTGCCAATTAAAATGTTTGCATTGTCGTGCAGAAGCACAATATACAAGAGACCCTCGAGAACTTTCCTTTGAAGAGGGAAAAAAGCTAATCGACCAAATATATGAGATGAATAATCCAATGCTCGTGTTCACGGGCGGGGACCCCTTAATGCGTCCGGACGTGTATGATATTGCTGATTATGCGATTAAAAAAGGTGTTCGTGTTTCAATGACACCAAGTGCAACACCTAATGTCACAAAGGAAGCGATTCAAAAAGCAAAAGAAGTTGGCTTGGCACGTTGGGCATTTAGTTTGGATGGTCCAACTGCAGAAATTCATGACCATTTCCGGGGAACGAAAGGTTCATTTGATTTAACGATGAGAGCCATCAAATATTTGCACGAACTGGAAATTCCTATACAAATCAACACAGTTATTTCAAGATATAATGTTCATGCCTTAGATGAAATGGCAAAATTGGTTGAGGACCTGGATTGTGTGTTGTGGAGCGTCTTTTTCCTTGTACCTACAGGCCGTGGTAAGGAAACTGACATGATTTCACCTGTGGAACACGAGAAAGTTTTCCGTTGGTTATATGATTTAAGTAAACGTGTTAAATTCGATATTAAAACGACAGCAGCACAGCATTATCGTCGGGTCGTCATCCAATCAAAATTGAGAGAAACAAAGGATCCTGATAAACAAATTCGCTATGAAGACGCACTGATGAAGGGGAAAACCGGTCAGATTGATGGACTTGGAAGAGCGCCACAGGGTGTAAATGATGGCAATGGATTTGTCTTTATTTCTCATATTGGCGATGTGTATCCAAGCGGGTTACTACCTGTAATAGCAGGAAATGTCCGTGAAACACCATTAGCTGAAATTTATCGTGAATCACCAATTTTTAAAGATTTGCGTAATCCTGACAAATATAAAGGGAAATGTGGAGTATGTGAATTCCGACATGTATGTGGCGGATCACGATGCCGTGCATATGCAATGACGGGGGATTACATGGAGAGTGAACCATTCTGTGTATATATCCCAGAAGCTCTTCGTAAAAAGGAAAAAACATTTAAGTAATATAAAGACCCCTGGGCTCCCATGGGTCTTTTAATGGCTTCTTATTCAATACTGCAATACTTTGCTGGACATTCCTCACATTGTATTTCCCTTTTAATATATGCTAAGTCGTGAATTGTTATATAGCCTCTATAAACGGTGATTACCCCCATAGCACGCAAATCATGCAACATTCGGTTTACACTTTCTCTTGTAGTTGCACAAAAATTAGCGAGTTCCTGATTTGTTAAATGTAAATCAATTAGGATACCGTTATCGGTTTGAATACCATAACTATTGGTCATGCGTACTAAGGTGGAATACAATGCTCCTTTCCTTCCTAATAAAACAAGATCTCTAAATTTTGTTTGTGTTTTTCGGAAATGGTCACTCATCCATTTCATAAATTCAAATGCAAGGTTCGTATTTTCAAATAGTTTTCGTTCTAATTCGTCCTTTGGAATAACAGCAATTTCGCTATCTTCTAAAAGTAGACAATCAAATAAATACTTTGGTTCATCCGTAAATAATGTCAGCTCTCCAACGATTTCATTTTGGCTACAAATTCGAAGGGAGAGTTCGCTGCCATCAGACGTTCCTTTACTCACCCTCACCCGACCTGAAAGAATCAGATAAAGCTCAGATGCTTTCATACCTTCTCGAAATAAATAGGAGCCTTTTTCCAAATGAATCACATGATTAGCTGATTTCAAAAGCTCTGTTAATTCATCTGAGATTGCTGATTTTTGTAATGTTATTTGATTCATAGGTACCACCTTCCTAAGCAGGAATGCTATACTTTGCTTTAAGAAAATAATATAATGTTAGTTATTCATGAGGTGTATAATAAATCACACTTTTTGAAAAAAAGCTTTAAAGTGCTTGTAAAATAAGGGATTATGTCAATTATGAACAATTATTAACAATTGAGGTCTGGATTATGGAACAGCTTTTTTGGTCACCTATCAAACTATCAATAACCATTGCGATCACAGCGGGATGTATTGTCTTATTACTTGGTTTGGTTACAGGAAAGTGGATGGCACATAAGCAATTCAAGGGTAAACTCATTCTCGAAACACTATTAATGCTGCCACTTGTCCTTCCTCCGTCAGTAGTTGGTTTTTTATTAATCGTGATATTTGGAAGAAATAGTTTTGTTGGAACATTTTTTGAGAAATTAACTGGCCAACCCATTATGTTCACTTGGTGGGCTGCGGTTATTGCTTCTACCGTTGTGGCTTTTCCACTTATGTATCAATCTGTAAAAACAGGGTTTCGATCTGTAAATACCGAAATTGAGGATGCTGCTAGGACGGACGGAGCAGATGAATTTCGAATATTCCTTTACGTTTCCATACCACTGTCGCTTAAAGCCATCGTGACAGGGTTTATCTTAAGCTTTACTCGTGCACTAGGTGAATTTGGTGCAACCCTCATGTTTGCTGGTAATATACCTGGTAAAACACAAACATTACCAACAGCAATTTATGTGGCTATTGATACTGGGAACATGGAACTTGCCTGGTTATGGGTCATAACGACTATCTTTATTTCCTTTCTGATGCTCGCGTCAACCTATTTAATTAAATAAAAATGAAAAAAGATGCATTCTTGACAAGAATGTGTCTTTTTTCGTTTTCTGCCCATTTTGTGACAAACTTAACAGATTTATGGTTGAACAATATGTGAGAATCATGCTGAAAAGAGAATTTAGGAGGGGGTTCCTTTGTACCAAACAGCGGCTTGGTATCTTTCCATTATTTTAATGAGCTTAATTACAGTTATTTTTATTACCGTCGTCTTAAAAACAAATAAACGAAGAGAGTATGAGTCTATCCAGAAAAAATGGTACCGCTTTAGAACGATTTATTTCATTGCTTTACTCGTTGTATTTGGAACTGCAACGTTCTTTACACTTCAGGATCTTCCGTTTGAAAGACCAGTATATGGACAAGAGGAAAATCCGGTTATTGTCGATGTAGAAGCCGTTCAATTTGGCTGGAATATGAGCCAAACGGAATTCAAGGTTGGGGAATCAATTGAATTCGATATCACAAGCTCAGATGTTAACCATGGCTTTGGTATCTATGATAAAGACATGAATTTATTAGCCCAAACCCAAGCAATGCCAGATTATACAAACACTGTGTACTACACATTCTCGGAGCCTGGTACATACCAAATTTTATGTATGGAATACTGCGGACTTGCTCACCATCTCATGATTGGTGAAATTGTCGTAACAAATTAAGGAGGGGGTTAACGTTGTCTACTAATATTACAGCGGGAGGGACAAAAAACTCCCGTAATAAAACGATTGCTTTGTACCTATTAGCAGGTGGTTTAATCATTTTATCAATGATGGTATTTGGAGTTTTGATGCTACTCGCACAAGGAAAAATGATTGATGTGGACCCTGGATTTTTCTATGAGATTATGACTGTCCATGGAACAGGTATGATTGGTGCAGCGGCATTAGCCGCAGCTGCTGTGATGTGGTACTTCCTTAGTAAGTATGTTCAATTAAGCAAAACAATTTTGATCACGAATTTCATTACCTTTATCATCGGAGTCGTCTTGGTGTTAGTAGGTATATTCGTATTTAACTTTGCTGGAGCATGGACATTCCTATATCCGTTGCCCTCTATCACTGCTGGTGGATGGGGAGTAGCGGGAGCAGCGCTTTATTTAGGCGGTATGCTTATCCTTGGTGTAGGATTTTTGTTACTAAATTTAGATGTTGCTAGAGCAATTATTAAACAATATGGAAGCTTAGGAGGAGGGCTAGGCTGGTCCATTGTATTTGGAAAGGAAAAAGGCTATGGTCCCCCGGCGACTGTCGTAGCTAGTACTATGGTTTCAATTGTCAATACCACTGCATTAGTTGCGGGAGCAACAGTACTAATTATGAACCTTATCAATCTATTTATTCCAACTATCACAATTGATCCAATGCTTGCAAAAAATCTAACATATGCGTTTGGACATATCTTTGCAAACTCAATTATTTATATGGGTGTTATTGCGGTATATGAGATCTTGGCAGCTTATACAAATCGTCCTTGGAAGGCAAATCGTCCGTTTCTAATTGCGTGGAACTGTTCAACATTATTTACCATTACAATCTATACTCACCACTTGTTAATGGATTTTGCATTACCGAAGTGGATGATTATTTTAGGTCAGGTTCTTTCATATGCAAATGGATTACCAGTATTAGTTGTCACAGCTTATGGAGCGTTAATGATTGTTTATCGTTCAGGTATTAGGTGGGACATTGCCTCATCATTTATGTTTCTATCCATGTTTGGTTGGGTAATTGGTGTCGTACCTGCAATTGTCGATGCAACGATTGTTGTAAACCATGTAATGCATAACACAAAATGGGTACCTGGGCATTTTCATATGTATATGGGATTAGGCGCAACAGCAATGCTATTTGGATTTATGTATTACTTAGCAAAAGTGAATGGAAAAGAGAAAGAAACTTCGCTTGATACGATTAGTTTTTGGGTATACATTATTTTCTTCATTGGTTTATGTGGATCATTCCTTTTCTCTGGAAAAGTAGGTGCTCCAAGAAGATGGGCAGAGCACTTCCCAGAATGGATTCCATATGACCGTATGGGAGTAATCTTTGGTATCTTTATCGTCCTTGCTGTCTTGACATTTGTTATTCGTTTTTGGAATTTTTCCAGGTCAATTGATTATAAGTTTCAAGAAAAGATAGGCTCAGATCGCCATGTTGCGTAAAACTGTTGGAATTCTATTTGCACTAGTAGCGGGAATCTCTTTGCTATGGGTTGGTACAGATGGATTACAGGCTTTTACAGCAGAGAAGGCAAGAATTATTGAGCTAGAAAGGGAGCAGCCAAAGCTCCCTTCTGCAATATTAATCGATTCAAATTCAGAGACTTTTCACATACAGGAATTGGAGGGGAAATACACGCTATTTACCTTCATGTATACCAGTTGTGGGGATGTATGTCCGGTTTTGGAACGAAATTTTGCTGAAATCTATGAAAATATCCCAAAAGAAGTTCTGGGGAAAGAGGTCGTTCTAGTAAGTATAAGCTTTGACCCTGAAAATGATTCCCCAACTGTCTTAAAATCTTATTCAGACCATTTTGGAGCTGACGGAGAACAGTGGAAAATGGCAACAATTCAGGATGAACATGAATTACAAGACGTTTTAGATACACTTGGAGTTATAGTTATTCCGAATGAATATGGGGGATATGAACATAATTCTGCATTTTATGTTGTTAACCCGGAAGGAAAATTAACAAATATCTTTGATTACCAAAAACCACAAACTGTTGTGGAATACTTACATTCTTTTCTATTTTAGAGGTGAAATATGGACCGTTTACGTTATTTAATAATTGGACTACTTTTACTTCTATTCGTTTCATTCCCGTATGTAAGGGTATTGTTGGAAGAGAGCATGGTCGGTACTATGCTGATTCAATATCCATTATTAGTAGGGGGTGGCTATTTTCTTGCTAAAGGGTTTCCAAGGAAATGGCGAAGCTTTTTTCTTTATTTCAATGAAAATGGGATTGCGGGGATGCTAATCACAATATGTGTTATCGGCTATTGGGCTTTGCCAAGATCGATTGATGCAGCATTGAACGAACCATTTATGGAGTTGGCGAAATATATTAGTTTGCCCTTTTTAGCGGGGGTCCTATTGTATTATAGTTGGCAGTTGCTTGGATCAATAAGCAGAGCTTTTGTATGGGCAAATCTTATTTCGATGATTTTTGTGATGAGTTGGCTTTATTCAGCATCACCAGCAAGACTTTGTAATAATTATTTAGTTACTGCCCAGCAACAGCTCGGTAAAGCTATGTTTGTACTAGGATTGGTTCTTTGTATTCTGTTCATGTTACGTGTTTTTATTGGGAAGCCTGTGGTCCAATACACAAAAAAGGAAAAGCGGCGATTCATTCGTATAAAGACCAAAAACACCTCCTCTTACAACATTTAAATAACATAAATAACCCACGATTTTTAAGGGGAATCCTGGGTTTCTTTCTGTCTGACTATTTGTTCCCTGCTGCTCTTGAGAATAGGATATAATTTTCTAAATGAATGTGCTCGAATAGGTCTGCCTCTAGTGCTTCAAGGCGTTGGTAGACTAAACGGTAGGTTCCACATGCACCGATTGGCGGTTGGAAATCATTTGTGATGTCACGAATCTCTTTGATAATATTCCCAGCCTCATCGTGATCGCCTTCTAATTCTGCCACATGTTTTTTCACTAATTCGTGATTTTCAGTGGTGGGCTCTTTTTCAAATTTCACGATAAGAGGGAATGATTCTGCTTCCTCTTTAATTGTGTGTTGTTCAAGTTCGACCTTTAATTGATTAAACAGTGAATGCACTCTTGCAAGATGTGGATGATTTCCTCCATGTACTCGTAGCACTTTAGTTACATATGGACTAAGCTGAGGAAGCTCTTCATTTAAATAACGGTGATGCTTATTCACAATATGGTCGATTAATTCTGAATAGCTTGCGGCCTTCCAATCAACTGTTTTCTCATTTAATTCTTTCATTTCATGATAAAGTGTATTTAATTTTAACAGCACCTCATCCGTGGAAAGATTTCTTTCCTCAATGGCATCTATAAGTGGTCGGTTACCGCCACAGCAAAAATCAATTCGGAGTTTTTTGAAAAGGTCTCCTGCCTTCGGAAACTCAGTTACAATTTCTCCAATGATATGTTGTTCTGTAAACGTTGGTTCCATAATTCTACCTCCTAATTAGTAAGCTACTTATAGGATAGCTTTTCAAAGGGCAGAGTGATGTGATACGAATCACACTTTTGTAGAATATCGCCATATATTCAGTGTGAAGTGATGAACATCACAGGTTACAAAGGGGCACATTTGGTAGGATTAAACCATATATTGAATGCTGCAAGGAGATGTCAAACGATGTCGATGACAAACTTGAAGAAGGAATCATTCAGTTAAATGAAATCACAGCAAGAAAGTAGTTGTTTTTGCTTAAATATACTACAATAGGAAAAAAGTAGATAAAAAGTTGGTGATGAATATGGTTGAAAGACGAACACCGATCCCCGTTCCGGAAGCGGTATCGAGAGTCATGGAATTTGCAGGTTCAGGGTCACAGGAAAAAGTATCAATTGAAGCTAGTTATGGACGGTTTCTAGCGGAGGACGTAGTTGCTGATCACGATGTGCCACATTTTGATCGGTCACCATACGATGGTTTTGCTGTACGTGCAGTCGATACAGCAAATGCCGGACAGGACCATCCAATTGAGTTTGAGGTAATAGAAGAAATTGGAGCTGGTTCTGTTACATCGAAAAAGGTGGCAGCTTATCAAGCAGTACGAATCATGACAGGAGCAGCAATGCCATCGGAATGTGATGCAGTTGTGATGCTCGAATTGACAACTGAATATGAACGTAATGGTAGGAAATACATGTCTATAAAGCGACCATTTAAGTCTGGCGATAATGTATCGTTCCAAGGAGAAGATACAAAAAAAGGCACAGTTTTAGTGGAAAAAGGAGTTTTTATTAATCCTGGTGTAAAAGCCTTATTAGCGACCTTTGGTTACCATCAGGTTGAAGTAGCAAAGAAACCAGTCATTGGTATTTATGCAACAGGCACAGAATTGCTTGATGTAAATGAGGAGCTAAAACCTGGTAAGATTCGAAATAGCAATGCTTATATGATTAGTGCGCAAATCGAAAGGGCGGGTGCTGAGCCAAAGTATTTTGGAAAACTCCCAGATGATTTTGAACATTGCTTTCATGCAATAAAAAATGCAATCGACGAGGTTGATATCTTAATTACCACTGGTGGAGTATCTGTTGGGGATTATGATTATCTTCCTGCAATTTATGGTAAATTAGGCGCTGAAGTCCTATTTAATAAAATTGCGATGAGACCGGGAAGTGTCACGACTGTGGCTCAGCTAAATGGTAAGTTATTGTTCGGATTATCTGGAAATCCATCCGCTTGTTATGTAGGGTTTGAATTATTAGTTAGACCAGTAGTCCGGACGAGATTATTTTCGAAAAATCCACATCTTCTAAAATTGAAAGCAGAGCTAAATGCAGACTTCCCAAAACCAAATCCATTTACACGATTTGTAAGAAGTAAAATTAGTTTCTTGGATGGAAAACTTGTAGTGGTACCAAGTGGTCTTGATAAATCAAATGTCGTATCCTCACTTGCAGGAGCAAATGCATTTATGGTCTTACCCGGCGGAACGCGCGGTTTTGGCAATGGTGATGTAGTAGATGTGCTGTATCTTGAAGATCAGGAAGGAAGTATCTGGCCTTGGAAATAAGGTTTCCACTTCTGCAGATCGTCGGGTTCCAAAACAGTGGGAAAACAACATTAGTTGAGAAAGTTGTAAAAAAGGGTACAGATTTAGGGCATAAAATAGCAACCATTAAACATCACGGACATCAAACTAGCTTAGAAAGTCTTCATCAAGAAAAAGATTCCTCCCGCCATTTTCAAGCAGGTGCGTTTGCAACAATTGTTGAGGGCGGTGGGAGTCTGCAACTGGAAGCAAAGACTTCGGAATGGAGCCTTGTGAAGCTCATACAGCTTTATGCTTTTTTTGAAAATGATATGATTGTTATTGAAGGATATAAAACTGCGGAGTATCCTAAAATCGTCTTAATAAAAAAAGAAGAGGATATGGAGTTGCTGACTTCATTAACGAACATTGCTGCAGTTATTACCTGGATTCCGATTCAAACAACGTTTCCTCTTTTTCATATAGATGATGAGGAAAACTATTTAAAATGGATATTTAGCGAGGGTACCTAAATGAATAATAATGATTTATTTAAGATTACAAGAGAGCCGATAAATGTGGAAGAGGTGACAAACAAAGTTATCAGACGCGAAGCTGGCGCTGTTACGACTTTTATCGGAACGGTTCGTGAATTTACGAGAGGAAAGAAAACCCTCTATTTAGAATACGATGCATATATTCCAATGGCAGAGAAAAAGCTTGCTCAAATCGGCGAAGAAATATCGTTGCGTTGGCCAGATGTGAAAACGGCCATTACTCATCGAATAGGTCGCTTAGATATTTCTGAGGCGGCTGTTGTCATTGCAGTTTCTACACCACATCGAAAGGATGCCTACGCAGCAAATGAATTTGCAATCGAACGTATAAAACAAATCGTTCCAATCTGGAAAAAAGAACATTGGGGAGACGGAGAAATGTGGATAGGAGATCAGTTAGAAACGAAACAATATGCAACTGGTCGACCGGAAGAGGAGGATTTGAAATGATAACGATTTTATTTTTTGCCCATTTACAGGATATGGCCGGAACAGATAGAATCACGTTACATGCAAATCAGATAACCCTATCATCTCTGAAAGAGCAGCTTGAATCTAAGCATGGTTTAAAAAATCTCGATCAAATTATGTTTGCTATTAATGAAGAGTATGCTGTCGATGACGATGTTGTAAAAGCAGGAGATACGGTTGCTTTAATACCACCAGTAAGTGGAGGTTGATTTATAATCAACTTCCCTCTGGTGGTTTTTTTGTGTAAAAAAATCTGATTTTTTATAAAAATACAATTGATTTTATTTTTATACAGACTTATAATGATACATATTCTAGATTTTTTGAACATCAACTAAAACAATGAGGTGGATATATTGAAAGCGGCAATTATAGGGGTTACCGGCTATGGAGGTATTGAATTATTAAGATTACTAGCAAACCATCCTTCCATAGACGTGCATTCCATACACACTTCGTCACAGACAGGGATGAGGCTTTCAGAGGTCTACCCCCATGTTATTAATCTTGTAAATCATTCATTAGAAGAAATTGATATTCCAAAGATTGCAAATGAAGTGGATGTCGTTTTTCTTTCAACACCATCGGGCGTTTCAACCACGATTGTACCTGAGTTATTGAATGAAAATGTGAAGATTATTGATCTATCAGGGGATTATCGTTTGAAAAACCCGAGTGTATATGAACAGTGGTACAAGAAGCCGGCTGCTTTACAGGAAGATGTGAATGAAGCCACATATGGGTTACCAGAATGGTATAAGCAAGAAATTCAGAATAGTAGGTTTATTTCAAATCCAGGCTGTTACCCAACTGCAACTGTTCTTGGTTTAGCCCCAATTATAAAAAATAAATTAATAGATGAAAAATCAATTGTAATAGACGCGAAATCTGGTATCTCTGGAGCAGGAAAAAGTCCATCAAGAACGACACATTTTGCTGAAAGCAATGACAATTTTTCAATCTATAAGGTGAATCAGCATCAACATATTCCGGAAATTGAACAAGTGCTGCAAGGCTGGAATACTTCCATTCCTTTTGTGACATTTAGTACACATTTGGTACCCATGACAAGAGGAATCATGTCTACAATGTACATCAACAGTGCGGAAGAATCTCTTTCATTGGATCACCTATATGAAATGTATAAAGAAAGTTATCAAGATTCGCCATTTGTTAGAATCCGAGAAAAAGGGTCCTTCCCATCAACAAAAGAGGTCTATGGCACAAATTACTGTGATATTGGCCTTGCATTTGATGAAAGAACAAACCGAATTACCGTGGTTTCGGTTATCGATAACTTAGTGAAGGGTGCTGCTGGCCAGGCAATTCAAAATGCGAACATTATGTTTGGCTTAGAAGAAAACACAGGATTGCACTACGTTCCATTGTTCCCATAAGAGAAAAGGAGTGACTTTGCATGATAGAAATGAAGGAAATTCAAGTTTTAAAAGTAGAAGAGGGTACTGTTGTAACACCCAAAGGATTTAAAACAGCAGGTGTTCATGCCGGGCTCCGATATTCAAAGAAGGATCTTGGGGCAATTGTTTGTGATGTTCCGGCAAATTGTGCAGCGGTTTATACGCAAAGTCACTTTCAAGCGCCTCCTCTTAAGGTTACGCAAGAAAGCATTGCCGTCCAAAATAAACTGCAAGCGGTTGTCATTAATAGTGCTTGTGCAAATGCATGTACGGGAGAACAAGGTTTACTTGATGCATTTGAAATGAGAGCGGAATCGGCTGCCCATTTTGGAATGGAGGACCACCTAGTAGCCGTTGCTTCAACAGGTGTAATTGGTGAACTCTTGCAGATGGATAAAATTAAAGCTGGCATAAAACAACTTAAACCAACGAATACAGAAGAAGCTGCTCAAGATTTCCAAACAGCGATTCTAACGACTGATTTGGTGATGAAAACAGCATGTTACCAAACAACAATTGATGGGAAGACAATTACAATTGGTGGTGCAGCAAAGGGATCAGGGATGATCCATCCAAACATGGCGACGATGCTTGGGTTTGTTACAACAGATGCCAATATTGATTCAGAATCCCTTCAAAATGCAATGAAAGCCGTGACGGATGTAACATTTAACCAAATTACGGTAGATGGTGAGACCTCAACGAATGATATGGTATTAGTCATGGCAAGTGGCTTAGCAGAAAATAATCAGCTTTCACCAGAACATCCTGAATGGAACTCATTTGTATCAGCCCTTCAATCTACTTTTGAAGACCTTGCAAAGCAAATTGCAAAGGATGGAGAAGGAGCTACCAAACTAGTAGAAGTAAAAGTAACAGGAGCTTTAACTGATATAGATGCCCGCATTATCGCGAAAAAGATTGTCGGTTCAAACCTTGTGAAAACAGCAATCTATGGAGCAGATGCGAACTGGGGAAGAATCATTGGGGCAATTGGTCATAGTACAGCAACTGTGAATCCGGATATTGTAGATATCTCAATTGGATCCATTTTGATGCTAAAAGGAAGCCAACCAGTCGTATTCTCTGAGGAACTTGCTAAAGAGTATTTAAAAGGGACCGACATTGTCATTCATGTTGACCTTCATCTAGGAAATGGTACAGGAACGGCCTGGGGCTGTGACCTAACCTATGATTATGTCAAAATCAATGCCAGCTATCGCACGTGAGGAGACTTGAAATGCAAACAATTGTTATCAAATGTGGAGGCAGCATTCTGGCAGAGCTGTCAAACTCATTTTTTGATAGTATAAAAGAATTAAAAGAAAGTGGTTATAGAGTTGTGATTGTTCACGGAGGAGGCCCTGAGATTGGTCAGACACTTGCCTCATTAAAGATTGAAAGTGAATTTGTGAATGGACTTAGAAAGACAACAAAGGAAGTCCTTAATGTAGTTGAAATGGTCTTATCCGGAAGTGTTAATAAGAAAGTGGTTACCGAACTAGAGAAGGCTGGAATTGCTTCTGTTGGTTTATCAGGCTGTGATGCAAAACTTATTACAGCAAAGCCTGTTAACCTTGAACAATTAGGGTATGTTGGTGAGATTGAACAAGTCAATGTGACGTTCCTAGAATTGCTTTTATCCCAAAATTACGTTCCAGTCATTTCACCAATCGGAATTGACGGAGATTTTACAAAGTACAATATCAATGCGGATACAGCAGCAGCGAGTGTTGCAATCGAATTAAAAGCAGAGCATTTATTATTTGTGACAGACGTAGATGGAATCAAAAAAAATGATGAGGTTCTACCGTCACTTTCCATGGATTCTGTTCTTACACTTATTGAAGAGGGGACGATCTACGGGGGGATGATCCCAAAAGTAAAAGCAGCTCTCTCTGCACTGAATGATGGAGGACTTAAGGAAATTACCATTATAAATGGAAAGGATTCTTTACTTTCTATAGACGGATCGCTAAAAGGGACAAAAATCGTAAAAGAACTAGAGGTGGTTTAATGGATGCACTATTTCCAACCTATGCGAGATGGGATTTGACTGTCGAATCAGCAGAGGGTGCAATCATTGTAGACAATACAGGAAAAAAATATTTAGACTTCGTTTCTGGAATCGCAGTATGTAATCTTGGACATCGTCACCCTGCTGTTCTTGAAGCCGTAGAAGAACAGCTGAAAAAATATTGGCATGTATCGAATTTATTTAAATCTGATATTCAACAGGAAGTTGCAGGTAAACTTGTCTCAAATTCAGAGCTCGATGCCGTTTTCTTTTGCAATAGTGGTGCTGAGGCTAATGAAGCTGCATTAAAGCTTGCTCGAAAATATACCAAAAAGTCAAAGGTCATTACGTTTCAACAATCCTTCCATGGCAGAACGTTTGGAACGATGGCTGCAACAGGGCAAGACAAAATTCATTCAGGATTTGGACCACTGCTGCAGGAATTTGTATATCTTCCATATAATGATTGTCAAGCGTTGGAACAGGCTATGGATGATTCGGTTGCAGCGGTAATGGTTGAGGTTGTTCAAGGAGAAGGTGGAGTGGTTCCAGGAACAGAAACTTTCTTAAAAAAGATTGAAGTGCTTTGTGAGAGGTATGGTTCACTATTTATAATTGATGAAGTACAAACAGGGATTGGTCGAACAGGCAAACCATTTGCTCATCAACATTTCAATCTATCACCGGACATTATGACATTAGCAAAAGGTTTAGGAAGCGGTCTTCCAATTGGTGCTATGCTTGGTAAGGAAAAGCTGAAGGAAGCATTTGGACCGGGATCACATGGGTCTACATTTGGCGGTAACCCCATTTCATTAGCAGCTGCTAAAGCCACAGTTGAAATTATATTTCAAGATGAGTTTTTAGGAGAGGTTGAGAAAAAAGGTGCTTATTTAAAAACCGAACTTACAAATGCACTTGCAGAGCAAGACTTAGTAACAGATGTACGTGGAAGTGGATTATTGCTAGGAATTGTATGCAAGGCTGAGGTTGGAGCAATTATGACAAGACTACGGGATAACGGACTGCTAGTTCTGCAAGCTGGACCAAATGTCATTCGACTCTTACCACCATTGACTGTATCTTATGAAGAAATTGATGAAGCAGTCAGGTTGATAAAAAATATTCTTGTTACCGAATACGTTTCTTTCTAACTACCAGTCATACAATAATTTTTTTTGAATAACTTTGTATAAAAATACGACAACTCAAATAAAAATACGAGGTGAAACCCATGAAGGGATATCTACACTTAGAGAATGGTGAAAGCTTTGAAGGAAATATTTGCGAAAATAGCTCTAGTACAACGGCTAAGGGCAAAATCGTATTCTTTACAGGAATGACTGGCTATCAGGATGTTATTACAGATTCATCCAATAAAGATCAAATCATTGTTTTTACTTACCCCCTCATTGGTAATTGTGGAATTAATGAGCTGAAGTTTAACACGAAGCCCGAGGTTGCAGGGGTCATCCTGTATGAAACGAAAGATAACCATTCCCATTATGATGGCAAATACTCGCTAAACCAGTATTTAAAGAAGTGGAATATTCCATTGCTCTCACATGTCGATACACGTGCCGTTGTGAAAAGAATACGAAACAAAAAGTCAGAAAAAGCAATCATTAGTCAGCAACCTGCTTTAGCGGGAGCGCTCATTTAATATAGTGGGGTATAACCAACTAACGCAACACGTATTTGATTTTAATACAGAACAGTAGGGGTAGGAGAGAAAAGTTTATGCCTAAAGATCATTCAATTCAATCTATTTTAGTAATTGGCTCAGGACCTATCGTCATCGGGCAGGCAGCAGAATTTGATTATTCTGGTACACAAGGCTGTAGAGCATTGCGGGAAGAAGGCTACAAAGTAATATTGGTGAATAATAATCCAGCAACCATTATGACTGATGAAGTCAATGCCGATGTTGTGTATTTTGAGCCACTTACAGTTGAAAGCATCGAGAAAATCATTGCAAAAGAACGTCCAGATGGATTACTTGCAACCCTGGGTGGTCAGACAGGCTTAAATTTAGCTTTTAGTCTAAGTGAACATGGAATTTTAGATAAATATCATGTAAAGGTCCTTGGAACATCGATTGACTCCATTAAGAAGGGGGAGGATCGAGAAGCTTTTCGAAGCTTAATGAAGGAACTAAATGAGCCAGTCCCTGATAGTGAAATTGTTACCACAGTTGAAGAAGCAATAGGTTTTGTTGAAAAGGTAGGATTTCCGGTCATTATTCGACCAGCATATACATTGGGGGGAACAGGAGGAGGCATTGCGCACGAAGAGCAGCAATTGATTCAACTAACAAAAAATGGCTTGTCCGAAAGCCCAATTACTCAATGTTTGATCGAAAAAAGCATTGCTGGATATAAAGAAATCGAATATGAGGTGATGCGTGACCAAAAAGGAACGTGCATTACGATTTGTAATATGGAAAACATCGACCCTGTTGGCATCCATACGGGAGATTCAATTGTTGTCGCTCCATCTCAAACCTTAACAGATGATGAATACAAAATGCTACAAGCTTCTTCTGCAAAAATTATCTCTGCATTAGGTATTGTTGGTGGGTGCAATATTCAATTTGCCTTAGATCCATATAGTAAAAATTATTATCTAATTGAGGTTAATCCGCGCGTAAGTCGTTCGTCGGCCCTGGCTTCAAAAGCGACCGGCTATCCGATCGCAAAAATCACAGCAAAGCTTGCCATTGGTTATACCTTAGATGAGTTAATCAATCCGATAACAGGCAACACATTTGCTAGCTCAGAACCTGCATTAGATTATGTAGTCGTAAAATTTCCCCGCTTCCCATTTGATAAGTTCACAGATGTTCCGAATGTACTTGGAACACAAATGAAAGCAACAGGAGAGGTCATGTCACTTGACGTGAACCTAGAAGGTGCTATTCAAAAGGCAGTTCATTCTTTAGAAGGTGAAAATGAAAGCCTACGCTTACCTAAATTAGCAAGTCTTTCAGCGACCGAGCTCTATCAACTTGTTGAAAAAGGGAGTGAAAACCGATTTTTTGCGGTGCTTGAACTGTTCAGAAGAGGAGCTAATGTAGAGGATATTCATGAAATCTCAAAAATTGATTCATTCTTCCTGCACATTTTTAAATCATTAGTGGACTATGAAGGTGAAATTTGCCAAACACCTATCAATAAGTACTCTAGTGAGTTCATGCGAGAAATAAAAGAAAAAGGGTTCACTGACCAATATATTGCTTACCTCAAGGGTGTGGAAGAAAAGCTGATTCGTGCAAAACGTAAGGAACTGGGTGTTTTTCCTAGCTATAAAAGTGTGGATACATGTGCTGGTGCATTTGCATCGCAATCATCTTATTATTACTCAAGCTATTTTGGAGAAAATGAAACAACGTTTTCTTCGAAGCAAAAGGTCTTAATACTAGGATCAGGACCCATTCGTATCGGTCAAGGAATTGAATTTGATTACAGTTCTGTTCATGGCATTTTTGCTTTACAAGAGGAAGGCTATGAGACAATCTTACTGAATAACAATCCGGAAACAGTAAGTACGGATTATGAAATTGCGGATAAATTATTTTTCGAGCCATTAACGTTGGAACATGTGTTAAATGTAATCGAAGCTGAAAAAGTCGACCAGGTGATTGTGCAATTTGGTGGTCAAACAGCCATTAATCTAGCACATGAATTAGAGGAAGCAGGAATTACGATTGTGGGGATTACGCACGACGTCATTGATCAGCTTGAAGACCGTGACCGTTTTTATAAGCTTTTAGAAAAAGTGAAAATCCCACATATTCCCGGTGAGATTGCCAACTCCTCTCAAGAACTGGTGATAAAGGCATCTGACATAGGATACCCGGTATTAATCAGACCGTCCTATGTCATTGGTGGAAAAGGAATGGTTGTCATTAGTGATGAGGGAGAGCTTGCATCCTTTGTAAGAGAGATCCCAGATGATTCATTTCCACTCCTCATTGATGCATATGTACCTGGTTTGGAAATTGAAGTTGACCTATTGTCTGATGGGAACGAGATTCTCATTCCTACTATTGTTGAACATATTGAAAAAGCAGGTGTTCACTCAGGTGACAGCCATGCGATAATGCCGGCAATTTCATTAACGGAAGATAACAAGAAAACCGTCACAAACTATGCAGAAAAAATTGTACGCGAACTGCAGTTTAAAGGGATAATGAATATCCAATTTGTCGTTGAGGATAATCAAATTTATGTTCTTGAAGTGAATCCTCGTGCGAGTCGTACCGTTCCAATCATCAGTAAAATTACAGGAATCCCGATGGCTCAACTAGCTTCCAAACTTGTACTTGGAGCATCATTACCAGAGGTCTCATCACAAACTGGCTTATTGCCGGATTTACCATACATGACTGTGAAATATCCAGTCTTCTCAACCTATAAACTGCTCGGTGACCCAACGGTTGGTCCGGAAATGAAATCAACAGGGGAAGGGATTAGTATAGCATCTACAATTGATGAGGCTTTTACAAAGGTGTTCCATAGCTATATTTTATCGAAAAAGGGTGCAGACGAGATCGTTTTCGATACGGATCTCATTCCTGCAGAAATAAAGAATTTCGCTGAGGAAATGGGTTTGAAAATAGCGGTAGCTAAAGACATTTCAGAATGGAGTAAAAGTGAAAAGGCCTTAGCATTTGTGAGTCTATCGAAAGATGAAAAATCAAAAAAGAATAAAATTGAGGCAAGTCAGAAGCGAATTCATGTTTTTACGGAAATAGAAACATTGGGCATATTTTTAAAGGCATTCCGTGATTCACACTTTTCAGTTATGTCGATTCAGGAGTATAGGGGTACCTTCAATAATGAGAAAGAAGTGAATAGTAAATGACTACTACATTAAAACATAATCTAAGTAAAGCGTTAAAAGGAAAGGATTTATTAACTCTCATTGATTTAACTCAGGAAGATATAATTGCTTTGTTAGATTCAGCAATTGAAATCAAGGAAAAACACAAAAATGGTGAGGAAACAGCTTATTTAAAAGGGAAAACGCTAGCGATGATTTTTGAAAAGCATTCGACTCGAACAAGAGTTTCTTTTGAAGCGGGTATGCTTCAACTGGGAGGAAATGCAATATATCTAAATAGCAATGATATGCAACTAGGACGCGGGGAATCGATTGCAGATACAGCCATGGTTTTATCTGAATATGTGGATGCAATCATGATTCGCACATTTGAACATGAAAAAATTGAGGAACTTGCGAAGTTCGCGAGTATTCCCGTCATCAATGGTTTGACAGAAGATTTTCACCCATGCCAAGCATTAGCAGATTTATTAACGATTTATGAACGAAACAAGACATTCAAGGGCAGTAAGCTTGTTTATGTTGGAGATGGCAATAATGTAGCCCATTCTCTAATGATTGCCGCTGCAAAAGTAGGTTTAGACTGTACGGTTGTTTGTCCACCGCAATATGCTCCGAAAGCTTTTGTTGTAGAGAAAGCCAAAGAGATTGCGAAAGAGACAAATGCGGTCATAGAGGTTAACCATGATCCAGTCGGTGGTTTAAAAGGTGCTGATTATATTTATACAGATGTTTGGGCAAGTATGGGGCAAGAGAAGGAACAGCAAGAAAGATTGCAAGCGTTCATGCCCTATCAAGTAAATTCAGAGCTTGTGAGTGCAGCTGATGACGAATATCTTTTCATGCATTGTCTACCTGCACATCGTGGTGAAGAAGTCACGGCTGAAGTGATTGATGGTCCACATTCGGTTGTATTTGAACAAGCAGGGAATCGCCTGCACGCACAAAAAGCCGTTTTAAAAGCAATTATGGAATAAAATTTTTAAGCTTTGGACTTCATGGTTCCAAGGCTTTTTTCATGATTTAAGGCATGAGTGGGAATAGTAATCATGTATTACCATTCAAAAGGAGGATTATCATGGGGCAAAGTCATGAATTTCGTGCAGGCCAAAAAGCACCGAATAATGGGATTTATGTTGAAATCGGCGAGCAAGGAGATATGGTTAAAAACCCAAAAAGCGTTAAATTAAGTGCCGGAGACGCATTCCCGGAAAACTCAAACCATAACCGCAAATGGACATATAAAAGAAAACCGTGATTAGAAAAAAAAGACCCGATGGGGTCTTTTTTAATGCTGAGGTTCCTCTACAGAATCATTTGGAATAATAGATCCGAGAATAATGATTAGGGCTGTAACGATAACAGCTACGATTGAAGATGTCTTAAAGGAATATGTAGCCGCCTGCATTGATCCAATTACATATGAAGCCATTTGGATTAAGAGGAATGTCCAAAAAAATGTCCAAAAATAACGCAATGTCTTCACCTCGTTAAACAAATTCTGTAATTAGTTTACCACAATTGTTAACGGATAGAAAAGATATTTGTTAGGCATTTCCCCCTTTCATCTTTTATTTCATAACATACACTAATCATGAAGGACGAAAACAAGAGTAGGGGAAGAGAGCAATGGTACAAAATAAATATTTTTTTAAGCTCGATACGGAGTGGTCTGCTCTTCATTTGCCAACACGTCCAAATGGCTTCGCTGTTTTAATTATCGGGGATAAAACAAATTTTGTAGAAGAGAATACCAGCTATTGGATTCAAAACTACGCAAGGTCTCAAATTCTTGAATACCTAAAAGATGAAGGATATACAGTATTTTATTCAAACTTATACGGTGCAAACTGGGGAAATCCAGCCTCCGTCAAGTTAGCTACACAACTCTATCACATCATCATGAAACGAGAAATTCTAAACAAACGCATTCATATTCTGGCAGAGGGAATGGGTGCATTAACAGCAATGCAATTAAGCCAAAAACTTAATGAAGAAATTCGCTCAATGGCTTTCCTCAATCCATGTATTGATTTAGTGGCACATATCGATAATGAAAGAAAAAATAAATTTTATTATAAAAAACTAATCAAAGAAATTGCACAAGCATATCAACTTGACGTAAGGGCAGTTGAAATGAATATTGAAAACTTAGCACCTAGAGACCATTTGCTTTTTCCAAATATCCCAATAAAAATTTGGCATAGCACAAATGAAAGGACATACACTCCAGAAATCCACAGTATGAAATACCAGGGTGCCAATGAGAAGGTTACGTTAAGCTATCATATTAGTGAAAATACGTATGCATTTAGTCGCTCAATTGGTAGCTATTTTAAAGAGAACGAAAAGGAATTATGAAAAGTCCCGATTCTTTTTTTAGAATAGGGACTTTTTATTTCCCCACAAGCATACGATACTGTAACAAAATATATGGGAGATGTTACAAGTGAAAAAGGTCATCCTATTCGACACTTTCTCGTTTGTAGGATATGGACTTTGCTGTAGAATGATTGAGAAAGAAATTCATGTAATTGGTGTAGATACAATACCAGAGGAAAATAGCCTTGAAGAAGATAAAATGCTGCGGATTGGCCGTAATGCATTTTTTGAATTTAAGGAGTACCCCATAGCAATGATGAATCAAAACCTATTCATGCAAACAGATGCTGTGATTTACCCTTGGTATAATCCAAACTCCTTAGAGCGAAATAAAAAAAACGAGGAAAAGCTTCAATCTGTGATAGAGTTCTGTTCTGAGTCAAAAACAAAGTTAATTCTAGTCTCGGCGCATTCCTTAAATAGAACTATTGATTTAGACGATGAACTTGATGAAAACTGGTATTCAAAAATTACGATTGAGAATAGTTTGTGTGAGCATCAAAAAGTTCGAACAAAAAATATTGAGTTTTTGTTTACGTTTATCCATTTTTCAAGTACAGGGTTGGAGGATGGAATCAATAAGAAAAATGAACATAAAGAGTGGATTTCCCAAACTTTTTGTGACTAACGACTTTTTTTCCTTTCTTATTCCAAACAAGTACAATAAAATGAAAGTATTATAAGATTGGTTTGTTTTTGTTTTTAAAGGAGTTGTAGTCATGCAAAAGTTGTTTAGGTGGTTGATATTCTTATTCTTAATTTCCATCCTCGTAGCTTGTGGACAAACGGATGCCAATACTGGGATTAAAAAAGTTGGCTTACTAGTACCTGATACAATTGATGATCAAGTGTGGGGTACGGAAGGATATAAGGGGTTATTGCAAATAAAATCAAAATTTCAAGTTGACGTCTTCTTTAAAGAAGGTATTACTTCAGAAGCTTCAACACGAGCAGCTGTGAATGAATTTGTTGATCAAGGTGTCAATTTAATCTTTGGTCACGGAAGCGAATATGCTGAAATTTTTAATCAGATTGCAGAAGAATACCCCGATGTCCATTTCGTTTTTTTTAATGGGAATACGAGAAAAGAGAATATTACGAGCCTAAACTTTGAAGGTCATGCCATGGGCTTTTTCGGAGGTATGGTTGCTGGTAAAATGACTGAAGCGAACAAAGTCGGTGTAATCGCCGCATTTGAATGGCAACCAGAAATCAACGGATTTTATGAAGGTGTTTTATTTCAAAATGATGAAGTAGATGTGGATATTGGCTATGTTCAAAACTGGGATGACACTGAAAAGGCAATTTCAATCGCAGAGAAAATGATAGCTGAGGGTGTAGATATTATTTATCCTGCGGGGGATGGTTTCAATGTTCCTGTAATAGAAAAGATAAAAGAAGAAGGCCTCTATGCGATTGGTTATGTTTCAGATCAATCTGACCTAGGAGAAGAAACAGTATACACAAGCACAGTGCAGCATGTAGACCAGCTCTACTTATTAGTTGCAAATAAATTTGATTTGGGCGAACTCAAATCAGGAACCCTCTATTTTGATTTCCAAGACGATGTTGTTTCTATGGGCGCCTTTAGCCCAAAGGTAGATGAAACGTTTATAAAGGAATTAAAAGGGTATATTAAAGATTACAAAGAAACAGGAGACCTACCTTCAAAATAAGAGAGGCTATCACATGTGGTGATAGCTTCTTATTTTTTTCGGAAATAATCAAGAAGTGGAGATAAGTCCTTTAATGCCGGCTTGATTTTGCTGATGGAGGTCATAATATCGTCGATTTGGTTCATCAGTTGATTGAAATCAACTTCATCTGTTTTGATTTCTTTCGTATTTTTTTCTGCTGCTTTTCTTTCATCTCTCCTAGCACGAGGGCCAAACATGAGACGATCAAACCTGGCCATCTTGGAAGGCTCACGTTCACTTTCTTGCTGTACAGTGGATTCCTCATGCGTAACATCCAAATCATCAGGCTTATTACTCATCATTTATCACCAACTTACATTTAATATCTTTCTTGAACACTTTTTACTATAATCTTATGTTTCACCACACAAAATGAAATAGGCCTGTATCACGTATAACACTAGGCAAACGTGGAATCTTACAAAAAGTAAAACCAAAGAGTTGATAACAATTAAAAAATGAATTAAAATTAGTACCAAGTCATAAGAATTGATAATAAGAAAAATGCTTATTCTATAAATTTGAGTTTTTCGCATAAATAAGGGAGATGTTTATATGGGTGTAGGAATAATCGGAATTAATCGATTTGTACCAGAAAAGGTCGTAACAAACAAGGATCTAGAAAAAATTCTAGACACTTCAGATGAATGGATTCGTACAAGAACAGGAATAGAAGAACGTAGAATTGCCGATGATGATACAAATACATCTGACATGGCATACGAGGCAGCCCGTAAAGCAATTGAAGATGCAGGAATCACTGCTGAAGAATTGGACATGATCATCGTAGCTACAGTTACCCCTGATCATCCGTTCCCATCCGTATCTTGCATGATTCAAGAACGTTTAGGTGCAAAAAACGCAGCTGCAATGGATATTAGTGCTGCATGTGCTGGATTTATGTACGGAATTATCACAGGTAAACAATTCATCGAAGCGGGTACCTATAAGCACGTATTAGTAGTAGGTGTTGAAAAACTTTCAAAAATCGTTGACTGGAGCGACCGAAATACTGCTGTTTTATTTGGAGACGGAGCTGGTGCAGCAGTACTTGGTGAAGTTTCAGAAGGCAGAGGTATCCTCTCTTTTGAATTAGGAGCAGACGGTACAGGAGCAAAACACCTTTACCAAGATGAACACATTATCATGAATGGCCGCGAAGTGTTTAAATTTGCGGTAAGACAAATGGGTGAATCAAGTGTAAATGTTCTCGAAAAAGCTGGATTAACTAGAGAGGATGTAGATTACCTAATCCCACATCAGGCAAATATTCGTATCATGGAGGCTTCAAGGGAAAGACTTGAACTACCAGTTGAAAAAATGTCAAAAACGGTAGACCAGTTTGGAAATACATCAGCAGCATCAATCCCAATTTCGATTGTTGAAGATCTCCAGGCAGGAAAAATTAAAGACGATGACGTAATAGTAATGGTAGGATTTGGTGGAGGATTAACTTGGGGTGCCATCTGCATAAGATGGGGTCGCTAGAGAAGTGTTTTTTAAAAACAATTGTGTGTAACACATGATAGAAATTTTTTATGAAGTTGGAAGGAGAACGATTATGGAAAAGAAACGTGTAGTTGTTACTGGATTAGGCACAGTCTCGCCATTAGGTAACGATGTGAAAACGACTTGGGAAAACGCAAAAAACGGAGTCTCAGGGATCGGTCCATTAACTAGAATTCAAATTGAGGGCTTACCCGCAAAGGTAGCAGCTGAATTAAAGGATTTTAATCCTGAAAATTATATGGATAAACGAGAAGCACGCCGTATGGACCGCTTTACTCAATATGCAATGGCAGCTTCCCTCATGGCTGTTGAAGATGCTAAATTAACCATCACCGATGAAATTGCTCCACGCGTTGGAGTATGGATTGGTTCAGGTATTGGTGGTATGGAAACACATGAAGAACAGCACAAGATTTTCTTGGAAAAAGGCTATCGTCGTGTAAGTCCATTTTATGTTCCAATGATGATTCCGGATATGGCAGCAGGCCAGGTATCCATCGCAATTGGGGCAAAAGGAATAAACACCTGTACTGTTACAGCGTGTGCGACAGGTACGAACTCAATTGGAGATGCATTTAAGGTCATCCAGCGCGGAGATGCGGACGTCATGATTACAGGTGGAACAGAAGCACCTTTAACGAATATGTCATTTGCAGGATTCGTTTCTGCAAGAGCTTTATCATTAAACCCAGATCCAAAAACAGCAAGCCGCCCATTTGATAAAAACCGTGATGGATTTGTAATGGGTGAGGGCGCTGGGATTCTAGTTCTTGAAGAATTAGAGCATGCGTTAGCACGCGGTGCACATATTTACGCTGAAATTGTTGGCTACGGAGCAACTGGAGATGCCCACCATATTACAGCACCAGCACCAGGCGGTGAAGGCGGAGCTCGTGCAATGCGCCAAGCTATTGCGGATGCAGGGCTTAATCCAAGCGATGTTGATTATATCAACGCACATGGAACGAGCACAGATTACAATGATAAATTTGAAACAGCAGCTATCAAGGAAGTTTTTGCTGAACATGCATATAAAGTGGCAATTAGTTCAACAAAATCAATGACAGGACATCTACTTGGAGCTGCGGGCGGTGTAGAAGCAATCTTCTCAATACTTGCAATACAAGAAGGGCTTATCCCACCGACCATTAATTATGAAACACCAGATCCAGAATGTGATTTAGACTATGTCCCGAATAAAGCAAGAGAGCAGGAAGTAAATGTAGCTCTAAGCAACTCACTAGGCTTTGGCGGACACAATGCAACGATTTTATTTAAAAAATATCAATAAGATTTTGAGTGAGAGTCAGACTTAAAGGTCTGGCTCTTTTTTTATGAAGTTGAATACAATATAGGGTCCGCGAAAGGAAGGAAGTGAGGTAGTGGGGTAATACGTACCGACGAATGGCTAAAGGAAACAGATGCAAACCCTATTGAACTTTCTAAAAAACTTACAAGCTATTTTCCAAAAGGAGCTACTGCACGAGATATTTATGAGTACTTAAAAATGCATGGAATGTATAGAACAGGTTCTAAAAACAAAGCGGAAAGTCTTCCTCAAAATGTTTGGGCAAAAGTAGAGAAAGAATATGGTGTTTTGCAAAAACAATGGAATGGCCCACAGATTCCAATTTTCATTTTACCAGCAGATGAAACAAACACCAAAATCAAAAGAGAGTTCAATGGAAAATCAGGCCTTGCCTTTAAAAACAAATTATTTCTATTCTTTTCACCACATAATACAGATTCTGAAATCAAAGCTGTTTTAACCCATGAATACAATCATGTTTGTCGTTTAAAAAAATACAGAAAAAATGAAGCCGACTTTACACTTTTGGATGTAGTCATTTTAGAAGGCTTTGCAGAAAATGCAGTCCGCGAACATTGTGGAAATGCGAGTTTGGCGGACTGGACAAAATATTACTCTGACAAGGAACTCAAAAAAATAGTACAACAACTCATCATTCCAAATCGAAATGTGAAAAGAAATGAAAGAAAACATGATGATCTTTTATATGGAAAGAAATTTTACCCGAAGATGACAGGATACTGTGCAGGCTATTATTTGGTGCGAAACTATTTGGAAGCAAACCAGCTTCAGGTTAAGGCAATACTTGGGGTGGATTCGAAGGAGTTTGTGAAGGAGTATATGTAAGATTTTTTTAAAAACCGCAGGGAGTTGTGATCCTGTGGTTTTTTTGTTTGGATAAAACAGGTAAAAGTCATAGTATGAACCCTTGTATAGACAACTTATTTGAAAATTCCAATATAATATATTTTTATAATATATTAAAATAATTTGATTAAATGGAAATTAACTAAAAACCCATATATTACGGAGTTTTAAATCTTTTTTTATGTAAATTTAAAAATTGTCTTGCAATTATAACATTATAGTAATAAAATTTTATTTACATATTAATTGTGGATAATCTAGAAGAATTTGGGGTGTTATTATGCAACAGCCAAATAATGGAGCCCCTTTACTAGAGGTAAAGGGCTTAAAAACAGGCTTCAACATAGATGGAGAAATCTATCATGCAGTGGATGATGTTTCTTTTACAGTAAATCCGCGCCAAATTGTCGGAATTGTTGGTGAATCCGGCTGCGGAAAAAGTGTCATGTCAATGTCTGTAATGAAACTATTACCGGTAGGGATCGGAGAGATTACAGACGGGGAAGTTATTTTCCAAGGAAATAATATTGAAAGTCTATCAGAATCTGAAATGAATAAAATACGCGGAAAAGATATTTCAATGATATTCCAGGAGCCAATGACTGCACTTAACCCAGTTTTCACCATTGGGTTTCAATTAGACGAGGTTCTATTAAACCACCAAAAAATTTCAAAGCAAAGAGCAAGAGAAATTAGTATTGAACTTCTAACCCAAGTAGGTATTTCTCGTCCTGAGAGTATTGTAGATGAATACCCTCACCAACTTTCTGGAGGGATGAGACAGCGTGTCATGATAGCAATGGCTATTGCATGTCAGCCAAAACTATTAATTGCAGACGAACCTACAACTGCTCTTGATGTGACAGTACAAGCACAAATACTAGAACTTCTTAAGACGATTCAAGAAAAGAATGATATGTCAGTCATTTTAATAACGCATGACCTTGGTGTTGTAGCCGAGATGTGTGACGAAGTAATTGTAATGTACGCAGGTAAAATCGTGGAAAGAACGGATGTTGATACACTTTTCTACAATCCAAAGCATCCATATACAAAACTCTTAATGGAATCTATTCCAAAGCTTCATGAAGAAGTTGAAACATTGGGATCGATTGAAGGAATTGTACCATCCTTAAAAAACATGCCTAAAACGGGTTGCCGATTTACTGACCGTTGCCCGGCAGCAATGCCAGAATGTAAGACGCTAACACCTGAATTGGCAGCAGTAGAGGATGGACATGAAGTTTCCTGTCTTTTATATAAGAGCAGTCGTCCTGTAGAAGAGGTGAAATAAAAATGGCTCAATCAACATTAGAGAAAAAAGATAATCTTATTTTGGAAGTTAAGGATCTTAAAACCTACTATCCTATTAAAGGTGGGTTTATGAGGAAAACGATTGGCCATGTAAAAGCGGTTGATGGTGTTTCGTTTGACATTAAAGAAGGTGAAACATTAGGTCTTGTAGGTGAATCAGGATGTGGGAAGTCAACAACAGGAAGAACCATTCTTCGTTTGCTTGAACCAACAGAAGGCCAGATTCTATTGGATGGTAAAGACATCACAAAACTTAAAGGAAAACACTTGAGAGAAATCAGAAAAGATTTCCAAATGGTATTCCAGGACCCATATGCTTCATTAAATCCAATGCAGATGGTTGGTGATATCGTAGCAGAACCTATCATTAACTACACAGGAAAATCATTAAAAGAACTAAAAGGTGAAGTATTGGATTTATTGAAAAAGGTTGGTCTTCCCGAGGATGCTTTCTATAAATACGCACATGAGTTCTCTGGAGGGCAACGCCAAAGAATTGGGATAGCACGTGCCTTAGCACTTAAGCCAAAACTAATTATCGCAGATGAACCTGTTTCGGCGCTCGATGTTTCCGTTCAATCCCAAGTATTAAATTTATTAAAAGAATTACAAGAGGAGTTCGGATTAACGTTCCTTTTCATCGCCCATGATCTGAGTGTTGTGAAGCACATGAGTGACAGGATTGGAGTTATGTATCTTGGAGGTATTGTAGAAATTGCAGATAAGGATGACTTGTATGCTGAACCGCTTCATCCTTATACACAGGCATTGATATCTGCTATACCCGAGCCTGATCCAAGAAAGAAAAAGGAAAGAATTGTTCTTCAAGGCGATGTACCAAGTCCAGCGAATCCACCAAGTGGCTGCCCGTTCCATCCAAGATGTCCAATGGCAATGGAGGAATGTTCGAAAAGCAAACCACTTTTAAAGGAGGTGAAGCCAGGACATAAGGTGGCTTGTCATTTACACAAATAATTGGCAGCTAAAATTTAAAAAACATAAACAAATACTTAAGGGGGAAAACCTACATGAAAAAGTCAGCATTGTGGACAATCGTACTTATGCTAGCAATGTCCTTATTTCTAGCAGCATGCGGTGGTAATGAAAAAACAGCTGAAAAAGAAAAAGAAAACACTGGTTCAGAAACAGCTGAACCAAAAGAAGGTGGAACAATCACTTTAGCAGTTGACCAAGCTCCTGAAGGCGTTTTTGAATCTGCTTATTATAGAAGCGTTATTGATGCGCAAATCCTTGGTTTTACTGGTGGTAGTATTTACAAGGTAAATGACGACCTAGAGTATGTACCAAATCTTGCTGAATGGACAATCAGCGATGACAAATTAACGTATACTTTTAAATTTAAAGAAGGCGTTAAATGGCACAATGGTGAAGAGTTAACAGCTGATGACTATGCGTTTGCTCTTGAAACAATCGCAGACCCTGATTATGATGGCTCTCGCTTCAACTATGTTGAAGGAATCAAAGGTGCTACAGAGAAAAAAGAAGGAAAAGCAGACCATATCGAAGGTGTTAATGTAATTGATAAATACACAGTTGCAATTACTTTTAAAGAAGTGAAAATTAACAACTTAGAAAATCTATGGTCAGATCCAATGCCTAAGAAACATTATGAAGGCGTACCTGTAGCTGAACTTGGAGAATCTGAACAAGTTCGTACGAATCCTGTTGGTCTTGGACCATTCAAAGTGAAAAAAGTTGTACCTGGTGAGTATGTAGAATTAGAACGTTTTGATGAATATTGGGAAGGGAAACCACTTCTAGATGGAGTAGTTATCAAAGTTATTGATCCTTCATTAGCAAACGGTGCTTTCCAAAATAGCGAAATTGATATTATGAACATTGCTCCAGCGTCTGTTAAAGAATTAGAAAAGATGGATCATGTTCGCGTAGAAGAAGCTACTGGAACTGTTTACTCTTATATCGGTTTACGTTTTGGTCATCGTGATCAAGAAGCACGTAAGAACATAGCTGATTTTGATAAGTTTGAATCTAAAGAGTTACGTCAAGCTTTATTAACTGCAATTGATCGTCAAGCAATGATTGATGGTTTCTTATCTGGTAAAGGTAAAGTATTCAACACTGTTATTCCATCTGCATTCTGGATGGCTGCTGATGATTCAGAACTAAACCAATATGAATATAACCAAGAAAAAGCAAAAGAACTTTTAGCTTCAGCTGGTTATAAAGATGTAGATGGAGACGGATTTGTAGAAGATCCAGAAGGCAAGCCATTCTCTATCAAATTTGGTCACTATGCAGGTAACGCAACATTTGAAGGTCGTTCACAAGCAATTATCCAAAGCTGGAATGACATCGGCGTAAAAACTGAATTAGCAACTGGTAGTCTAATTGAGTTCAACCTTTATAACGAAATGAAAGACAATGACGATGTTGAATTAGAAGCATTCTTCGGTTCTTGGGGAACTGGTTCTGACCCAGATCCATCTGGTCTATGGGCTAATGATGCTGAGTGGAACTATGGACGTTGGGTAAATGAAGATAGCCAAAGACTTCTTGATGAAGGCTTAAGCGAAAAAGCATTTGATAAAGAATATCGTGGACAAGTATATGTTGAGTGGCAAAAACTATTCAACGAAGAATTACCAGCATTACCATTATGGGAAAACATGGACCTATATGGAATTAACGAACGCCTTCAAGGTGTACATGTAAATGCAGTTGGATTCCAAACAGATGTTCATAAATGGTATGTAACTGATTGATCACAGGTCAGTAAAGTTCAAAAAGTCACGAACTGTGACTTTTTGAACTTCTATTTTAGTAAAGAATTTTTTAGAATAAGGAGAAATTAACATGCTCCAATACTCAATTCGAAGAATACTAAGCATGATTCCATTATTACTCCTTGCCTCAATAGTGGTATTTTCCTTGTCAAAAGTAATGCCAGGTGACCCGTTTGGGGGAGAAATTGACCCGTCAAATACTGATCCAAAATACATTGAAGAAATGCGAGAAAAATTGGGCTATAACGACCCAATCTATGTACAGTATTGGAGATGGGTTACTGACTTTGTTCAGGGGGATTTTGGAAAATCTACAACACATAAAATGGATGTTTCAAAGCTAATTGCTCAAAAAATTCCAAACACATTATTTTTAGCACTTGTTTCATTATTTTTTACGTACATTTTTTCCTTCTTAATGGGAATGTATTCAGGACGAAAGCCGTATAAACTTGGAGATAATCTTATTGCAAGTTATAACTATATCGGACTTGCAGTTCCATCGTTTGTTGCGGGGATTGTAGCGATTTATTTCTTTGCGTTTCAGCTTAATTGGTTCCCATTCAGCGGATCAGTTGAAGTAGGACTTGATGAAGGAACTTTTGAATATTATGTGAGTAAATTCCATCATGTATTGTTACCAGCACTCGTTTTAGGATTAATGGGTACTGCATCATACACTCAATTTTTACGCAATGATATTATCGAAAATAGTCGGAAAGACTTTGTAAGAACAGCAAGAGCAAAAGGCACGAAAGAATCAACGATTTATAATAAGCATATTTTACGAAATTCTATTATTCCGTTAGTAACATTTTTAGGATTCGATATTGCAACCTTAATAGGTGGAGCGGTTATAACTGAAACTATTTTCACATACCCTGGAATCGGACAACTTTTCTTAGAATCCGTTAACACAAGGGATTATGCTGTTATGATGACGATCACAATGTTACTTTCATTTTTAACACTTTTCGGAAATCTTATCGCTGATTTACTTTATGGTATCGTGGATCCGCGGATTCGATTGGATTAAGGAGGAGAATAAATGGAAGTAGTTACAAATACAGATGCAGGTTCACCAGACAAAGAAGCAAAAAGTCTTTCCCCTTGGGCGATAGCCAGAAGGAAATTCATGAAAAACAAACTAGCGATGTTCAGTTTGGGTTTTCTGATTCTAATCATATTAACGGCTATTTTTGGCCCAATGTTTAATAAAATGGATATTGTTCGTGTTGATTTCACGAACATGAGAAAACCGCCGTCCGCAGATAACTGGCTTGGGACAGATACAAACGGTCGTGACATGTTTGCAAGAATGCTACATGGGGGAAGAACATCCTTATTAATTGGATTCTCATGTACCATTTTCATTACTCTAATTGGAACTATTGTCGGTTCTGTCGCAGCTTATAATGGTGGGAAAATCGACCAGATGTTAATGCGTTTTACAGATTTCGTATTAGTATTCCCTTTTATGATCTTTGTAATTGTTTTAAACAGTATTCTTACTGGGAAGGTATCTGGAGCATGGACTCTAATTATTGTAATGAGCTTACTAAGTTGGGGTGGAGTTGCACGTATCGTTCGCAGTAAAGTCTTAGCAGAAAAAGAAAATGAATATATTCTTGCTGCGAAATCGATTGGGACAAGGCCATCAAAAATCATTATTAAACATTTGTTACCAAATGTTTCTTCCACAATCATTGTGCAAGCGACATTAATTTTGGCGGTTATGATTGTTGCTGAATCTGGTTTAAGTTTTCTAGGTTTTGGGGTACCTTCGAATACACCAAGCTGGGGAAATATGCTAGCGGAGGCAAGGGATGCCGATGTTCTGCGAAATATAACTTGGATGTGGGTACCTCCTGCAACAGCTATTACATTAACCATTTTATCCATAAATTTCATAGGTGAAGGGTTAAAGGATGCGCTTAATCCTAAATCCAACCGTTAACAGATCTATCACAATGTGTGATGGATCTTTTTTTGTCTTGGTATTTCACTGATTCAACGCTTTTTGGCGGTAAAGTATTATATTGAGAAAATAAAAACAGCGTTTTATAACAAAGATATATTACGTATGATTCTTTTGAAAAACCTTTAATATCAAATGGTTAAAGAAAAAGTAATGAAAATAATAAAAATTATCTTGCAATTTTGACATAGTTTTAATAGAATTTTAAATAGATTAAGAGAATGTAAATTTTTCGGTTTAACCTGAATTAAATCAATTTTTAAAAATTGACTTGTATTTGTAATCTTTCTGTAATAAAATTTAGGTGATTCTTTTGTCAGATAATTTAGTGCACTCTTTACGTTAACGCTTTAATCTGGTAAAATGAGAGATTGCTAGAAATTTTTGGTTGATATTTCTCTAAAAATATTATATTTTGAATAATGAGTGAACTTGTTTAGTTCCGATAAGGAAGGTGAACCTAATTTATGGCTACATTACTAGAAGTGAAAAATCTAAAAACATATTTTTATAAAAAGAAAACAGTAATACCTGCCGTAGATGGCGTTGATTTAAAAATAAATAAAGGTGAAACTTTAGCAATAGTAGGTGAGTCTGGATCTGGTAAAAGTATTACCTCACTTTCAATTATGAAGCTCGTACCAAGTCCGGCTGGAAAGATCGTAGAAGGTGAAATCGTTCTTGATGGTAGAAACCTCGTCGAACTGTCTGAGGCAGAAATGTGTAAGGTTCGAGGAAATGATATTTCAATGATTTTCCAAGAACCAATGACATCTCTTAACCCAGTACTAACCGTTGGAGAACAAATCATTGAGGTACTAATGTATCACCAAAAAATGTCCAAAGCAGAAGCGACTAAAAAAGCAATTGAAATGTTGGAATTGGTTGGATTCTCAAGGGCAGCTGAATTAATTAATGATTACCCGCACCGTCTTTCAGGTGGTATGCGCCAAAGGGTAATGATAGCTATCGCAATGAGCTGTAATCCAAAGCTTTTAATTGCGGATGAGCCTACAACCGCTCTTGACGTTACAATTCAAGCGCAAATTCTTGATTTAATGAAGGATCTTAGTCGCAAATTTGATACTTCAATTCTTTTAATCACCCATGACTTGGGAGTCGTATCAGAGGTTGCCGATAAAATTGTTGTTATGTACGGTGGCCAAGTAGTTGAGCAATCACCAGTGGATGATTTATTTGATGAACCGCTTCATCCATATACGGTTGGACTCATGAATTCGATACCTGCAATAGAAGGTGAAATTGAACGTCTTCAATCAATTGAAGGAAATGTACCTTCACCTGAAAATATGCCGAAAGGATGCAGATTTGCCCCACGCTGTTCCAAAGCTTTAGACCGCTGTTTTGCAGAAGCACCTCAGCTAAAACAAATGGGTAAAGAACGAGCAGTTCGCTGTTTCCTATATGAAGATGAGGGGGCACAAGCATGACTACTACCAACCTAGATAATAAAGTTAAAACAACGCAGGAAAATAGCGATATCATCCTGGAGCTTCAAGATGTTAAAAAATATTTTCCAATCAAGGCTGGTCTCCTGCAACGAAAAGTAGGTAATGTCAAAGCAGTTGACGGCATTAGCTTACAAATCAAAAAAGGAGAAACAATCGGGCTTGTTGGAGAGTCAGGCTGTGGAAAATCCACAACTGGCAGAACAATTATCCGATTATACGAACCGACTGATGGAAAGATTATTTTTAAGGGTAAAGACATTTCACATATGTCGGAAAGTGAATTAAGAAAACATGTGAGAAGAGACATTCAAATGGTCTTCCAAGATCCATTTGCAACCCTTAACCCTAGAAAGACATTACGTTCTATTATTAAAGAACCATTAATTACTCATAACTTATACAATGCAAAAGAGCGAGAAGAGAAAGTAAAAGAATTAATGGAAACGGTTGGATTAAACTCATCTTTTATCAATAGATATCCACATGAATTCTCAGGAGGACAACGTCAAAGAATCGGAATTGCAAGAGCACTTGCGTTAAATCCTGAATTGATTATAGCTGATGAACCTGTATCAGCGCTTGACGTGTCGATTCAAGCTCAGGTTATTAACTTGATGGAAGATCTTCAAGAAGAATTTGGACTAACGTACATCTTTATCTCTCATGACTTGAGTGTTGTAAGACATATAAGTGATAGAGTAGGAGTTATGTATTTAGGTAGAATGATGGAATTAGCTGAAAAAGAAGATTTATATGCTGAACCACTTCATCCATATACACAAGCATTATTATCTGCCGTTCCTGTTCCTAAAAAAGCAGGTGCAATCAAAAGAGAACGAATTGTACTTAAGGGAGAACTTCCAAGTCCTTCAAATCCGCCAAGTGGATGTGTCTTCCACACTAGATGCCCAGCCGCAACCGATATTTGCCGCCAGCTGGTACCAGAATTTAAGGAAGTAAAACAAGGGCATTTTGTTGCATGTCACCTTTACGAGTAAAGGTGGCTGCACAGAAAATATATAGATTTCTTGAAGGGAGGAGATGCCACCTAAGAGGGATCAATCTAAGTAGTAAAAACTAAAAATTCTAACAAAACGATAGGGGGAAACAAAGATGAAGTTAAGAAAGAGCTTATGGCTATTTTTAGTCCTAACACTTGTTATGTCACTTTTCTTAGCAGCTTGTTCCGGTGGCGAAAAAGCTAATAGTGACGAAGAAAAGCCAAAAGAAGAAACACCTGCAAAAGAAGAACCAGCAAAAGAAGAACCAAAAAATAATGAACCTGTAACTGGTGGAGATTTGGTAGTTGGAAGTGCAGGGAGTCCAACATTATTCAATCCATATTTTTCAACTGATACAGCGTCAAGTGATATTGAAGGATTAATCTATAATGCAATTGTCAAGACAAATAAAGATCTTGAAACTGAGTATGATTTAGCTGAGGATATTCAAACTTCTGAAGATGGTTTAGAATATACGGTTAAACTTAAGCAAGGCGTTAAATGGCATGATGGTGAAGAAATGAATGCTGACGATTTAGTATTCGCCTATGAATTAATGAAAAAACCAGAGGTAGTTTCAGAACGTAAATCAAACTTCGAAAGTTTAGAAAAAATTGAAAAAATCGATGATTACACTGTTAAATTTACTTTAAATAAAGTAGATGTAACTTTCTATCCAACAACATTAGGATCATATGGTCCACTACCTGAGCATATCTTAGGTGATGTTGACCCAGCTACAATTCATGAGCATGAGTTCAATACAAAGAGCCCTATTGGTACTGGTCCTTTCAAATTTGTAGAATGGAAAGATGGCGAGTATGTAAAAGTAGAAGCGAATGATGATTACTTTGAAGGTCGTCCATATTTAGATACGATTACAACTAGATATGTAGCAGATGCTAATGCTTTAATCGCAGCATTGCAAGCTGGTGAAATTGATATGTATAATGCATTCCCTGGTACTGAAATTGATACTGTAAAAGCAATCGAAGGAACTAAGATTGAGGAAGATTTAGCTTTATCTTATACATTCCTTGGATTCAACCAAAAGGATGAAAGATTCAAAGACAAGAAAGTACGTCAAGCATTTACACATGCTGTAAACAAACAAGCAATTGTTGATAGCATTATGAATGGTGCTGGTCAACCTGCTGAAGCTCCAGATAGCCCGTTGATGTGGACATATAATGACGACGTACCAAAATTTGATTATGATTTAGAGAAAGCCAAAGCATTGCTTAAAGAAGCTGGTTGGGAAGATACGAACGGTAACGGTATCGTAGATAAAGATGGCAAAGAAATGTCATTCTCTATCAAAACGAACCAAGGTAACAAAATCCGTGAAGATATTGCTGTAGTTTTACAACAACAATTTAAAGAAATTGGCGTTGAAGCAAAACCAGAAATCGTTGAATGGTCAGCATTCATTGAACAAATCTCTGCTCCAAACTGGGATTATGAAGCAATGATTCTAGGCTGGTCATTATCAACATTCCCTGATCAATATGATATTTTCCATTCAAGTCAAGCTGAAGAAGGCTTAAACATGAACTGGTATAGCAATCCTGAAGCAGATAAGCTAATGGAAGAAGCTAGAAAGACTACTGACATTGAGAAGTATAAGGAAATTCACAAAGATCTATACCAAATTCTTGTTGAAGACCAAGCATATACATTCTTGTACTACCCAATTGAGTACCGTGCTATGCCGGAAGAATTACAAGGTTATGAATTCCATCCGAAGTCTCAATTATTCAATGCAAATAAATGGTGGTTACAACCTAGTAACTAATAATAGTAAACTAACATGATTATTGCAGAGGGAAGGGTAATGATTCCCTTCCCTCTTGCTATTGGAAACCGAAAATTCCTGGATATTTGTATCTAGATCAAACATAGACGAATTTATTAAATTGTGAAGGAGAAATAGCTATGGTATCTTATATCATCCGTCGAACATTAATGGCTATTCCCCTATTATTAGGAATTACCATCATCTCATTTGCAATCATGCATATGGCTCCAGGTGACCCAACTGCACTCTTGATGGACCCTAATATTAGTGCTGCAGATAGAGAGGTGGTTATGGAGAAATATGGATTTAATGACCCTGTCCATGTACAGTATTTCAAATGGTTAGGAAACATGCTTCAAGGTGACTTTGGAGATTCCGTTATTAATAAGGGCCGAGATGTTTCTGAGTTGATTTGGAATCGATTGCCGAACACCCTCTTGTTGATGGGAGTATCTACAATATTAGCAATCGTAATTGCAGTTCCATTTGGTGTCATTTCTGCTGTACGTCCATATTCAAAAATAGATTATACAGTTACTGTATCTTCCTTTTTAGGACTTGCTATCCCAAATTTCTGGTTTGGACTAGTATTAATTATGATTTTCTCTGTTCATCTAGGCTGGTTCCCAGCTTCAGGTACCCAAACACTAAATGCACCGTTTAGCATTTGGGATCGTATTCACCATTTAATCCTACCTGCTTTCGTTTTAGCAACAGCCGATATGGCTAGTTTAACTAGATATACTCGATCAAGTATGATCGAGGTTGTTAACCAAGACTACATGAGAACGGCAAGAGCAAAAGGCTTTAAAGAAGGAAAGGTTATTGCAAAGCATGGATTACGAAACGGTTTAATTCCGGTTATTACGATATTTGGAATTATGATACCAAGTTTCATTGGTGGTTCCGTAATTGTTGAATCCGTATTTGGTTGGCCGGGACTGGGAAAATTATTCGTTGATTCAGCTTTCCAACGTGATTATCCAATCGTTATGGCAATAACTGTTATTTCCTCCGTACTAGTAGTAGTAGGAAATCTTATAGCCGATATTTTATACGCTATCTTTGATCCGAGAATTGAATACTAGAGGGGGGGAAGAAGGATGGCACAACCTAATTTAGCACCAGGAAATGAAATAGAACTTCAAGGTATGAGCTCTAAAGCCGATACTTTGACGAAAATAATGATTCGTAAGTTCTTTAAAAATAAGCTTGCAGTTATCGGTGCAGTGCTTTTGATTCTTATTATCTTATCAGCGATATTTGCACCATTATTAACGCCACATGACCCAGACAAACAGGATCTATTTAAGAGACTTGCAGACCCTAGTAAGGAACATTTACTAGGTACAGATACCTTTGGCCGTGATATCTTAACTCGATTATTGTATGGTGCAAGAATTTCATTACTGGTAGGCTTTGCATCAGTAGCTGGAGCGATTACGATTGGAACAGCATTAGGTGCAATTGCAGGATATTTTGGTGGAATTGTTGATGCATTGGTCATGAGATTCGTAGATATTATGCTTTCTATTCCACAAATTTTCTTGCTAATCACGCTTGTAACGCTTTTTAAACCAGGTGTTGATAAGTTAATTATCATTTTTGCACTTACAGGATGGATGACAACTGCCAGATTGGTTCGGGGTGAGTTTTTATCACTGCGTAATCGTGAGTTTGTTTTAGCATCTAAGACGATTGGAACAAGAAGCTTTACCATTATCTTTAGAGAAATCCTTCCAAACGCGATGGGGCCAATCATTGTTGCAGCTACATTAGCTGTAGGGGGAGTCATTTTAGCTGAGTCTGCTCTTAGTTACCTAGGATTAGGTATTATGCCACCAACACCAAGTTGGGGAAATATGCTACAAGGTGCACAGAGTATAACAATCATGCTTAACCAGTGGTGGGTTCCAACTGCTCCAGGTTTAATGATTTTAATTACCGTACTATGCTTTAACTTCGTAGGTGATGGTCTTCGTGATGCACTTGATCCAAAAATAAATGAGTAAAAAGCCAAGATGCGATCTTGGCTTTTTCTATTTTCCAGTAGTCATCTTTTCTAAACTTGAACCATAGATTATAGTAAGTAAATGGGACGAGCAGGTGATTGAATTGAGAAGGCATTTTTATCACAGCTTTATTGTCTGGTATCCAGATGGGTAGGGCTTTTTTCTTTTTAGTTGGATTTGGGCTAGCAGTTAGTGGAGGTATTACGATCATTGCTTATTTAAACCTAATGACAACAGGGCTTACATTTGTGCAATACTTGCAATTTATTAGTAAAAGAATTGAATGCTATCTAGTCGCAGTGGGCTTAGGAATGATTTGGGCTAGTATTTACTATCCGGTAAAATCATCAAGAAGAGATTAAGATGTAGAGTATTTTTCTAGCAAAACAAGAATATTTTGGAATAAATTTTTCCCCTTCTGCCTATACTGTTGACAAACAGCTTTGAAGTGAGGGGTAATAAATGTTGTTTCTTCATGATATTTGGGTAAATTGGTTTGAAGGTGAAGAAAATGGTTACAACGTTTGCCACTTCCATGAATGGCGCAAGGATGATAGTGTTGAACTGTTAGACCAGGTACCTTTGCTAAAAATTGAGTCTCCATTGTTTAACTACATTGAGAATGATTTAATGGAACTACCACAGCAACTTCTTATGGATGTTCACCAAAAAGCGTATGTTCGAAAAAATCATGAACGGATTCAGCTCGATTATTGTTTTGTTGTAACAGATGGTCATGGAATTATGGCGATAGACACAATTGGGTACAATATTCCAATTCGGAAAAGTCGATTAATTCCACGGCAGGAACAGCTTGTTTATGAGATGGTGAGTGGACATGAAGCGATTCCTTATACTTTTGATACTAAGGATAGCATAAATGACAAGGAATATCATATTTTATCTCCATCACCTATTGAAATGGCAGGGCTAACCCGTAAGGAAAGACAGTTAAAGCAGCTTTTATTTATGGCGTTAGATCAGTTAGCCTCAACAAAAAATGTAGCTGAGATCAGGTATTGGTATACGGAATGGAATCCGTCGAGATACCAAGAAATTCAGGAAATGCAGTTTGAGGAAGTATGGCATAACCTCTATGAAGAAACGAGAAACGGTTGGACGAGCAAACATGTCCAACTATGTGAAAACCTAATTAAAGGTCAGCCATTTTTTGAAAAGCTTTGGGAAATTGAACATGAGTCAAAGGTATAAGAAAAAGGATTTGTTTTCGAACAAATCCTTTTTCACTTTTATTATTTTCTTTTTCTCCCTAGACCCATGGCATTTTCCATCTTTTTGACGGTTTTACTTGCTACTTTATTGGCTTTTTCAGCACCGGCATCAAGGATTTCATCTAATTTTGATGAGTTTAAGAAGTCGTAATATCTTTCTTGAATAGGGCGAATTTCGTTTAATACAACCTCCGCTAGGTCAGCTTTAAATTCTCCGTATCCTTTTCCTTCATACATTGCTTCAATTTCCTCAATTGATTTGTTGCTGAAATTGGAATAGATGGTCAGTAGATTGGAAATACCAGGTTTATTTTCCTTGTCGAATTTCACAATTCCCTCTGAGTCGGTTACGGCACTTTTAATTTTTTTCTCAATTTGTTTTGGATCATCGAGTAAGGCAATATAGCTTTTTTGATTTGGATCTGATTTACTCATCTTCTTAGTTGGTTCCTGTAAGGACATAATTCTTGCGCCTTCTTTAGGGATTCTTGCATCAGGTATCGTGAAGATTTCACGATATTTTTTATTAAATCTTTCAGCAAGGTCACGTGTTAATTCGATATGTTGCTTTTGGTCCTCACCCACAGGAACAAGGTCTGCATTATAAAGGAGAATATCTCCAGCCATAAGTGGAGGATAGGTTAATAATCCAGCCACGACTGCTTCTTTTCCTTGTGATTTATCCTTAAATTGAGTCATTCGCTCAAGTTCACCGATATAAGAGACACATTGTAACATCCAACCTGCTTGAGCATGTGCCGGAACCTCTGATTGAATAAACAGAGTTGCTTTTTCTGGATCAAGCCCAATTGCCAAATATAGTGCAGCTAGGCTTTTAATATTTTCGCGTAATTTTTTTGATTCTTGTGGTACTGTAATCGCGTGTTGGTCCACTATACAATAGAAGCAATTGTATTCATTTTGCAATTCAACAAATTGCTTCATTGCCCCGATATAGTTTCCTAATGTGACGGATCCACTTGGTTGAATCCCTGAAAAAATAGTTTGCATCTTGTTTTTCTCCTTTTTTAATAGTTAAAACCAAAATAAAAAACCACCCATCCCTAACAATTAAATGTTAGGGACGAATGGTTTCCGCGTTGCCACCCTAGTTATTTTACCCATATTAGTGAGTAAAATCTCTCGTATCCTTGTAACGTAAGGAACACGTCTAAAGCCTACTTTGTTTTTCAGCATAGATGCTCATAAGTCCATTCCATATGCTCCATTATCTGTTCACACCAACCACAGACTCTCTGTAAAAATGGTATTCATATGTACTACTCTTCTTCATAGCACGTTATTCATATTATTTTTATTATATTCTTTTCAATCTAAATTGCAAGTAGTGAAGCGAAAAAAATGGTAAAACATAGGATGCTAACACGCATAAGAAGATATGTTTTGAAACAACATAAGTAGCGTATATCTTTTCGAAACAAATCAAGCAAATTACATATTTGGGAGGTTATCTAATGAAAAAATTATCGAGGTTAGTAAGCATATTTTTGGCAAGCACCCTTGTCCTTTCCGCCTGTGGCACATTTGATAATGATAACGAAGAAGGAGGCGGAGCTGAGGGGGAAGGTGCAAAGCAAGAACTAAGAATCAATATTAGTTCTGAACCTCCAACATTACACCCAGGCTTAGCAACTGACTCAACATCTGGGGTTGTCCTTACCCATGCCTTTGAAGGTTTGACACGTATCAATAAAAATGGAGAAGCAGAAGAAGCAATGGCGGAAAAAATAGATGTATCAGAGGACGGAAAAACTTATACATTTACCATTCGCGATGCCAAATGGTCCAATGGTGATCCTGTTACTGCTCATGATTTTGAATATGCGTGGAAATGGGTACTGGTCCCTGGGAATCAATCTGATTATGCTTCACAAATATACAATTATATTGAAGGGGCAAAAGACGCATACAATTCACCAGATATTACAATCGAAAAAATGGAGAATGTAGGTATTAAAGCAATCGATGATAAAACGCTTGAGGTTAAATTAGTAAACCCAACTGCTTATTTTCTAGAACTAACAGCCTTTTATACGTATTTTCCTGTGAATAGTAAGATTGCAAAGGATAATCCTGATTGGGCAAATCGTGTTGATGAATCTTATGTATCGAATGGCCCATTTGTGATTGCGGATAAATCAGCAACAATCACGCTTGAAAAAAATAAGGATTATTGGGATGCAGATTCAGTTAAACTTGAAAAAATTACAATGGATATGATTAATGACCCGAATACAGAGTATCAGAGTTTCAAAAAAGGTGAATTGGACTGGGCTGGGGCGCCTATGTCAGCATTACCGACAGATGTTATTCCTACTTTAGAAAAAGAAGGAACACTCAAAAAAAGCACAATTGCAGGAACGTATTGGTATAAATTTAATATTAATAAGGAGCCGTTTCAGAATGAAAATATTCGTAAAGCATTTGCTTATGCGATTAATCGAAAAGCGATAGTAGATAACGTTGCCCTAGGTGGACAAATTCCAGCAATGGCATTAGTTCCAACGACCATATTAAAAGAAAATGAGAACGGTTATTTCAAAGATAATGATGTTGAGGCTGCAAAGGAACATTTACAAAAAGGTTTAGATGAACTTGGTTTAGCCGACGTTTCTGAACTTCCTCCAATTGCTCTCTCCTATAATACTTCCGAAGGGCATCAAAAGATTGCCCAGGCAATTCAAGATATGTGGAGAACAAATTTAGGAGTGGAAGTAACACTTAATAATGCGGAATGGAACGTGTTTCTTGATAATGTAGACCAAGGCAATTTCCAAATTGCTCGTACAGGTTGGTTAGCTGATTTCAATGACGCTGTAAACTTCCTTGAAATTTTTACTGAACCAAAAGGTAATAATGATACAGGTTGGACAAGCGAAACATTTAATAATTTGCTTTCGCAAGCAGCAAAAGAAACGGATAAAGATAAGCGCCTAGGAATACTGAAAGAAGCCGAGCAAGTGGTAATTGGTGAAATGCCAATTGCACCTATCTACTTCTACACAAACAACTGGGTTCAAAATGAGAATCTAAAAGGTGTTGTTATCTCACCATTAGGTGATGCTCAATTTAAGTGGGCTTACTTTGAGTAAGTAAAAATAAGCAGTTACCACAGTAAAGTAAGGTATATAGTTGGCCTATATACCTTACTTTTTGAAGCGTATGTGATTGGGAGGTGTTCAAAGTGGCAAAATATATCATTAAGAGATTGCTCTACATGCTCGTTTCTCTCATCTTGATTGTAACCGCCACATTTTTCTTAATGCAAGCGGCCCCGGGGGGTCCTTTTACAAAGGAAAAAGAAGTTCCCCCTGAGATTGAAGCAGCATTAAATGCTCATTATGGTCTGGATCAACCACTATATAAACAGTATTTTGACTATTTATATGATGTGGCAAGATGGGATTTTGGTCCTTCCTTTAAATATAAAGCAATGACAGTCAATGAAATCATCAATAATGGATTTCCTATTTCCCTTTTTTTGGGGCTTGAGGCCATTTTAATCGCGATTGCCTTTGGTGTGGTTTTAGGTGTGCTCGCTGCAATGTATCATAATAAATGGCAGGATTATTCGGCGATGATTGTTGCCGTTTTAGGAATATCAGTTCCAAGCTTTATTTTAGCTACGGTCTTGCAATATGTGTTCGCTATTAAACTGGACCTTTTTCCTGTGGCAAGATGGGAATCTTTTATGCATACCATTTTACCAGCAATTGCCCTAGCATCCTCACCAATGGCCTTTATTGCTCGATTAACTCGTTCAAGTATGCTTGAGGTATTGAGCAATGATTACATAAAAACGGCTCGTGCGAAAGGATTAACGAAACCGACAATCACCATTAAACATACGATACGTAATGCGATGTTACCGGTTGTCTCATATATGGGTCCGTTAACAGCAGGAATCTTAACAGGAAGCTTTGTCATTGAGAAAATTTTTGGAATACCTGGATTAGGGGACGAATTTGTAACGAGTATCACAAACCGTGATTATACCGTGATTATGGGAGTCACTGTGTTTTATAGTATCTTACTCTTGATTTCTGTTCTCCTTGTCGATATTTTGTACGGATTTATTGATCCTCGTATTAAGCTTTCTGGGGCGAAGAAGGGAGAGTAACATATGCAGAATATCCCAAAAGAATTGTTTACACCTGCAACTATCAATGAGAATGAAGCTGAAAAAATTTCAAAACCAAGTCTATCCTTTTGGAAGGATGTCACATCCAGATTTAAAAAAAATAAATTGGCAGTAGCAGGTGTGGTTCTATTAATTCTTTTATTAATCATGGCCATTTTTGGCCCAATGATGAATGAATTTGATTATCGGACAACAGATCTTGCCCATGCCAATGAGGCTCCATCAAGTGTGCATTGGTTTGGGACAGATGAGTTGGGAAGAGATGTTTTTACAAGGACGTGGGAAGGAGCCAGAATCTCTTTATTTATTGGACTGGCTGCTGCTGTTATTGACCTTTTTATTGGGGTTTTATGGGGCGGCATATCCGGCTATATGGGCGGAAAAGTTGATGAATTTATGATGAGATTTGCTGATATTTTATATGGCGTACCTTATTTGCTTTTAGTCATTTTACTTATGGTTATATTAGAGCAAGGGTTAGGCACCATGATATTAGCGATGACGATTACGGGCTGGATTAATATGGCCAGGATTGTGAGAGGACAAGTCTTACAGCTGAAATATCAGGAATATGTTCTTGCCGCTCAAACGCTAGGTGCGGATGTCAAGCGAATTATGTTTAAGCACTTGATTCCAAATTCAATGGGACCGATTTTAGTTACGATGACGTTAACGATTCCAAATGCAATCTTTACTGAATCCTTTCTAAGTTATCTTGGCTTAGGTGTACAGGTACCACTTGCCAGCTGGGGAACAATGGCTTCGGAAGGTTTGCCAGCATTTGAATATTATCCTTGGCGTTTGTTTTTCCCGGCTATCTTAATCTGTATCACGATCTTTGCTTTTAACGTAATAGGGGACGGAATGCGAGACGCATTAGACCCAAGGCTGCGCAAGTAAGGGAGTGAGTAAATGGAAAAGTTATTAGAAGTAAAAGACCTTGAAGTCTCGTTTCAAACCTATGCGGGTGAGGTAAAAGCTGTCCGCGGTGTGAATTTTGATTTGTATAAGGGGGAAACACTGGCAATTGTGGGGGAATCAGGTTCGGGTAAAAGTGTAACCTCGCAAACAATCATGAAGCTTATTCCAATGCCTCCAGGAAAAATTACGAAAGGCCAAATCCTGTTTGATGGGGATGATCTCGTTCCAAAAACCAATAAGGAAATGGAGAAGATTCGCGGAAAGGATATTGGGATGATCTTTCAAGATCCAATGACCTCCCTTAACCCAACAATGAAGGTCGGTATGCAAATAATGGAGGTATTAATTAAGCATCAGAATATGTCAAAGGGAAACGCAAAAGATCGTGCAGTTGAGCTTCTAAGACTCGTTGGAATACCCAGCCCAGAGAAGCGGGTCAATCAATATCCGCATGAATTTAGTGGTGGAATGAGGCAGCGTGCTATGATTGCAATTGCCTTGGCGTCAAGCCCAAAATTATTAATTGCAGATGAACCAACTACGGCATTAGACGTAACCATTCAAGCGCAAATATTGGAGTTAATGAAAGACCTTCAAAAGAAATTGGAAACGTCGATTATTTTTATCACGCATGATTTAGGAGTCGTTGCCAACGTCGCAGACCGTGTTGCGGTTATGTATGCAGGAAAGATAGTTGAATACGGAACCGTAGATGAAATTTTTTATAATCCGAAGCATCCCTACACTTGGGGATTATTGTCGTCCATGCCGAGCCTTGACAATGATAATCAAACAGAACTTATGGCAATACCCGGGTCACCTCCTGACCTTACAAATCCTCCGAAAGGGGATGCGTTTGCGCCAAGAAATCGTTTTGCTATGAAAATTGATTATGAAATGGAACCCCCAATGTTTAAGGTTACGGATACACATTATGCAGCAACATGGCTACTTCATCCTGATGCACCCAAGGTGGAGCCGCCAGAAGCGGTAAAACGCAGAATTCAAAAATTATCATCCGAAAAGCAACAGAGAAAGGATGATGAATAAATGGCTGAAAAACAAAAATTAGTCGAAATCAAAAATTTAAAACAATATTTTAATGTGGGAAAGCCAAATATGGTTAAAGCAGTGGATGGAATCACTTTTGATATTTACAAAGGCGAGACATTAGGTCTAGTAGGTGAGTCTGGCTGTGGAAAATCAACCACAGGTAGAACGATTATCCGTTTATATAATGCCACAGGTGGCGAAGTCATTTTTAATGGAGAAAATGTTCACGGGAAGAAGTCTAAAAAAGAGTTAAAAAAGTTTAACCGAAAGATGCAAATGATTTTCCAGGACCCTTACGCTTCTTTAAATCCGAGAATGACCGTAGCGGATATTGTGGCTGAGGGTATTGATATTCATGGGCTTGCGAAAAACAATAGTGATCGAATGGAACAAGTTTATTCCCTTTTGGAGACAGTTGGTTTAAACCGCGAGCATGCTAACCGCTATCCACATGAATTTTCTGGAGGCCAGCGTCAACGGATAGGAATCGCACGTGCACTTGCTGTAAAACCAGACTTTATTATTGCCGATGAACCAATCTCTGCGTTAGATGTATCGATTCAAGCCCAAGTCGTCAATTTGATGAAAAAGCTCCAAAATGAAAAAGGGTTGACTTACCTTTTTATTGCACATGATTTATCAATGGTAAAATACATTAGTGACCGAATTGGCGTTATGTATTTCGGGAAAATCGTCGAACTTGCAGATGCAAACGATTTATACACAAACCCTATTCATCCATATACAAAATCATTGTTATCCGCAATACCACTACCAGACCCTAATTACGAGCGAAATCGAAAACGACTAAGTTATGATCCAAAAGAACATGGGTATTCAGAGAATGAAGAAATAAAGCTCCGAGAAATTAGACCTGGACATCTGGTGGCTTGTTCGGAAAAGGAATACAAAGAATATAAAGCACAATACAGTTAGTGGGACAGGTACACCTTGTCCCACTTTTTTAATTTTCTGCAGGGAATTACCAGTTATATCACAAGAATTAAAATGGAAACTATTCTTATAAAGACAAACTTACTCATTCATTAAAATAAATACTGAATATATGAAAAGTTTGTCTAATTTTGTATAATTTTCACGATTGTTCATTTAGAATGGTTATTAGAGTGGTTAAAAGGAAGGAGGAAGACATGAAGAAAATTATCACTTTTTTAATGATAAGCCTCGTAATCGGATTCGGTTTTATATTTGTTAATCAAACAGGATATGCAGATAATATAATACTCACGCTAGAATCTCATCCAAAAAGTAAAATGGTACTATCTAAAAAATCAATTCCAGAAACGGCTACCCGGTTTGAATTTGAGTCTGGATATCAATTTGAATATCCTGACGCTATTAGAGGTATTTATGTTTCAGCCCATTCCGCTGGAGGCAATCGTTTTCCACAACTTGTCCAATTAATTGATGGGACGGATCTAAACGCAATGGTTATTGATGTGAAGGACGACTTTGGTTATTTGACTTATGTACCTCCACAAGGCTCGAAATATCAACGAATTAGTAAGGATTATATTAAAGACCCAGCATCACTAATTAAAAAACTTGAGGAAAAGCAAATTTATCCGATTGCAAGGGTTGTTGTATTTAAGGATTCAGTATTGGCAAAGAATAGACCGGAATTATCCTTTAAAGAAGGAGACAAAGTTTGGACAAATGGGCGTGGGGAGGCGTTCGTGAATCCATTTTTAAAAGAGGTTTGGGATTATAATGTAGGGATTGCAATTGAAGCTGCAAAGCTTGGATTTCAAGAGATTCAATTTGACTATGTCCGTTTTCCAGAAGGGTTTGAAAGACGTGATCAAACCTTAACATATAGCATGGGGGAATACGAGAAAGCAAATATAGACAATGTTCAAAAAAGAGTTGCTGCTGTGACTGATTTTGTGGCTTATGCAAAAGAAAAATTACAGCCCTATGATATAAAGGTTTCGGTGGATATCTTTGGATATACAGCAACATTGCCTGAAGCACCCGGCATTGGGCAAAACTTTTCGAAGATCTCCGAGCATGTCGATGTGATCTCTTCGATGATTTACCCAAGTCATTGGACTTCATATTTTGGAATTCCACGTCCAGACTTAGAACCATATCGCTTAGTTTCTGAATATGCAAAGGTTGAAAATCATAAACTTAACCAAATCGAAAACAGACCTATTTCAAGACCATGGCTTCAAGACTTTACAGCGAGTTGGCTGGGAAAAGGAAATTATACGGTTTACGGAAAAGCTGAAATAGAAGCGCAAATAAAAGGATTGCAAGACCAAGGGATCCATGAATTTTTACTATGGAACGCTGCAAATACCTATACAAAAGGCGTGGACTACACTCCATAATAAGAAAAGCGTAAGGCGCCTGCCTTGGGGAACATCGACTAACTACCGCCACGTCCTGTGGCGAACGTCGATGTCAGTACTTCCTGTGCAAGTCAAGCATAAGACGAGCGCTGACAAAAGGTGCCTTTTACCTTCCGAAGCGATTGGCTTATGACCAGAGAGCCGATGGCGCCTGAAGCTAGACAATAAAATGGCTGGCCCAATCGACTTTGGGCCAGCCTTCATTTTATTATTTTTTTCGTCCGCCAACGTTTTTCCATCCTGTTTTTACATGTAAATCTCGATTAACAATATCAGAACCGGTTTTGCCACCAAAAACTCGTTCCCCAATTCCATTTGCCATAACACCCATCAAGGCAGTAATACCAATGATGAGAACAGCAATTAGACCTAAATCCATTATGTAGTTTGCCATGAACACCCCTCCATGAAAAGGTTTTCTTCTTACTTCTATTCTATTCGAAGTTTAGTTTGAATAAAAGAGGGAATATCTAATTTTAGAACAAACTTACTGAAATTGCATACACTAAGTATGTCCCATTAAATGACAAGGAGAAGATGTATGAATTGGTATGAAAAATTAAATCAGTATTTTCCAATCGAAGAAATGAAATCAAAAGAACATATGGAAACACTATTACAGGAAAAAGGAAATATTTATTATAAAGATGAAGGACCTTACCATGTTCTTATGTATGCGGAGTTGGAAGGCTTTATTTTTATTGACTATCTTTTTGTTTCATCAGAATCTCGCGGACAAGGCTTAGGACATAAACTCATTGAAAAACTAAAGAAAAAAGGGAAACCAATAATCCTAGAGGTTGAACCCGTTAACTATAATGACTCAGACACTGAAAAAAGATTAAGGTTCTACAAACGAGAAGGATTTGAGCATGCAACCTCAATTGGATATGAACGTAAGTCATTAGCAACAAATGAACGTAATCAAATGGAAATTTTATATTGGTCACCAACAAATCAACCCGAAGAACTTGTCTTTGAAGCGATGAGAAAGACTTATGAAGAAATCCACAAATATAAAGACAAAGAGTTTTATGGAGATTCCTATGAAGACGTTGATGAAGTATTATCATTTAAAAATAATAATGATAATCGGGATATCTTAAAAAATGTTTAATACTGGGAAACTAAAAGGCTGTGAATGCCTATTGTTTGTCGATTAAAAGCATTGAGTATCAAAGAGTGAATGAATCTTAAGTTTTCTTTAAAATTGTCTATCTTTCTCAGAAAATTTGAGGTATAATAATTAAAGAAATTACTTAATTAAAGTCATTTTAATTTAGGAATATACACATCCATGACCAATCATGCAGATTGTTAAGTAATAATCTACTTTTAAGGGAGTGATAAGGTTAATGGTTACTCTTTATACTTCTCCAAGCTGTACTTCTTGCCGAAAAGCGAAGTCATGGTTAGAGGAAAATCAAATTCCATATCAAGAAAGAAACATTATTTCAGATTCTCTTTCAATCGAAGAGATCAAAGAAATTTTACGTATGACGGAAGATGGAACAGATGAAATCATTTCAACTCGTTCTAAGGTCTTTCAAAAATTAAATGTAAATCTGGAGACTATGCCTCTTCAGGATTTATACAAATTGATTCAAGAAAACCCTGGTCTTCTTCGTCGACCTATTATCATCGATGAGAAGAGACTTCAGGTAGGATATAACGAGGACGAAATTCGCAGATTTCTACCAAGAAAAGTTCGTACCTTCCAACTAAAAGAAGCGCAGCGCTTAGTCAACTAACATCAAGAAACTTCTACTTTAACGTAGGAGTTTTTTTCTTTAATAGGACATTTTACTCGTTTTCTATCGCGTTTCGTATTATAATGGTACATAAAACAGAAGGTACCCGAATCTTGCTTAACCGTATTCATTAATGTATGAATAAAAACCGGGCAAAACAACTGTTTTTATAAAAATAGCCTTTTTTATTTCCATTCTCATAGCTTTTAACATAAAATAAAGTACAAGATTAGACTTTTTCTTATCCTGAGGTTATTCTGCAACAATTATGGGAAAAGTGAATAAAAGAGCATCTGGCTCGGGGGTATAACGTCCCTTCAAAAACTGAGCAAGAAGGGAGAGGTTCTGTAATGGAAATCGAACGAATCAACGAACATACAGTAAAATTTTATATTTCATATAATGACATAGAGCAGCGTGGATTTGAACGTGAAGAAATTTGGTATAACCGGGAGAGAAGTGAAGAGCTCTTTTGGGAGATGATGGACGAAATTCATCAGGAAGAAGAATTTACGATTGATGGTCCACTATGGATCCAAGTCCAGGCGTTAGAAAAAGGGTTAGAGGTTCTTGTAACCAGAGCACAGCTCTCAAAAGATGGTAATAAATATGAGCTTCCTGTTGGTGACGATAAAATTCATGTTGATGAAAAAATCGAATCCTTACTCGATCAGCAATTTCATACAAAATATGAGGACAAGGATTTTATCGAAGAATTTGAAGAAGAAAACTTCCAATTTTTAATTCGATTTCAAGATTTTGAGGATGTTATATCTCTTGCACATCGAATCCAGCTTGAGGGATTAAGCAACTCCTTGTATTCCTTCGAAAATAAGTATTATTTATTTATCGAATTCAACGAGGAAGTTTATACTGAAGATGAACTTGAAGATATGCTTAGTATCGTCTTGGAATATGGGCAGGAATCAGCTATGTCGATTCATAGAATTGAAGAATATGGTAAAAAAATCATGAATGAGAATGCGTTAGAAGAAATGGTTAAATATTTTTCGATATAATTGAAAGTCGATTTCATTTTCTGAAATCGGCTTTTTTAAGTGAAATGTTCATAATATTTAGATTGTGCAACCCCGTCATCTGTGCTATTTTTAAGGAGCCATTAAAAATAAGTAGGAGATGAGGCCATGTTTGTTGCTTTACGTGAAAATGGTGAATACCTATCACTTTTGGAAAAATGGGAGCGTTCAGAATTGCTTAAGCTTCGAAAGCAGGAGACTTTTCATTGTCCAGCATGTCAAAGCAAGGTTCAGCTTAAGGCGGGTATGAAAAAGACTCATCATTTTGCACATTTAAAAGGATCCGAATGCACAGTTAAAACTGAACCTGAGTCAGAATACCATCTAGAAGGTAAACGGCAGCTTTATCATTGGTTTCACGCCCAAGGCTATGATGTTAAGCTGGAGCCATTTTTACCCGAAATATCACAACGTCCAGACCTCTTAGTTTCCACTCAAACCAAACACTTCGCAATTGAGTACCAATGCTCCCAAATTGATTTTTCCTTATTTAAGAAGAGATCAGATTCCTATAAAAATGAAGGAATTGTGCCTATTTGGATTTTAGGTGCTAAATGGTTTAAACGGTTGTCTACCTATACGGTTCGACTACCACCATTTCAATGGCTTTTTGCCACTTCCTTTAATCAATTCATCCAGCCAAGTATTCTTTATTACTGCCCAGAAACATCTACCTTCGTTAAACTATCGAATCTTCAACCATTTACGACTAGTGAAGCTTTTTGTACCATTCATGTTAAGCATGAAAATATGATGTCCTTTTCAGCACTATTAGCACCTCCCAATCCCCCGTTTACCTTTCAACACTTTTGGGGAAGAAAAAAACAAAAGTGGAGGGCAAGCTACTCCGGATATTCATCTAACCATTTGACTCCATTCTTGACGACCCTCTATCAAAATCGAATTCCACCAGCCCATTTACCTGCTGAAGCAGGATTACCCGTTCCGTCAGGCTACTGGTTCCATACACCGCCGATGATTTGGCAGATGTGGATTTTGCTAGATCTTTTGCTTCTTCTGAGGAGAGGTGATACATTCTTTTTTTCAAAAGTAATGGAGGTCATCTCAAAGCGATTGGATACAAAAGATATTATGATTAGACAGTTGCCACTGGTGTGTCATACCCAATATTCACTTGCAGCTGAGGAATATTTAAATATACTTGTCATTACAGGCAAGCTAAAAAAACTTTCGAAGACGAAATATGAAAAAACGAAGGATTTTGAAGTACCAACGAATCTAGAGGAAGCTTGTAAAATGGACGAAAACCTGTTGGAAAGTGTTGGAAAGCATGAAGAAGTTGGATTGGAACAACATAATATTGGTAGAGAACTAAGTTAACATAAATTCAAAAGGCTTGAACTTTTTTCATAAAAAAGGAGATAATCAAAGGGGTAGAGAATACTTTTTAATGAATAACAAATAGGAGGTTATCAAAATGGCTGAACAATCAAATGTAAAAAAGCTCCCGAATCGGAATGAAATTGCCGAGCAGGATACATGGCGATTAGAAGATATATTTGCTTCAGATGCAGATTGGGAAAAAGAGTTTGCTGAAGTAAAAGAGATGATTCCTGGAATTGAAGCATTTCAAGGTAAACTAGGCGAATCAGCAGATAAGCTGTATGAAGCCTTAGCATATCAAGACGCAATATCTCTACGAATGGGGAAACTTTATACATACGCACATATGCGCAATGACCAAGATACGTCAAATTCTTCTTATCAAGGTTTATATGATCGTGCTACAAATCTATACACACAGGTAGGAAGTGCACTTGCTTTTATCGTCCCAGAAATTCTATCTGTCGATGAAGAAAAAATCAAATCCTTTTTAGCAGAAAAAGAGGAGTTGAGGGTATACGAGCATGCCTTAAGTGATATCAACCGTGAACGTCCACATGTTCTTTCTGCAAAAGAAGAGGCATTACTTGCACAAGCATATGAGGTAATGGATTCTTCAAGCAACACATTTGGTATGTTAAATAACGCAGATTTAACATTCCCAACCATCAAAGATGAGAATGGGGAAGAGGTTGAAATTACACATGGTCGTTATATTAACTTCCTCGAAAGTTCAGACCGACGTGTAAGAGAAGAAGCGTTTAAATCTGTCTATGATACATACGGCAAATTTAAAAATACGTTTGGAAGCACATTGAGTGGAAATATCAAAAAGAATAATTTTAATGCTCGTATTCGTAACTATAAATCTGCTCGAGAGGCAGCCTTAAGAAGCAATAATATCCCCGAGACCGTTTATGATAATCTTGTGAATACAATCAATGAACATTTGCCATTATTACATCGCTATGTTGACCTTCGCAAAAAAGCACTAGGTGTGGAAGAGCTTCATATGTATGACCTCTATACACCACTTGTAAAGGATGTAAAAATGGAGGTATCCTATGAGGAAGCAAAGGATTATATCCTTAAGGGGCTTGCTCCATTAGGTGAGGATTATTTACATGTATTAAAAGAAGGCTTTGAAAATCGTTGGGTGGACATTCATGAGAATAAAGGAAAGAGAAGTGGAGCATATTCATCAGGAGCTTATGGAACAAATCCATATATCCTTATGAACTGGCAGGATAATGTGAACAATCTATTTACATTAGCTCATGAGTTTGGCCACTCCGTTCATAGCTACTATACTAGGAATAACCAGCTATACACCTATGGAAACTATTCCATCTTTGTAGCAGAGGTAGCCTCTACTTGTAATGAAGCTCTATTAGGTGATTATTTATTGAAAACCCTTGAAGATGACCAACAAAGATTATATCTTTTAAACCATCAGCTTGAAGGATTTAGAGGAACTGTATTCCGTCAGACGATGTTTGCAGAATTTGAACATCTGATTCATAAAAAGGCTCAAGAAGGGGTAGCGTTAACTCCTGATTTATTAACCGAAATGTATTATGACCTTAATAAAAAATACTTTGGTACAAACATTGTCGTGGATGAGGAAATCGGTTTAGAATGGTCACGTATCCCACATTTCTACTACAATTATTATGTATATCAGTATGCAACTGGCTATAGTGCGGCAACGGCGTTAAGCAAGCAAATCTTAGAAGAGGGCGAGCCTGCTGTTAAACGATATATAAACAATTTCTTGAAAGCTGGAAGTTCTAATTATCCAATTGAGGTATTGAAAAATGCAGGGGTAGACATGACGTCTGCAGATCCAATAAAAGAAGCTTGTAAGGTATTCGAAGCTAAGCTAACTGAAATGGAAGAATTATTAAACAAGCAATAATGAAGAAGGGCATCCGTGTTGGATGCCCTTTGTCAGGAACGAAAACCCTTGAAACGATTTCGGTGATTATAAATAACGATGGTAACTAGTAATGAAAGAAATAAAAGTGGGGTTGTAATATAAAGGGGGATTAACTTCATTAATCCTAATATATTTAGTCCAAAGGTGATGATGATCATGAAAGTCCCGATTATCAGCCCGATTTTCCTCATCTTTAATTCCTCCATAGTTTTATAAGTTTTTCGTTAATTCCGCTAAATTTACTATATATTTTATATCTATGTCCAAGCATACGTTTTAAGAATTGGAATTTGACAACTTTGTGAAAAAATGTACAAATAGTTGAAACTGGTTATCAACCTTGTTATTATGTAATCAAGAAGTAATCACACAAACAACACCCCTTTGTTTGAAGTGAAATTTCTCCCATCCCCTTTATTGAAATAGAAAAAAGACTTGGACCAATCGGGTTCAAGTCTTTTTCGTTTTTCAATTTTTAACTCCAGCGCTTTTATTCTATATATCTCCAAAACGTTCCGTATTTGACAGGAACTTGTTCCACTTTTTGCTTTAAGATTAGCTTCTTCATTTCACGTTCGACTTCTGGTATCGGTAAATCATATAGAACTGAAATTTCTTTTGAGGCAACAAATTTAAAGTATCTTAAGAAATCCTCTAAGGGCGGTGGTGGTGTAGGTTCTATTTTCTCCCCAAGCATATCGTAAATAATATGAACATACATTTCATATGGATAGCAACCAGTGATTTTTAGTCCTTCTTCTTCAATGTTTTCATTGAAGAAAACAAGTGTTGGAATTTCATCTACTTCCATTTCAGATGTGATTTTTAAATCGCATTGGAATGCCTTTGCTGCACTTGATGAGTGAAGATCACTTTTAAATTCGTTAACATCAAGACCGACCTCGTCCGCGCATGCAAGCAATACATCGACTTCTGAAATATCGCGTTTCTCTAGAAAGAGATTTTCCTGAAGCTTTCGTAAAAAACGGATTCCTGCTTTTTTACCTTGTAACTCAGCAGCTTTAATCGCAATTGATACTGAATGGGGGGCAGCGATTGGATTCTCAAGCCAGAGGCTTCCATCACATGACATTCCTGATCTGCTAGCTGTGCGTTCCCATACCTGAGCTATGTCAGCAGGTTTTTTCCTCTTTTGAATATTCAAGGAAGCAAGGCGGCCACTTAAAATATGGCGAATTGTAAAGTAGTTTCCATATTCAATTGTCAGCTTTTTTAAAATGGGTTCCAGTGCCCAACAATCAGGACATAATGGATCAACAAACATATAGATTTCTAATGGCCGATTATTAGATGAGTGATTGAAACCCACATTTTCAGTTTGTTTCAAGACCTTACCCCCTTTCTACTCGCAAGGAGTGTATAACATATGTTGAATGTATTAACATTTTATCAATGGACGGGATTTATCTCAAATAAAGCGCACTTTTTGTAGGAAGAAATTTATGGAATCGAAATAATATCCGGTCATAATGAAAGAACTCTCCCTGTAGTACAGAGAGAGTTCGTGTTATCCAAAATAGCTTTCAGTTACTTTTTTAACATAGTTTTGTGTTTCTTTAAAAGGTGGAATTCCGCCATATTTGTCAACATTTCCGGGTCCAGCATTATATGCAGCTAATGCAAGTGAAATATTACCATTGTATCGGTCTAACATATTTCTTAGGTATTTCGTCCCGGCTTCAATGTTTTGAGCAGGATCTGTCATATCCGTGACGCCTAAACCTCGTGCAGTTGCAGGCATTAACTGCATAAGACCAGTTGCGCCCGCATGGCTTTTCGCATTTGGATTAAAATTGGATTCCTGTTTGATTACAGAACTAATCAAACGTTCATCGACATTATATTTTTGTGCTGCTCTTTGAATCAACTCATCAAAACTTGTGGAGACAGGCAACGATTGAGCGTTCGATATCGATAATGGTATATAATGCTTATTCGTATATAAAGATGAAGGGTCAACCTTCGACCGTATACTTTCAGCTGGTGCACTAGATGTATTCGCCATCAACTGTAATAGCATATCCTTAAAAACGGAATTGTCATTACTAGTCGAAGGTGAATTTGCCGTTGAAACATTCCGTAACGCTTGAAGCTCCATCAATACTTTAAAATCTATTTTCAACTGTGTTCCTCTCCTAGTAGAATTTGTTTTTTTTGATTATAAAATCTACGAATTTTATTGTCTGTTTTACGCAGTGGAATATTATATTGATCGAGTAGTTCTTTAAAAATTTCTTTTCCGATTACATCGTCCGTTACTTCATATTCTACCTCGAAATCGCTGCTGTTTAAATAGTAACTCTTATCCAATACAAGTAAGCCATCTTTATAATCAACTTCTGCTCGTTTCGTTTTAAGTGACCCAAAGAACATAACTTCCATCGGGTTAATGGTTAATGTTTTTAAGATGGCAGAAACTTCACCTTCAATCATTTGACCGCCATTAAGCATCTGTTTTGCTTCTTCAGTCGTTAAGACTTGATGTGTCTCAAGTAATCCTCGTTCAACAGGCTGCTTCAATGTGAGTGTAAATGTTCCTTTCTTTTCGCGGATACGGAGGGCGGCACCAAGATTTTTTAAAGAAAACTCGGCTGTATCAAAATAAAAATTCTCCTGTATGACCGTTTTCTCCTCAGTAATCGAGAATCCAGAGAGTAGTCGATGGTATTCATGTTCCGTAAGTATATTTTTAAATTCAATTTCAAGTTCTTGTGACATTATTTTCAACGCCCTTTATTACAGTTTGTCTTATTATATCATGTTAGTGCGTTTTTTTTAGGAATTGGTTAGCAGTTTCTTTAAAGAATCGATGTACATATGATAAAATAAGTGTGGATTTGGAAATGAGAAAAAGGAGATTACGAATGCAGAAGCGTATTGAAATTAGCCATATTAATGATTCTAACAACAGACTAGTGCTAAAAGCGGATCAAACTGATTTTGACACAACAGGATTGCGTGCCAGTGGTCAAATGCTTGTTGATTCCGATTCACTAGCATTCATTTACAAGCTTGAAAATGAACAGGAATTTATATATGTGAGTTTACCATCAGAAGTTTGGCCATCACTTAAAAAAATTATTTCAGAAAAACAACAAGTTATTTTACAACTAGAGGACAACGAACTTGAGCTGATCGATATCATTCCTGAATTGGAGTACCTTTTAGATAATATCAAAGGTAATGCCAATTATGGAGATGTTATGGTAGAACTCGTTGAAAAGACATTTTTATCCGAATAAGTTAATTAAAATGGGGGTCTATTATGAGTAAAGATTGGGATCTTTTTTTGGCTCCATACAAGCAAGCGGTGGATGAGCTGAAAATTAAGTTTAAAGGAATGAGAACTCAATTCGAAATGCAAGGTACCCATTCCCCTATCGAATTTGTAACAGGAAGAGTAAAGCCAATCCCCAGTATTTTAGATAAGGCAAAGAGGAAAAACATTCCGCTCGACAAAATTGAGGAAGAGATGCAGGATATCGCAGGGTTACGGATGATGTGTCAATTTGTGGATGATATCAAGCGGGTTGTGGGGCTTTTAAGGATGCGAACAGATCTAGAAATCTTAGAAGAACGAGATTATATTTCACAAAAGAAAGAGAGTGGATATCGTTCCTATCATCTTGTAATCAAGTATCCTGTTCAAACCATAAATGGTGAGAAGAAAATTTTAGTGGAAATACAGGTTCGCACTCTTGCTATGAATTTTTGGGCAACGATCGAACATTCCTTAAACTACAAATATAAGGGCAGTTTTCCTGAAGAAATCGAGCATCGCTTGCAAAGGGCATCAGAAGCTGCTTTTCTCCTAGATGAGGAAATGTCCAAAATACGTGGCGAAATCCAAGAAGCGCAAGCTATTTTTTCTAGAAAAACGGATAGTAAGGATTCGAAATCTTAATAGATAGGGTGTAAAATATGAAATTTGCTGTAACTTCGAGAGGTGACTCGAACTCGAATACATTAATGCAAAAAATAAAAACATACTTAATGGACTTCGGGCTCATATATGACGAGGATCAACCAGATATTGTCGTTACTGTCGGAGGAGATGGAACACTATTATATGCCTTTCATCGTTACCGTAGCCGATTAGATAAAACAGCCTTTGTTGGGATTCACACAGGACATCTTGGATTTTATGCAGACTGGGTTCCGGAAGAAATCGAAAAGCTTGTAATAGCTATTGCCAAAACCCCTTATCAGGTGGTTGAATACCCATTACTTGAGGTATATATTCGCTATATCAATGGTGGTCGGGAATCAAGATATCTTGCTTTAAATGAATGTACGGTAAAAAGTGTAGAGGGTTCACTTGTGATGGACCTCGAAATCAAGGGACAGCTTTTTGAAACATTCCGTGGGGATGGATTATGTATTTCGACACCTTCAGGGAGTACTGCATATAATAAAGCGCTTGGTGGTGCCATTTTACATCCATCGATTGAGGCAATACAGGTTGCGGAAATGGCGTCAATCAATAATCGCGTGTTCCGGACGGTAGGTTCACCCTTAATTTTACCAAACCATCATACGATTTTAATGAAACCCGTGAATGACGTCGATTTTCACATTACGATTGACCATTTGACCCTGTTGCACAAGGATGTAAAGTCCATTCAATGTAGGGTTGCACCTGAAAAAGTGCGTTTCGCACGTTTCCGCCCTTTCCCATTTTGGAAAAGGGTACGTGATTCGTTTATTTCGGATTGATAAAGGGGTCAAGGAATGTGACGGCTTTTACATTAGAATGGAAGATATCATTTTTAGATAAAGGTAAAGTTGTTCGAGAGTTTTTAAAAGAGCAAGCCATCTCAAAAACAGCTTTAACTGCGATTAAGTTTGAAGGTGGCGGCATTTTTATAAATGGCGCTCCTGTAACAGTTCGACATCGTTTGGTTGAAGGTGAGGTTCTAAAGGTTGTATTCCCACGAGAGGAACCCAGCATAGAGCTAAAACCTGAAAATCTGCCTTTGCAAATTGTGTATGAGGACCCTTTTGTCTTGGTTGTGAACAAACCGCCATTCCAACAATCAATTCCATCTAGGGAGAGTTCGACGGGTAGCCTGGCGAATGCCCTTCTATATTACTATCAATCGATAGACCATAAGGCAACGGTTCATTTAGTTAATCGGCTTGATCGAGATACATCTGGGTTATTGCTCGTCGCAAAGCATAGGCATATCCATCATTTATTATCTCAGCAACAAAAGGCTGGAAGCTTGAAGAGAACGTATGAAGCTATAGTTCATGGTGTGATAGATGAGGAATTAGGGACAATCGATGCCCCAATTGGGCGGAAGGACGATAGCATAATTGAACGCCAAGTGCGGGAGGATGGGCAAAAGGCGGTTACCCATTTTCAGGTTATTCAAAAGTATGCTGATTATACATATGTGCAGCTTCAACTAGAGACAGGTAGAACTCATCAAATCCGTGTCCATCTCTCTCATATTGGTCACCCGATTGTAGGGGATGATTTGTATGGGGGGATGCGGGCGGAGATGGATAGGCAAGCACTTCATTGCAGGGAGCTTCGTTTTTTGCATCCGATCGATAAAAAAGAGATTGTCATGGATGCTGAACTGCCGGAAGATATGAAGAAGTTATTGGAAAAAGCGACCTTGTGAGTAGCGGGTTTTTTTTAGGGTACAAAACAACAAAAAAATATCAAATGAGGCTCTAATTTATCATCTAAATTAGAGCCTTCGTTTTTATTGATTTATCAATGTTTAAAACCTAATAAACGTCAATTTATATACCATTTTGACATTGGTAACCAGCATTAGTAAAATAAACGGAGATTTTCCGGTTAAATGCAGAATGGAGTTCATTTTGGGGTAAATAAGGGGAGTTTTTCCGATTATGCCAAGCGAAAGTCCCCATTTTCCCCTTTTTTGAGTAAATAGACGGAATCTCTCCTTCTATTTAAACCTTTTTTAATTATAATTACAAATTAAGCGGAATTTTTCCGTGTATTATCAGCTCGGGAGCTTAACCTGATCCCTCAACCAATAGTGTGGACCTAGTTACAGGAATCCGCAGCTTGTTATCAGCACCCGTAAACGGAATCCTTAATGTTCTTTTTGCCTTCGATTTTCTATTCTAATTTAGTATTCAATTGCGATGATATTTAAGGTGTTAAAACCTGTTATATATATAGCGTTATTTTGCTATTTTCACCTCGAAACAGAACCCGTTACCTTGTGAGGTCGCTTGTTTGGTATCATGTCTAATTTTGAATTTAGCGGTACATGCTCCAGCAAAAAGTGAGCGAGCGTGTCGCGCAATATAGGTTTTGCGGTACATGCCCGACAAAATGCACGAACCTACCCAATCTCCCGAAACTTCTCCTCCACCATTGGCATTGACGAAGGGACTGAGATGGTCTCCATTTCCGGATACCTTAAAGCCGTCAAGCTTCCACCAAACACGCATCCAGTATCGATATTCACAGTATGATTTACCCATCTAGGCTTCTTCACTGGCGTATGCCCGTAGACGATCCAGGCCGAGCCCTGATAACGTTTGGCCCAATCCCGTCTTTCCGGTGTCCCATCAGGGTTATTCTTACCTGTAATATCCCCATACAACACAAAGGTTTTCACCTTTTTATCAGTGCGTCCGATATAGTCCTCACGTATCCCAGCGTGAGCGATCACTAATTTCCCCCCATCTAATCTCTCATACAAAGGGGCACCCTCATACAAATTAATAAACTGATTGCGAATCGATTCTTGTTCTTTTTTATCCAAAGCTTCATACTCAGCTGCCGTTGTTTCCAAGCCATGTGTAGTATGGACCTTGTTCCCGAGAAAAAAACGATATAGCTTATTACAGTGGTTGCCCGGTACATAATAGCCTTTTTTCTCTTGAACAACGAGCCTGTATACTGTTTCAATTACCTTTAATGACTTTGGTCCGCGATCAGTTAGGTCACCCACAAATGCTAGGACTCGCTCAGTATGTAATGGAATCCCGCGCTCCCACGAATAACCTAATTTCGTCGTTAATTCTTTAAGTTCTTTAAAACACCCATGAATATCACCGATTACATCTATTTTCATCCAAAACACCTCTCAACAAAAAAATCACGCCACACCTATTATTAGAAGTATGACGTGATTTTATTTCTATTAATCGAACATAAACTTTTTCGTTCTTGAACGAACATTTAGCACAATCCCAATAGCAATCATATAGGTGGCGAGGGAACTACCTCCATAACTAATGAACGGTAATGGAAGACCAGTGATAGGTAAGATTCCAACTGTCATTCCGACGTTTTGGAACACTTGGAAGGTAATCATTCCAATTACACCTGCACACAAGTAACTTCCGTATGGGTCGTGACTTTCTAGTGCGATATGAATCATTCGATAGATTAATAAGAAGAATAAGGAAATAATAATACTTGTTCCGATAAATCCAAACTGCTCGGCAACTACAGCAAATATAAAATCGGTATGCCCTTCAGGAATCGTAACCTCTGATTCCTGGAAGCCTTTTCCGCGTAATTGTCCAGACCCAATTGCAAGAAGGGAGCGAACTAATTGGTGGCCCTCGTTACCAGCTGTTTCAAAAGGTGCGAGCCAACCATAAAACCGATTCATCTGGTAGTCTTTAATAATATATTTAAAGAAAAAGTCCGGAAAATTGAAGTATAGAAATACGCCTAGGGAAATTGCAAAAACAGCTGAAAAGATAGCTGCAAAAATAATTCTCCATTTAATGCCTGCGACAAGAATCATTGTCGCAATGATGGACATAAAGACCATCGTCATCCCCATATCAGGCTGTAAAACTAAAAAACCAATCGGAGGGGCAGATGCTAATAAAATCTTTCCGATAAGAAGGAGATCATCCCTTACCGTATTAATCGGATATTTTTCCCGATGATCTGCAATAATTTTACTTAATACAATGATAATAATAATTTTCATTAGTTCTGATGGCTGAAAGCTAGCAAATCCAAAATTGTACCAGCTCGTTGCACCTTTTACCATAGTTGCAAAAGGGATGTCAACAATATATTTTTCAACAAAAAGACCAAATAATAGCACCATCCCGAATCCATATAAGTACCAGGAAATCATTTTGAAACGGTCAAAATCAATTACCATGGTCCCGATGATGGCGACAATACCAATCACATACCACTGAAGCTGTTGAGCTGCGAAATTTATATTTTTAAGCTTTTCCGGTAAAAAGGGCTGTGCGCTTTGGATTGCAATAGCACTAACAATGGCCATGAGAAATAAAATAAACAACAATGTATAATCAATTTTTTGAGGAGTATTTTCTTTATTCATGGATAAAAATCCTTTCTAATCAGGCACGAGTTTTATATCATAGGTAACAGGGTATAATTCAATATCCTGTTTTTAAATCTAAAATCCAGCTTCACGCGTGTCTTACGCATTTCAAGAGCCAATTCTATCTTAGCTTATTTTTGCTTCGTTGCAAATCATTACATCGTGCAAACTAAAAAAATAATGATATACATTTTGCCACTAAAAGTAAATGGTCGTATGTTACATTTTATGAAAAGTATGTTAAGATTTTATTTTTCAGTTGAAAGGGGGGGAAAGAACATGCTACAACAAGAAGTAACAGAAAAAGAGCAACAGCAATTAGAAAATGAACAATTGCTAACTGCTCTTGAAAATGAGAATATTGACGAATTCCGGGCCATATTCTTAGAAATACATCCATATGAAAGATCAAAATTCTATGCAAAATTACCAAAAGATGCTAGAATGCGCGTATATCTTTTTTTATCTCCAACTGAAATGGCCGAGGTTTATGAAAACCTGGAAATCGATGAGAATGAATATGAAGAGCTTTTATCAGAGATGGATCCAACCTTTGTCGCAGACATGCTTTCCCAAATGTATGCTGACGATGCTGTTGACGTATTAAATGAATTAGATAAAGACCAGGTTGCCAGCTATTTGACCATTATGGATGTTGAAGCTGCAGGGGAAATTAAACAGCTTCTTCATTATGAAGAATATACAGCTGGTAGCATCATGACTACCGAATTTATTGCCATAAATGCTAACCAAACCGTAAAATCAGCTATGTATATTTTGAAAAAGGAAGCACCTCGAGCTGAAACGATTTATTATGTGTATGTAATCGATGAAGAAAAACGACTTGTTGGTGTTATTTCAATCCGTGATTTGCTTATAAGTGAAGACGATACAATGATCCATGAAATTATGAATGACCGTGTTGTTTCCGTGTCTGTTAGTGAAGACCAAGAAGAGGTCGCACGGAAGATGAGGGACTATAATTTCTTAGCTGTCCCGGTTATTGACTTTCAAAATCATTTATTAGGAATTATTACTGTAGATGACATTATTGACGTTATCGATGAAGAAGCTTCTGATGATTACTCAAAGCTTGCAGGTATATCAGATGTAGATTCTGCTGATAAGAATATTTTTACATCCGCTAAGAAGAGATTACCATGGCTCATTATTTTATCCTTCCTTGGAATGATGACAGCAAGTTTAATCGGACGATTTGAAGCGACGTTGGATCAAGTTGCAATTTTAGCTGTTTTTATTCCGTTAATTGCAGGTATGGCAGGGAATACTGGAACACAAGCGCTGGCTGTCGCCGTTCGTCGAATTGCGATTGGCGAGGATGAGGATGAGAATAAATGGCTATTAATCTTAAGGGAAGCTGGGACCGGTGTCATAACTGGGGCTGTTTGTGGAACAGTCATCATGTTTGTGGTTTATTTTTGGAAAGGTGATTTCTTTCTTGGATTATTAGTTGGATTTTCTATTTTAATTACATTAATTGTGGCAACACTTGCCGGTGCGCTTGTACCTTTATTGATGCATCGTTTAAAGGTGGACCCAGCGGTTGCGTCAGGACCTTTTATTACCACCATTAATGACATTATTAGTATTCTCATTTATTTTGGATTAGCCACCTTTTTTATGGGCTATCTTGTTTGATCCAATTTTAGTGTGAAATATAAGGGGGTAAAACATGGAACATGGTGCTTCATTAACATCTTTAGTAATTGTGATGGTGGTGGCCTTTTTGACACCACTGTTATTACATAGGCTAAAACTCCGGATAATCCCAGTTGTTGTAGCTGAAATTATCATGGGGATTATTATTGGAAAAAGTGGGTTTGACGTGGTTGAACCTGATATGTGGCTTGAAACCTTATCAACATTAGGATTTATCTTTTTAATGTTTTTAAGTGGTGTTGAAATAGACTTTTCTGCATTTGCTGGAAGGAAAAAGAAACAAACACTACAGAGTGGCAAAAAGGCACCAAATACTTTCGTTGTGTCAGTAGTTGTGTTTGCAGGTATATTTATTTTATCGCTTCTATTATCATTCGTATTTGTGTGGACGGGTTTTACCGATAATGCCTTTTTAATGACATTGATTATTTCGACGATTTCATTAGGAGTGGTGGTACCAACCCTTAAGGATGCCCAAATTATGAAAACAAATATTGGTCAGATTATTCTACTTGTTGCTGTAGTCGCTGACCTTGTTACGATGATTTTATTAGCTGTATTTGCCTCTATTTACGGAGGCGGAGAGAGCAATATGTGGCTTCTGTTAATCCTATTTGGTGCAGGGGTACTCCTCTATTTGGTAGGGAAGAGGTTTCAAAATCGCTCCTTCCTTGAAACGATGTCAAAAGGAACAGTTCAAATTGGAACAAGAGCTATTTTTGCACTAATCATGATTCTTGTTGCTCTATCCGAAACAATCGGCGCAGAGAACATTTTGGGCGCATTTTTAGCGGGTGTCTTAGTTTCACTATTGTCTCCAAATCATGATATGGTGCAGCAGCTTGATTCGTTTGGTTATGGATTTTTAATACCAATCTTTTTCGTGATGATTGGGGTTGAACTTGATCTTTGGGCGCTTTTCCAGGATCCGAAGATTTTAATCCTGATTCCATTATTATTTATTGCTTTAGTTATTTCAAAAATGGTTCCGATTCTTTATATCAAGCGCTGGTATGATTGGCGAACCACGATTGGCGCTGGTGCTTTATTAACATCCACCTTATCTCTTGTGATTGCAGCAGCAACTGTTGGGGAGAAGATGGGAATCATTGATGACCGAATGTCGGGTGCCTTGATCCTAGTTGCAGTTATAGCTAGTATCGTTTCACCAATAGGGTTTAAAAAGCTTTTTCCAAAACAAATGGACGAAGACCCAGTTATCCGCGTTTCCTTTATTGGTGCAAACCAAATGTCATTACCTGTGATAAGGGATTTAAACTCAAAATTGTATGATACGACGATTTATCATACAATGCAGGATAAGATTGATAAAAAACATTCTGATTCTGTGTTTGATATTGTCGGGCTTGAAGATTATTCAATTGAAACCTTACAAGAGTTAAATGTGTTTGATGTAGAGATTTTAGTTATAACTACTGGGTCTGATGAGCAGAATGCCGAAATTGCGAAATACGCGAAGGATAATGGAGTAGAACGTGTTATTGCGAGAATTGAATCCGGTTCACTTGGTGATGAACTCAAGGATCAAAACATCGAAGTATTCTCTTTACTCATGTCGACTAATACATTGCTTCGTGCGTTAATAGAAGTACCTAGTATTATGACAATCCTAACCAATCAGGAACAGTCCTTGTATGAAATTGATATGAACAATAGCCTATATGATGGAACCATGCTTCGTAATTTCCCATTTACCGGAGATGTCATCTTTGTTCGAATCTTTAGAGGCAAGGATTCCATCGTTCCACACGGGGATACAGACCTACAGCTAGGGGATCGTTTGGTTGTTACAGGCTCGAGGGAGTATGTTGACGAGTTGAGAATGGATTTAGAATTTTAAAATAAGAAAGGGCGAGCCATTAATGGTCTCGCCCTCATTTTTTACCCTACAATATTATAACCGGAATCTACATAGATTACTTCACCCGTTACACCGCGTGATAGATTACTTAACATGGCGATGGACATGTTACCGACATCTTCTTTTGTAACATTTCGCTTAAGTGGAGCTTTTTCTTCAATCATTTTCATAATATCATTGAATCCTGGCACTCCTTTAGCAGCTAATGTTCTGATTGGGCCAGCTGAAATCGCATTGATTCTTACTCCGTCTTTTCCAAGGTCAAATGTCAGATATCTCACACATGCTTCAAGTGAAGCTTTTGCAATTCCCATTACATTATAACCAGGAAGAGCTCGAACAGCACCTAGGTAAGACATGGTTAAGATTGAAGCATCCTCTGCTAAATAAGGTCGAGCTGCTTTTGCTGCTGCCACTAATGAGTAGGCACTCGTGTCTTGTGCAAACGCATATCCATCTCTTGATGTATCGATAAAATCACCTTTTAAGTCATCTGCATTGGCGAATGCAACAGAGTGTACTAAGCCGTGAATCGTTCCTACTTTTTCACCAATTTCAGTAAATGCTTGTGCAATACTTTCATCACTATTCACATCACATCTAACAATCATTTCAGCAGGGTAGTTGTATTTCTCTAATAATTTTTCCAACTTTTCACGTGAACGATCTAGACGATATGTATAAATGACTTTTGCCCCAGCTTTATAAAGGGATTCAGCAACTCCCCATGCAATACTTCTTTCATTCGCTACGCCCATAACGACGATATTTTTACCTTCTAATTGAATTAAGTCCTCCATTGTTACCTCCATAACAGCATAAAAAATTTTATTTCACTTTTTATTATACCTGGTTTTAGTATCTGATACTAATTATAACATTTTTTATTAATTTACCCAAGTGTTTGTGATGTTTAAATGCTTTTATATTTCAATTTTTTCATCGTAACTAATAAATGTTTAAAGAAACCTGCATAGTAATCAAAAGTCATGGTAATTTTTGAGAAAGTAGTTTCTGGCATCTTTTGGTGTTTGTTACATGATTGCGATGATATGTTTATATGAATGGTTTATTTGGGAATGGTTAGTTTGTCACCTAGCGTAATTTAAGTCCAATAGTGCAAGTGGTTCATACATTATGGACCATCCATAATGACAGTTTGAGGTTTTGTGGATATTTTTTAATTAATCATCTTCATTATTGTTGTGTTGTAAACTTACAAATTGAAATATTAATTCATTTAATTCTTTTGCAGCATCAGTTGGTATATGGTGATCAGCATTTTCAATAAACTTTAATTCATTAACAGGTAATTTTTTATGCAATTGCTTCGCGTAAGAATGAAATGGCTTATCCTTTTTTCCATAAATTAATAAAACGGGAAGGGCGATTTGATTCAATTGGTTAGTACAATTATAATCCAAGCTATACCGATAGTATTGCTCGATGTTTCTTGAATCTCCTTTTCGAGCTTCTGTAACCATTTTCTTAAACAGCTTTAGTGTATTTTTTGAATTGCTCCACGATATAGACCACGCCAATAATGGTACAGCTCCAGCATTCGCAAGCTTAGCACCTAATGAAATCTTCTTTCGTAACGACTGATCCAATACTTCTGACATTCCTCCAATGACAACTCCTCCTAAAGCTCGATCGGCTGATGTTATCAAAAATTCTAATGCGATAGATCCTCCGGTTGAATAGCCGCAAATAAATGCTTTTTTTATTTCAAGATAGTCCAACAAACGTTTGATATCATCAACAATCAATTGATAAGTTATAGGATGACTTGAATAACTACTTCTTCCGTGCCCCCTAATATCAAAGGTTAAGACTTGAAAGTTTTTAGATAAATCGTCTAATTGGTAATTGAAATTAACGGAAGTAAGTACAGGTGGATGAATAAAAACGATAGGTACCCCTTTTCCCTTAATGGTATAGTACAGACTTACTCCATTTAAATTAATCTTTGGCATTTGTTCTACTCACCTCATTTTGTGTTAGTAATAAATTTTCCAACTTATTTGCATTTTATTATTGAAGTCGATTATCTTTATTTATTTCTGGCATTTTTACATTTCATCTGGCCACATCAATTTAAACCCTTTATGCATAGTAAGGGATGTTTAAGGATAGGTTAATCTTGATATAAACGATTAGAATTCCGAAGGAGATAGGAGAATGCACAAAAAAGAGAAATGGGGCGTGCTTTCGCTTGCATCCATCCCATTAGTCATGACCTTGGGCAATTCTATGCTGATTCCAGTTTTACCAATCATGGAAAAGGAACTCGCTATTTCTTCTTTTCAATCAAGCTTGATCATTACGATATATTCGGTTGTTGCGATTATTTTAATACCTATTGCTGGTTTTCTCTCTGATCGAATCGGAAGGAAAAAAGTGATCATCCCAAGCTTAATTATTGCTGGGATTGGAGGTTTACTTTCAGGGCTAGCTTCGTGGTTATTCGAAAGCCCTTATATCTTAATTCTAATAGGAAGACTATTACAAGGTGTTGGAGCAGCTGGAGCTTCACCGATTGTTTTACCATTGGTAGGGGATATGTGTAAAAGTGAAAAAGATGTGAATACCGGACTAGGATTAATCGAAACATCCAATACCTTTGGAAAAGTGCTAAGCCCAATTTTAGGTGCAATATTGGCTGCTATGATTTGGTATTTGCCTTTTTTTGCTTTTCCAATTTTTTGTTTGATTTCAATTCTTTTGATTCAATTTATGGTTCAAACGCCAAAGGACGATGAGGTAGATACCTCAAGCTTTGCTTTTTTTCTGAAAAAAATTATGCGTACCCTTAAGGAAGAGGGACGATGGCTGATTTCTATCTTTATTGTTGGAGCTATATGTTTTTACATTCTTTTTGGTATGCTCTTCTTTTTATCTTCGATTTTGGAGGACAAATACGGGATTGATGGAATTAAGAAAGGTCTCATCCTTGCAATTCCACTTGGTGCCCTTTGCCTCGCTTCATTCATCACTGGAAAGAAGCTAGGTGATGATAAAAATGTAATCAAATGGATCATTTTTACAGGGGTTTTTGGATCTACATTGGCTGTTTTTGGGATTTGTTATACCGAAAACCTATATATTTTTTTAGCTGCTCTTGTTGTTTGTGGAGTAGGCATTGGAATAGCTCTTCCAAGTTTGGATGCACTCATTACAAATGGTACAGAAAAAGATGAAAGAGGCACTATTACCTCTATTTATAGTAGTTTTCGATTTATAGGTGTTGCTGTGGGCCCTCCTGTATTCGCAATATTAATGAAGCTTTCACATGATATTTTGTTTTTCTCTGTAACAGGAATTTCGGTAATTGCATCTATACTTGTATTATTTTTCATTAAGCCACCGAAGCGGGTCAGAACAGATTCTTTATTCCAAAAAGTAAAGAGGTAGGGGAAAATGGCGAAAGAAAAAAGTGAGAAAAAGATTAAGTGGTGGCAGCTCTCTTTATTTGGTGTCGGGTGTACAATAGGTACAGGCTTTTTTTTAGGGTCTAGTATTGGCATACGCACGGCTGGCCCTTCTATCTTGATTTTATTTGTTATAGCTGCTATTGGAACCTACTTTGTATATGATGGCTTAGCTAAATTAACTGCAAAGAAGGCTGAAAAAGGGGCATTTCGTACCTATGCGAAACAAGCTTTTGGAAACTGGGCAGGTTTTAGTATTGGATGGATATATTGGAGTGCTGAGATCCTTATTATGGGAAGTCAGTTAACGGCATTATCCATTTTTACAAAGTTTTGGTTTCCGAATATTCCGCTTTGGATTTTTGCTGCAATCTATGGAGTATTAGGGTTAGGGGTTTTATTAATTGGGACCAGCGGTATCAATAAACTTGAGAATGTCTTTGCACTCATTAAAATATCTGCCATTCTGATGTTTATCGTCATTGGAGTGTTGGCAGTCACAGGTGCGATCGATGGAATACGTGAGCCTCAATTTCCAACTGAATATTTTCCAAAAGGAATCATGGGGCTTTGGTCAGCTTTAATTTTTGCCTATTATGCATTTGGTGGAATTGAAGTGATGGGTCTAATGGCAACCCAGCTTAAGGATAAAAGTGAAGCCCCAAAGGCTGGAAAGATAATGATTCTTCTATTGACGATCATTTATTTAGGATCAATTGGACTTGCTATTATGCTTGTCTCATGGAATGTTTTTACAGGAGAAGAAAGCACCTTTGTTGTGGCTCTTGATAATTATAATATCCCACTTGTTGCAGATATTTTTAATGGGGCCCTCATTATAGGTGGTTTCTCCACTATGGTTGCGGCCCTCTATGGGGTAACCAGTATATTAGTCAATCTGTCAGAAGATGGAGATGCTCCAAAAATCTTTTCGAAAAAAGGAAAATTAAAGGTACCTTTACCAGCCTTTCTATTAACGGCTTCGGGACTACTCGCGTCCATCATCAGTTCACTCTTAATGCCAGATAGCATTTATGAATATATAACAACTGGTGCAGGACTTATGCTGTTATACAATTGGCTGTTTATCTTATTGTCTGCGAATCGCCTATTAAAGCCTGGATTCCTTGGGAAACTGAAATATTATTTGGGTATGCTGTTCATATTGCTTGCCGTTAGTGGCACCTTATTTAGTAAGGAAATTCGTCCAGGCTTCTTTATTAGTTTAGGCTTTGTCTTGATTATTGGTATATTTGCATTTGTTAAAAATGCAGGATGGAAAAAGAAAGATGCCATGAGTATGGGAACATTGTTTGAAAAGCTTGAAAAACCTTAGTAACTTAGCAAAAGTGTGATACCTTGGATTCCAAAATAAATACCGAAACCAATGAGTGATAGGCCGGATATGATCGATATGAGTGCTAACAGAAGTGATGTTAAAATTCTCCGGAACCCACTTGCTATCGTGGCCATGGTTACATCCCAGAGCAATAAACCACAGAAAATAGCTGCACTGTAAATGATAAGCTCACTATTTGTTGATGTTGCGGCTGTTTTAGCTAATACAGAACCGTAGATCCCTAACCAGAATAATATGGTTAACGGATTTGTAATTGACATGATAAAACCGGACAAAAAAGCTTTAGAAGCAGGTTCCAGATTTCTGGAACTCTGCATATTGATTTTTCCGGCACTTAAAAGGCTCTCTATCCCAGTGTAGATTAAAACAAAACACCCAAATAACCATAAGAATGTTTGAATAAATGGGGTATTAATAAACGACACTAGTCCAAGGTAAACGACCAGCATATAAACCCCATCAGCTAGAACAGCACCAACACCAACTAACCATGCATGTAAAAAGCCAAATTTTATACCCCGGTCTAATTGTGCAGCATTAACAGGTCCTATTGGTGCCGCTAGACTTAGACCTAATAAAACATAACTTAACAATACTCCCACTCTCTACACTCCTTGAAAAAAACTTGTCTCAACAGTGTATTCAGGTGGAAGGACTTGTACTACTACTTTTTGAAGGGGAAGAAGTTAATGGAAAATGGAACACATCTATTTATCCAATCGGTCGATGAAGCCGAGAAAGCAGTAATCGAAACACAAGGAAATGATGACCTAGAGCGGTTCCAGCATGCACAGAACTTGGTATTACTTGCGAAAGAACAATTACGCATAGTTGAAAATTCTGGAGAAAACGGTGAGAAGGAAATCCGACGTGCTAAAGAAAGACTTCGAAGGCTTGAGGAAACACAGCATGCTAATGAAATGATGAATTAATTTTATATAGTAATTTTAGGCTACTCAAATATGGGTAGCTTTTTGTTCTTTCATAAAGCAGGATCACAATATTGACTTTTAGGACTATCGGAAAACTACCGTGAAGCAAGGAAGAAAAAAGAATCGAAGGTAAATATTTTAATGAAAATATATGGAGAAGGTGATCAACGCTTCTCTACTACATAATTTAATTAAAATAAAGAAATTGCCCTCTAGATATGGAAACGCATCATATTTCATAAACAAGCATTTATAAAAAATACTATGCGTAAGTAGCCTAGGGATTTTGAAACCGTGGTTTTTTTAGTTTAAAAACTACCATATTCCTTACTAATAAACGTTATGCGTTTTTCTCATTTAGTCGCCCTTTCTAAGGTGGACAACTTCCTCGTAAAGCACTCGTGAATAAATTGAATAATAACAGAAGGGGGGAGACAACTAAATGATTAAAAAGGCTATTATTCCAGCAGCTGGGTTTGGAACACGGGGATTACCAATGACGAAAGTACTTCCTAAAGAAATGCTCCCTATTGCAGGTCGACCAGCTATTGATTACATTGTCGAAGAAGCTGTGAAAGCAGGTATTGAGCAGATTTTAATGATTGTCTCACGTACCAAGAACTTAATTGTCGATTATTATGATAGATCCCTAGAATTAGAAGCATTTTTAGAGCAACAAAATAAAAAACACCTCCTCAACACATTGGAGCTTCCGAAAGTGAAAATTTATTATATGAGGCAGTTCTATCCAAAGGGGTTAGGGCATGCCGTTTTATTAGCGAAGGAATTTGTTGGAAACGATCCATTTGCGATCTTGCTACCGGATGAAATTTACCTTTCTACTAAACAAAATCCATTAGAGGAGTTAATAGACTCTTATAATGAATATGGTAAAAATGTCATAGCCTTACAACAGGTGGATGAAGAATATTTGAAAAGCTATGGAGTCATTCAAGTCGAAAAAAAGGAAAAAGATAATTTATATAAAATTTCTGATATAGTTGAAAAACCAAAAACGAATCCACCCTCAAACCTTGCTGTTACAGGAAGATATATTTTGAAGCCAGACATTTTTTCATGCTTAGAGCAGACAAAACCTGGAGTTGGTTCTGAGGTGCAGTTAACCGATGCGATCAAGATGATGCTACAATCAGAGTCAGCATATGGGCTTGAGGTTGCCAGTGAGCGCTTTGATATTGCAAAGGAAGCTGATTATGTAAGGCTTGTGCAAAAAATATACACATTACAAGGGGAAAAGGAGGAGTAAATGCAGAGAAAAAGCTAAAGGTGAGCTTACCTTTAGCTTTTTTTCTTATATTCTAAAATGACCTCCAGTACATAATAGTTAATAAAATATATTCAGCGGAAAAATAGGATGAATGAGGTAACAAGCCTCATCGTGGTTAACAAGATGAGAATGTAATAGCGGTAGTATTGTTAAGCCCGATAACAGTTATTGGAACATTACTGGTAGTATCAGTACCATTTCCGAGTTGTCTAAAAAAGTTATCACCCCAAGCGCTGACTGCTACTTGGCTGTTTTCTTCATAACCAAATGGCTTTAGTCCAATGTCTGCAGGTTTAAAGTTATTAACAAATAATGTAAACGGCAAAACAAGTAAAAGTACGATTCCTGCCATTATTAGATACGCATTTCTCCATCCAAAGTTTTCAATAGAAGATGAGATAATTGGGTTCATGATTGCCCGCCAATTCCTTAAAATGACACCGCAATTCCCATTTCTAGTCCAACCTTCTTTTGAAACCAGTTCCCAACCATAATCGGTGCAGGGATAACAAAAACAAGTGCTACAGCCAAACCTAAAACGGCACCAGTCACATAAAATTGCCATACTGCTGTAAATTGTGACATTGCTGCAACTGCATGGGCTATAATTCGGAATACCACCTGATAAAAGTATGCGAATATTAAACTTTGGTAAAAGCTTACCAACAAACGGTAATGTGTATAGAATCTAGTTTTGTGTAGTATTGAAACATGAAATGTTTTCTATAGGAATGCATTGGGGGAGCAGATATGAGGGACTTGAAAAAGTTTTTCTGGGCTTTTTGCCTATAAAAAAGCAAGCTTTCGTTAAGCCTACTTTTCTTCGTTTTTTCGAAAATCTTTCGGGGGCATTCATGCACTTTGTTAACAATACACTCTTCAAATTACAGGGATCCGGTTAGCGTATGGGCAAAGGTAAAAATCTAGGTGTAAAAATAGTATAAGGCCTATTCCATGTTTAATCAACCGAGCATAAAAATAATATAGAGATATGTTCAACCTATAGAGTTTTTGATGAGTGATAAGGAGGGGGATAATGAATAAAATGATTGAACAACAACGAATGCCGGATTTTCTTATAATCGGGGCTCAAAAATGCGGAACCACATCACTGTATAATTATTTAATAAAACATCCAAATGTAGTACCAGCTAAGAAGAAAGAAGTTCATTTTTTTGATTATCAATTTGAGAAAGGTATTGCTTGGTATAGAAAACATTTCCCACTGGTATTTGAAAATAACCCTAATCTAATTACCGGAGAAGCAAGTCCTTATTATATTTTCCATCCCCATGCTCCTCAGAGAATATCAGAAATGATGCCACGAGTGAAGATCATAGTCATGTTGAGAAACCCGGTCGACAGAGCTTATTCACATTTTCAACATGAAATAAGGTTGGGGGCAGAAACATTATCTTTTGAAGAAGCTATTGAAAAAGAAGCTGCGAGATTACAAGGCGAAAAAGAGAAGATGATGAAGGATGAAAATTACTACAGTTATAATCATCAACATTACTCCTATTTATCCAGAGGCATCTATGTTGATCAACTAAAAGCCTGGATGGAGAAGTTCCCTAAAAAACAGTTTTTGATCGTCAAAAGTGAAGATTTTTTTTATGATCCATTAACCGTTTTCGATAGAGTGCTCCATTTCTTAAACTTGCCAGTCTGGGAGTTAAACAAGGGAAAAAAATACAATGCAGGCCATTACTCAAAGATGGATGACGTTATGAGGAAGCACCTTATTGATTACTTTAAACCGCACAATCAGCGGTTATATGAAATTTTGGGTGAAAATCTTGATTGGGAACAATAACAAGTAGAGGGAAAGACACCATTGCGAATCTCAAGTATGACTCGCAATGGTCCTTTTTAAAGTCTTTTTCATCTTTTTAGACAGATGATGGTTTTGCTAAATTTCCATTTGTGGTCTATAACTTTAGCAAATAGCCAAGCGAATATCAATCAATCATTGGGGAGGGAAAGTTTTGGCTGAAAAAAGTAAATTATTCCTTGTGTTATGTCTTCATCGATCTGGCTCCAGCGCTACAGCTGGGGTGATGCATCATTTGGGCATTCATATGGGGAACAACTTAATACCGCCAAGCCGTCATAATAAGAAAGGATATTTTGAGAATCAGGATTTCGTCGAAATGAACGATATGTTGCTGAATAGTATCGGTGGTGGAGTCTGGAACCCGCCTACAAGAGATCAGGTGATCAAATCCAGTTTCCCATCAGAACAAATTCACGCTTTTTTATCGAATCAAGTAAAACCTGTTTGGGGACTTAAAGACCCCAGAACGCTATTAACATTTGAAATCTGGAAACCTTATTTTGAGGAAATAGCTGATATTACCTATGTTTTTGTTCATAGACCCTTTGAATCTTCGGTCTATTCTTTAGATTACCGTCAAAAAAAAATGAACAGAAAGACAGCGGATGAAATATTAACTATTTATTTAAAAAACCTATATTATTATCGACATAATTTTGGTATCGATAAGCAGGATATTATTGATGTTTATTATGAGGATATGTTGAAAAATCCACGGCCGTTTGTACATGAATTTAACAAAAGAATAGGTCGAAATCCTGAAAATAATTTGGAGTTGGTCTATGAATTTCTAAATAATAATTTGAAGCATCACTAGCAAAGACGGGAGGGATCCATAATGAAAACAATCGGACACATAACGAAAGAATTCCTACATCTAAGTGAAACCTTTGTTCTTCGGCAGATTGTACAAAATCAATGGTTTCGGAATGTAGTATTTACAAGTAAACGGAAGAATGAACATTTGTTTCCTGCCTTAGATTTGATAGAGATTCATAATAAGGCGGACTTGGCAAAAGCCTTGGAACAGAGCCGTGTAGATTTAATTCACGCTCACTTTGGTCCTAGTGCGCTATACGCTCTATCGGCCAAAAAGAAGCTGGGTATTCCGATGCTTACCTTTATCCATGGGTACGATGCCCGGCAATATCCGAATAGAACCCCGAAGAAAATGAAGCAATATATCGAATTATTTGAAGTTGGGGAATTATTCGCTGTTCCATCAGAGGCCATAAAACAACAACTCATTGCACTTGGGTGCCCAACTGAAAAAGTGATTGTCTGTCATTTGGGCGTGGATTTATCGTTTAGATTTCGACCGCGAACCTTGGACAATGGTGAAATTCGTTTAATTTCCGTTGGTCGGCTTGTTGAGAAGAAAGGGCATAACCATTTAATTCAAGCACTCTCAATCGTTCAGAAGCAAATTCCTAATTTTCATTTGACAATCATTGGTGAAGGAGCCGAGCGGGAAGAGTTGACGGCTTTAATTGCCCGCTTAGGACTTGAAGAGAAGGTAAGTCTTTTAGGTGGCCAAAGTCATTCGAAAGTGTTGAACGAATTGGATCGGTCTCATATCTTTTGCCTAGCTAGCGTTACTGGTCAAGATGGTAATATGGAAGGTCTTCCGGT